>CAZEIA010000244.1:0-4110 GCA_964512335.1 uncultured Desulfobacterales bacterium
GAAGGCGGCCGGACAGTGGGAGCCGGGGTCATCTCCGAAATTATTGAGTAGCGAAGCCGGAGCGATCGGGGTTCAGGATCTTAAGGGCGGGCCGCCTCCGATGTTGAGGAAAAGGAAGTGCAATGATTAACAAGATGATCACCAATCAGAAAATTCGCATTCGGCTGAAGGCGTATGATCACAAGTTGCTTGATCAGTCCGCCCTGGAGATTGTTCAGACGGCAAGAGAGACAGGAGCCAAAGTAGCAGGGCCTATTCCTCTTCCCACGGCTATCAACAAATACTGCGTGCTGAGATCCCCTCATGTTGACAAGAAATCGAGGGAGCAGTTCGAGATCAGGACACACAAGCGGCTCCTCGATATCCTCGAACCTACCCAGCAGACCGTGGACGCCCTTATGAAGCTGGACCTTGCTGCCGGTGTGGACGTGGAGATCAAACTGTAAGGGTGACGAAGAGGGGCTGGACGATTATGGTAAATACACTCTTTGGAATCAAGATGGGAATGACCCGGTACTTCCTGGGAGAAGGGGAAAGTGCCCCGGTGACGATCGTCAAGGCAGGCCCCTGTGTGGTCATCCAGAAGAAGACGGCTGATAAGGACGGATACGAAGCCATTCAGGTGGGATTCGGACCCCAAAAAGAAAGCCGTGTCAACAAGCCGGTTCGAGGTCACTTTACTAAAGCCGGAAAGGGTTGTTTCAAGCACCTGCGGGAGATCCGGGTGGAAGACGCCGGAGCCTTTGAACTGGGCCAGGAGATCGGGACCGAACTCTTTTCCATCGGCGACACTGTTCGCGTCTGCGCAAAGAGCAAGGGGCGCGGATTTGCGGGTGTCATAAAACGATGGGGTTTTTCCGGGGGCAAGGCCACCCATGGATGTCGTTCCCATAGGGTCCCGGGTTCCATTGGAGCCAGCGCCACTCCCGGCCGCGTGTTCAAGGGAAAGAAGATGCCTGGAAGGATGGGAAACCAGAAGACGACCGTCAAGAACCTTAAGGTGGTGGATGTGCGACCTGATCTGGGCGTTATCGCCATCATGGGTGCCATTCCGGGAAGCCGGGAAGGCATCGTTGAAATCAGCAAGCCGGCGTCCAAGTGATTTCAGGGCGCCTGTGAGTCTCCGCTTTTCACGGAGACAGGCTTTAAACCGCTAAAAAACCAAGCGTGTGACCGATATGGCGACGATCGACGTATATAATATGAGCAAGGAGAAGACCTCCCAGCTTGAGTTGGACGAGGGAATCTTCAATGTGACTGTAAAGCCCCATGTGCTTCACGAGGTGGTGGTAAGTCAACTCCTCAAGCGGCGGAGCGGAACCGCCGCGGTAAAGGGCCGTTCCGACGTCAAGGCTTCGGGGACCAAGCTTTGGAGGCAAAAGGGCACGGGAAGGGCCCGAGTGGGATCCTCCTCTTCCCCGACAAGAAGGGGTGGAGGCGTGGCTTTCGGGCCGGCTCCACGTAAATATGATCGCAAGGTGTCCAAGAAGGTGAGGAAGGCGGCCCTCCGAATGGCCTTGAGCGACAAGTTTCAGAATGAAAAACTGGTCGTTCTCGACAAATTCGATCTTGCCGAAATCAAGACCAAGGAATTCGTCAGTGTCATGAGGGCCTTTGATGCGGAAAAGGCCCTGATCGTGACGCCTGAACTGAACGGAATGCTGGAGAAATCCGCCAGGAACGTACCTCGCATGAAGGTGCTTCGCTGCGAAGGCCTGAATGTGTATGACGTGCTCAACTATGAACACCTTTTCGTGGTGGAGCCCGCCATCGAAAAAATTCAGGAGGCGTTGGTTAACCGATGAACATCCACGAAGTCATCCGGGAGCCCCATATCACGGAGAAGAGCAGTCTGCAGAAGGAGACCAGCAACCAGATGGCCTTCAAGGTGGACCGGAACGCCAACAAGATCGAGATCCGCCGGGCCGTCGAGGCGCTTCTCAAGACAAAGGTGGTCTCAGTCAAGACCTCGAACATGACCGGTAAGAAGCGTAGGGTCGGACGTAATATCGGAAAAAGGGCGGACTGGAAAAAGGCCGTGGTGAAACTCGCCCCCGGTGAGAGTATCGAATTCTTCGAAGGAGTCTGATAAGGCGCTGAACCTTCCCCCGGCCCCGGACCACTGACAAGCCGGCCGGACGGGGTTTGAGGGCGGCTTTAAAGAGAGGGAATCCGGAGTCTGAAATGGCACTTAAGAGTCACAAACCAACATCACCCGGCAGGCGTTTTTACACCAGCCCCACCTTTAAGGACGTCACCCGGAAGCGGCCTGAGCGAAGCCTTGTGGAGTCCCTTCGAAAGTCCGGCGGAAGGAACAACCTGGGGAGGATGACCGCCCGGCATCGAGGCGGCGGGCACCGAAGGCTTTACAGGGTCATAGATTTCAAGAGGAACAAGGACGACATCACGGCCCGCGTGGCGTCCATAGAATACGACCCGAACCGTTCGGCCAATATCGCCCTTTTACATTATCTGGACGGGGAGAAGCGCTATATACTCGCTCCGGTGGGCCTTAAAGTCGGAGACGAGATCGTGTCCGGCGAATCCATCGAGGTGAAGATCGGAAACGCCGCACCGCTTGAAAAAATTCCATTGGGGACCCACGTGCACAATGTGGAGCTCAACCCCGGGCAGGGTGGCAAAATAGTCCGCAGTGCCGGGGGCTATGCACAGTTGATGGCCAAGGAGGGCAAGTACGCCCAGCTTCGCCTGCCTTCCGGAGAAGTGCGCATGGTAGCACTCCGGTGCAGAGCGACCGTGGGGCAGGTTGGTAACCTGGAGCACGAGAACGCAAGCGTCGGTAAGGCCGGGCGGAATCGATGGAAGGGTATGCGGCCTCGAGTGCGGGGTGTGGTTATGAATCCCGTGGATCATCCCCATGGCGGCGGGGAAGGTAAATCCTCCGGAGGACGACATCCTGTTACGCCCTGGGGCGTCCCCACCAAGGGGTACAAGACCCGCGGCAGGAAACCGAGTGACAGCATGATAGTGAAGCGAAGGAAACGATAACACTCTCGGAGCCTTATCCGAGCCGGTGAAATGGAGGACAGGCTTTGCCCCGTTCATTGAAAAAAGGCCCCTTTGTAGACGACCACCTCTTGAAGAAGGCGCTCAACGCGCAGGAAACGAGAAGCAGGAAGATCATCAAGACGTGGTCCAGGAGATCGACCATTCTACCCGAGTTCGTGGGGCTGACGTTCGCGGTCCACAACGGGAAAAAGTTCATCCCCGTCTTTGTTTCCGAAGACATGGTGGGACACAAGCTGGGAGAATTTTCACCCACAAGGACTTTCTTCGGGCACGCGGGTGACAAGAAGAGCAGGCTTAAGGGCGGCAGGAAATAGTTGTTGACCAAGACCTTCACTGATACGCCGGGGGCGGCGTTGGAGCCGCCCAAACGAACGGTACCGATCAGGGTGGAATAGATATGGAAGTCAAGGCAGTAGCAAAGTTCGTGAGGATATCGCCCAGGAAAGTCCGCTTGGTAATGGACCAGGTCAGGGGCAAAAGGGTCGAAGACGCTATGAACGTCCTCGCATTCGCCCCCCAGAAGGGGGCTTTCCTCTTGAAAAAGGTTATTCAGTCCGCCGTGGCCAACGCGGAAGAGAACACCAGTCTTGATGTGGACAGCCTGTACATCAAACGCGTTTATGCGGACGAGGGGCCGACGCTCAAGCGTTTCCGGCCGCGAGCCCAGGGAAGGGCCACAAGGATTCGAAAGAGATCGAGCCATTTGACCGTAGTACTTGCCGGGGAGTAGCCCATAGCCGGTAGCCGCGGCGCACAAGGGAATTGCCCACGGCCGGCACGGAACATCGTCGAATACGAGGGAGGAAAAGGTTTGGGTCAGAAAGTTCATCCAATCGGTTTTCGGCTGGGAATCAACAGGCCGTGGGATTCCAGGTGGTACGCGGGAAAGGATTACGCGAACTTCGTTTACGAGGATCACGACATCCGCAAGTTCTTGAAGAAGCGCTTGTTCCAGGCCGGAGTGAGCCGAATCGAGATTGAGAGAGCCGCCAAGAGGGTCCGGGTTCGGATCCATACGGCAAGACCCGGACTGGTAATCGGTAAGAAAGGTTCGGAGATCGAGAACCTCAAGCAGGCATT
>CAZEIA010000245.1:0-1185 GCA_964512335.1 uncultured Desulfobacterales bacterium
GCCTGATTGACACGTGGCGGCGCATGGGTCGGGAGGAAGGGGAGTCCTCCTACACCAACCACGGTTTCAAGGGCCTTCCCGGGAGCGCTCGAATGGACTGGATTCTGGCAACCCGCCGTCTCGTTGTAGAGGATGTAAGGATTCTGAGGGACCTGGAAGACGGCCGTTATCCATCGGATCACTTTCCCTGCCTGGCGGATCTGGCGTTTCCTGAGACAGGAAGCTCTTCGGTCTCTTGAGGGCGGCAGGAAAAGGGCGCTGGAGAACAAGTTGAATCAGGCGGTTTGCCTCCGCATACACCCTGTCTAATACGAGGAGCTCGAGTCTTACGTAGACATTCGACTCGTTCCGGAAAGGAGAGGTCATGAAGAGCTACCGGAAGGAACTCTGGTTCCACGTGCCTACCAGGCGCGCGCTTATCAACATCACACCCGAGGTGGAGGAGTGCCTGAAGGAGAGTGGCATTCAAGAAGGCCTTCTCCTTTGCAACGCCATGCACATAACTGCATCCGTATTCATCAACGACGACGAGTCCGGGCTTCACCAGGACTACGAGGAATGGCTCGAGCGGCTGGCTCCCCACGAACCTGTGGCTTCGTATCGCCACAACGTAGGTGAAGACAACGCAGACGCGCACATGAAGCGCCAGATTATGGGAAGGGAAGTGGTAGTGGCCGTCACAAAGGGCCGCCTGGATTTCGGTACATGGGAGCGCATCTTCTACGGCGAGTTCGACGGCCGGCGGAAGAAGCGCGTCCTGGTGAAGATCATCGGTGAGTGAGCAGGTCAGGGCCGCAATCTGAGCTGCTGCCCTATGCGGATCAGCGAGCCCTGTATGCCGTTGAGGGACCTGATGGTGGACACGGGGACGCCGGAGCGTTTGGATATGCTGCTCAACGTGTCGCCCCGCTGCACCACGTAGAGCCCCCCGGTTATGGGACCTCCGCCCGTGCCGGCGTATGTCCTGCTCATTTTTTCGACCACCTTGGCCAGGAGGGCCCCTTGGCCGGTGGGGACGTTGACGACGTACCGGCCCGGCGGCATGTTGTAGCCGAGGATATGCGGATTGAGATCCTTGATCATCTTTACATCCGTGCCTATGGCCTCGGCCACTTCCACCATGGGTACAATGCCCCTGGAGTTCACCTCCACGCGATCGCAGGGGATCGACCTGTAAACGCGGCT
>CAZEIA010000245.1:1285-4100 GCA_964512335.1 uncultured Desulfobacterales bacterium
ATCATGTTGTCGTAGCGGAGCCCTATTTGCCGGGCCGTGCCGGGCATAAACTGCCAGGGGCCCATGGCCCCCATGGAGGAGCGAATATCCATGATCAGTGCACTTTCAGCTACGGCCAGATATTTCAGGTCGTCCGGCAGGCCCTCCTCTTTGAGCCGCTTCTCGATATATGGAAAATAACGTCCAGCCCTCTTGAGCCACATGAAGACCTGGGCCTGGTTCCACGCCGAAATGGTGAGTTCACGGTCCAGCATCTCCCGCACTTCCCTCCGCTCCACGGGTACTGGTTCGCCGCACAGGAAGAGGACATCGGGGAGGAGCACTTCCTCGAAGACTGCCGGAGCAGGCTTTTGCGAGGCTATGGAGGATATGGGCAGGCATAGTGCGAGGCCGGCTGCCGCGGCCGGAATGAGCACGGAAAGCAAGAATGAATATAACGGACGGGGAATTACCATAACCATTGCACCTCCATGAGTTGCTGTTCTGTGTTCTTGCACTGATCAATGACCAAAGGCGGTATTGCCTGCAGGTGCGGATTCGCCCCAATCTGAATACAGGCCTATATTGCCGGCTGGAGCAAACGTTAGAGAAGCTGAAATTTTCTCGTCGGCCACAGGGTGTGTCAAGTCATTTCGGGTTCAAAGCCGCAAACAGAAACAGTGAATCGGTCAGGTCAAGTCCGGTTTTGAAGGCATAATGGAGTCCACCGCAGCAGAGGTTTTGCCGCTTATCAGAGCCCACTCGGCCTTGATTGATTCCAGAAGCGCCTCCCAGGGGTCCAGGGAGGTCTCATGATCATCTGACGCGTGTTTTTCTGCAGCAAGCACCGATTCGTAAAGGGACTCCAGCCGGGCGGCGCAGGCTTGACGACCCAGGGACCGGGCTGTCTCGAGCGCATGCTTCCGGGCCTGTTCCAGGGCGGCCGGATCGTCCAGGAGTTTGAGGGTTGCGCGGGCGAAATCCCCGCTCGTGGTCCCGTCGGGCAGCAACCGGCCGTTTTTCATGTCTTCAACCACCTCGCGACTCCCGGAGGCGTCCAGGGCCACTACCGGAGTTTGAGCGGCCATGGCTTCGGCCAGTACCATACCCTGGGTCTCGGAGGTAGAAGAAAACACAAAGAGGTCCATGGCGGCATAGGCGTCGGCAAGCGATTGCCCGGTCAAGGGGCCCGGGGCTACCAGGCGGGAGGCGAGGCCTTCATTGCGAAAGAGCTTTTCGATTCCGGCGCGGCTGGGGCCGTCCCCCACGACCAGGAACCAGAGATCTTCCCTCTGTTTCATGCACTTCGCCGCGGCCTCGGCCAGGTAGCCCAGGTTTTTCTCAGGGGCCAGCCGGCCCAGGTGCCCGAGAACGGTTGCGTCGCATGGCATCTTGTGTGCTGAGCGGAAAGCCTCTCCACGGCCCGACGCGAAGAAGTGGAGGTCCACCCCTGTGGGGATGTCGGTTATGGGGGTCTGAACCCCCCTTTCCCGAATGAGATCGGCAACGCTCAGGCTTGGCGCGACAACGGCACTGCACATGTTCGCATACTTGGTTGAAAGATTGATGACAAAACGTTTCATGCCGGGAGAGTCCATGGGGACGTAATGGGTGTATCGTTCGTAAAGCGTGTGGTGTGTGAAGACCAGAGGCCTTTTTCGCCGCCGGGCGACCCTCATGGCCGCATCGCCCAGCAGGAAGGGGTGGTGGCTGTGGATAATGTCCGGGTCGAACTTGTCGACTGTCTTTTTGATCAGGAACGGAACGGCGATCCGGACGGAGAAGTCGCTGCCGTTGAAGTTTTGAATGGCCGGGACCCTCAGGATTTCCAGGCCGTTATCTTCGGGTTTTTCGTTCATGGAAAACTCGGGGGCCACGATCAGTACCCGGTGTCCCAGTCGCTCCAGGTCCGTTGAAAAGGCCTCGACCGAGCGTGCCACACCCCCTACATGGGGAAGGTATGTATTTGTGAACATGCAGATGTTCATGGGGTGTTCTCCTTGACCGGTTTCAAGATTACGGGCTCATCCGCGTTTGTGATTCTTGTCCTCCGATAACCGGGTACCCTGACCTCTGTGGCGGGAGGGGCTTGGTGCCATTCGGGGAAAAGCTGAAGGAGTATCTGATCATCATTGGCCTTTTCCAGACGGACGTCGATTCGGCCGAAGGCCGTCAGGGTAGGTCCGTACGAGAGGTGAGAACCTGTCTCGATCCATTCAGGAAGTATCCCCGATCCTATGACGAGCCGGTCGTGTTCTTCCCGTACGAACAGGTTGCGGATCAACTGGATAAATTCGGCTGCGGCCCACCCGTGCTGGCCGTCTCCCATGCACCCGCCGCCGGTCCAGGGGTGTATCGCTTCGGGCCACTGTCCGGTGGGAGATGCCAGATCCGTTACGCGCGAAAAAAGGTCTCGATATCGTATATCTCCCGCCCGCAAGAGGGTCTGGGCCACGGCCAGGGTCAGGTAGGGGTTGATTCCCGAGTGTATCATGTCCTGAAAGAAGGCCCCCTCGTAAAAGCAGTTTTCCATGAGAAAATCAACGGTCTCCAGAAACCTGGGGTCCCCGGGCGGTACAAGCCGGAGGGGGTAGTCGGCCACGAGGGACCCCACTGCGCCTGCGTCCATCCGTCTGTAGGGTGCCGCCGGGACCGCCCCTCTTTTCCGGAATGAGGGGTTTGTGCCTATGCTTGTGAAAACCGCCCTTTCCAGGTCAGCAGCCTCTTCCGCCAATATCTTGCCTTGTTCTTCGGATCTATACCGGGCGGTCAGGCGGGCGGCCCCGCGAAGCCCGGCCATTGCCCAGAAGACGTCCCAGTAATAATAGTCGTTCGG
>CAZEIA010000246.1:0-4099 GCA_964512335.1 uncultured Desulfobacterales bacterium
CAAGCGTGGTGCAACCGGCTCCGGCTTTATTCGCTTGAGGTTTCGGGTTTCAGGTGTCTTCACGCTGAACCCTTGGAATACCGTTCTGTTAACGAACCACGAATCACGAACCACGGATCCCACTGCTGGACTTCTTGTTTTTTGTGACAGGCTTTCAAGAGTAAGGCACTAACAAACTGGTTTATCTTATTAAATTCAATGCCTTCGGGCACCGGCCGCGAAAAAAGCCTCCTATACGTTCGGCGGCAAGGCTCATTCCGATCATTAAGATAGGGATACATATCACCCTTTGCAAGGAACCGCAATTTCTATCGACCGGGCCGCCCCGGGGTGACTGATGCAACCTGCTGATTTACTGTGAAATACCCAACCACAGGGACCGCCTGCGTGAAGAAAGTCAAACGCATCGCCCGGGTGTTGTCTTTATTTGCTGCGAGTCTGTTCCCCTCTACGTATGAAAGAATTGACCCCAATGATGCTTTCATGGTACACACCGTCCAAGTGTCATGTGTAATGCAACCGGGGCTGTAAGATATTCACCCGTGTTCAATAATGGCGGCCGTCGAGGAGTATCACCAACCATGCTGGACCTCAAATTTCTAAGATCCCACCTTACAGAAGTCAAGGAGGCCTTGAAAAACAGGGGGGCTGATGTTGATCTCACGGCCTTTGAACGGCTGGACGAGGAGAGGCGGGCTATTCTGAGGGAACTGGAAGAGCTGCGGCACAGGCGAAACACCGTAAGCCAGGACATCGCCCGGAAAAAACGTATCGGCGAAGAAGCTTCGGAGATGATCGCCGGCATGAAGAAGGTATCGGCTGACATCAAGGAGAAGGAAGAGCGGCTTGCAGGGATCCAGGAGGGATTCGAGCCTGTTCTCTATGAGATCCCCAATCTTCCTCATGAGTCCGTTCCGGTGGGCGGCGACGAAAGCGCCAACACTGTGGTCCGGACGTGGGGCCGCATACCGGAGCGCGATTTCGAGGTCTTGCCCCATTGGGAGATAGGGGAAAATCTCGGCATTCTGGATTTTCCGCGCGCAGCCAAGATTGCGGGCTCGAGGTTCGCCCTTTATCGCGGAGCCGGGGCCCGTCTGGAACGGGCCCTCATCAATTTCATGCTCGAGGTCCACACCCGCGAGCACGGCTACACGGAGATCCTGCCTCCGTTTATGGTGAATGCCGACAGCATGACAGGGACCGGGCAGCTCCCCAAGTTCGAGGACGATCTGTTCAAGATTCAAGGATGGAATTATTACCTGATCCCCACGGCTGAAGTTCCGGTTACCAACATCCACCGGGACGAGATACTGGAGGAGGAGGATCTGCCGATATTTTATACCGCTTACACCCCGTGTTTTCGTTCCGAGGCCGGCTCCCACGGAAAGGACACGAGGGGGTTGATTCGGCAGCATCAGTTCAACAAGGTCGAACTGGTCAAGTTTACGAGGCCGGAGGACTCCTGGGAGGAGCTTGAGGCCTTGACACGGGATGCCGAGGATATCCTGCAACGGCTGGAACTGCCTTACCGCGTCGTGACACTCTGCACAGGAGACCTTGGCTTTTCAGCCGCCAAGACTTATGATCTGGAGGTGTGGCTTCCGGGGCAAGGCCTCTATAGAGAGATTTCATCGTGCAGTAATTTCTGTGATTTTCAGGCCAGGCGCGCCGGAATCAGGTTTAAGCGTAAGGGAGCCAGCGGCACAGTCCTCGTCCACACCCTGAACGGATCCGGCCTTGCAGTGGGACGGACCCTCGTGGCGATTCTCGAGATCTACCAGCAGGCGGATGGAAGCGTAATCATTCCTGAGGCGCTTCGACCGTTTATGGGGGGAATAGAACGCATATATCCGGAATCCTTATGATCAGTCCAGACGCCGTTTCCGGGAAAAACTGGCGGGATTATCAGCGGCAACTGCAGCGGATATCCCAAAGGAGATACCTTCGATCCAGGCTGCCCGTGCTCTGCCTCTATGGTGTCCTCTTTTTCTTTCTCTTTTCAGCCGTGGTTCTTTCGGCGCCATGGATCTTCGCCCACCTTAATGTAAAGCCGCCGGAACAACCCGGAGCCGGACCCGCCGCCGAGGATGAAGTCGAGGGGCCCTACCGGCTCTTTCGCCGGGATTTGCCCGAAATTCTGGGGCCGCTCAGCCCTGGAGGGTTCGGAGATATCACGTCGTTTAGTGTGGAGGCAAACGGCCGCGAACTGTTGGTGGAGACCACCCTGGATCCCGGTCTGCAGGCCTATGTGGGCAACCTGCTCAGGCGGTCTCTCACCCACCAGGCGGCTGTGGTGGCCATGAGCCCGATTGATGGGCGGATCCTGGCCATGGTCAGCTATGCTGACGGTGAACCTAATCCGAGGGAGAACCTGTGTCTCCGTAGTGACTACCCGGCGGCAAGCCTGATAAAGATAGTGGCCGCAGCCGCCGCCATCGAGGCCAAGGGCTTCAGCCCTGAAAAGTTGCTCACTTACCGGGGGCGCAGATACACTCTTTATCGTAACCAGCTCGAGAACATGGTCGATAAGGGGCCGTACACCCATGAGATATCTTTTCAGAGGGCCTTTTCAAGCTCCATAAACCCGGTGTTCGGAAAGCTCGGTATTTTCCACCTGGGAGAGAGTATCATTGATGAATATGCCCGGAAATTCATGTTCAATGAACTCATCCCGTTTGAGCTTCCACTCCCGCCGAGCTACATAGGCGTTCCATCGGATGACTTCGGCCTTGCCGAGATCGCATGTGGGTTCAATAAAGAGACTCTGATTTCACCGGTCCATGCTTGCATGATAGCGGCTGCGGTGGCAAACAAGGGCGTCATGATGACCCCGTGGATGATTAAAAGTGTCAGGGACGCCGAAGGGACGCAGGTCTACACGGCGGATATTGAACCCCTTGCGCAGCCCGTTATGGAGACCACGGCACTGGAAATGATGGGCCTGATGGCGGATACCATGGTGCACGGAACCGCCAGAAAGTCATTTCGAACCCTTCTCAACAAGAAGGGGTTTCAGCAACTGGACATCGGTGGAAAGACCGGTTCCATCAACGATAGAGAGGGCCGGTACAAGCTGGACTGGTTGAGCGCGTATGTGTTGCCCCGGGATGGCCGCCAGCCCATCAGCCTCACGGTTCTGGCCGTTCACGGCGAGAAACTGGGTATACGATCAAGAAGTCTTGTCCGGTATATCCTGGAGCATTACTACGGCCCTTGAACTTGTGCAGGGGCTACCCCTTGTCTGTCTCAATGACGGATAAATCCTTTTGACCCGGGAGGGAACGGGCTTTTTTTATTACCAACGGGAATAGAGATGAAAAAGTGGGAGTGTGGAGTTGAGTCGGGTAACAGGAGGATACAATAATGTGCGGCATTATTTGCTATACAGGGACTGAAAAGGCACAACCAATACTGATCGAAGGGTTGAAGCGGCTGGAATACCGCGGGTACGACTCTGCGGGTCTGGCCGTACAGCATGGAGATCATATCGACTGGCACCGCACCGTCGGCAAGATTGTGGAACTGGAGCACAGGATCCAGGGGCTCGAGATCAAAGGAACTTCAGGGATCGCACATACCCGATGGGCCACTCACGGTGAGCCGAATGAGACCAATGCACATCCACAGACCGACCTGGAAGAAGACGTCTTTGTGGTGCACAACGGCATCATCGAGAATTACCTTCAGATCAAGAAGCGGCTTATAAAGGAGGGAGTCTCCTTTCGGTCGGAGACCGATACCGAGGTCCTGGCCCATCTGATCTCAAGATTTTTTAATGGGGATTTAGCCGAGGCAGTCCGTCGAACCATGGGTGACTTGGAAGGGACATTCGGCCTGGCCGCGATCCATCGTCATGCGCCGGGACAGTTGGCGGTTGCGCGGCGGGGGAGTCCTTTAATCATCGGAGTGGGCGACGATGGGTTTTTCGCGGCATCTGATGTCTCCGCCATGGTGCGGTACACCAACCAGGTGGTTCACCTGAACGACAATGAGATGGCGCTTCTGACGAAGGAAGGTTTTTCCATCTCCACGGCGCAGGCCAAAAGCATCCAGCGGGACACGGAGACGGTTGAATGGATGCCGGAGGACGCTGAGCTGA
>CAZEIA010000247.1:0-4045 GCA_964512335.1 uncultured Desulfobacterales bacterium
ACAATGCCGCCTTCCAAAGACATCCTTATTCCCGTCCTCGAGAGCCTGAAGGTCGACCCGGGCCGTTCACCCGACCTCCTCTCTCCTTCTGCGGCCATAGAGGAAAACCCCGCCAACCGCCATTAGGGTTGCCAGGGAAATCCCCGCTCCTATCCGAAAGGGCCATGACACGAAGGTCAATTCCACCTCGTGATCTCCCGCCTGAAGCGGCACCACACGGAAAAGATAATTCCCCACAAGAACCGGGGCTTGGTCCCCATCCACGTTCGCCCGCCAGCCGGGATAATGGATCTCGCTGAGGACGAGATATCCGGGATCGGCGCACCTGGTCCGAAGCCGTATCCTATCCGGCCCATATTCAACGACTTCAACGGATGTCTTCTCAGCAAGGGCAGGGACGCTCAGGCCGGAGAGGGAAGCCTTTCCGCCCACACCCGGCTCAAGCAGGACAGTATTCGCCGGGTCAAACTCCTTTTTACCCATATAGCTTAAGGCCGCGGAAGGCTCCATCAACAATGCCTCGTGAACGATATGGGCGTAAGGAAAAACCCGATCCAATACGACAACCCGATCACCCACAATCATCTTCTTAATGCGGAGCAACCCTGCTCGTTGATCCCTCGGATTACGAAGAACAGATAAATTGACCACGTGATCGTCCGGAGTCTCTCTGTTGATGGCTTGCATGTACCGAACGTACCGCCTGAGGATCAAGGGATCGTATCCGGTGATGGACGGAAACCCGTACAGGAGACCATCGTTCGGGTGAAAACCACCCCCCGCTGTATAGACCCGTCCCTCCGTCGGCAAACTTGGAAAATCGGAGGCCACGGTCCTTTTCCCATCGGGGACTTCAGGGTTCCACGGTTTCACAAACGGGGCACCGAACAAGTACAGATCTGCAAAAACAACCCCGCAGACGATCCACCCGAAGACCGAACCCCTGAGATTTCCTCGACGGAACAACACGAGGATGAACAGTGACACGATGAAAAATGCAGCTCCCCGTTCCATGCTGTTTCGAGTCTCTTCGAACAGACCCGCAGCGACAGAAGGGTCCACGGGTTCCAGTGCAAACTCATGGAAAAGGTGAAAGAAAAAAGAAAATCTAAACCCGTGGATTCCGATCACACCAGACAATAGCAGCACACCCATAACGACCGCAAACGGGTACACGGCCTTATTCCATCTCCCCTTTCCTTCCAGCAATTGGCTGAGGCCGAGCCCCGCCAATACCGAGATACCGAACACATAGAGAAAAAGGATCTGTGCAGGAATCCTGAAACTCCTGAAACCAGGCAGTTTTGCGATGAAGGGATAGAGCGGATTGTGCCGGCCCAGGGCCAGGAACAAGGAAAGCAGAACCAGGAGGACAAAGAACTGCCTTGCCCGCGTCGTTACCTTTGAGTCAAGTCGAACGAAGATAAGCAACAGGGGAAGAATACCCACATAGGCACAGGTTTCCCAGTAGTGCCAGACCTCATTGCTGCGCCAGTAGGTCTCCTCTATGGGGCTTCCAAATATTTCGGGCAGGAAAAAGCGCACAAAATCAGCAGGATCAAGTGAATCATAGGTTGCCATTTCATAACCGACCCCTCCGGCACGGGTGGAAAGACCCGTGAATTCCAGGGTCGGCAAAACCTGTATTGCTGCCAATGCGAAGGCTGCAAGAATCAAAAGAGCCGTTCCTGAGAGGAACTTGAGCGTAATCTGGGGACGGTGATCTTTCAGATGCATGGCCGCGGTAAACATGGCATACAGGGTCACCGCAAAAAGCGTGTAAAAGGCTACCTGAGGAAATCCCCCGAGGATCTGCAGGCCTAATAACAGAGCAACGACCGCGGCATCGGTTAGGTGGAGATTTTGCTGAAAACGATGAAACGCCAGAAAAACCCAAGGAATCCAGACATACGTCTGAATAAAGCTCAGGTGCCCTGCAAACAGATGGGCCATAAAATAACCGCTGAAGGAAAAAATCAATGCTGAAAGGAGCCAGCCTGCAGGTTGGACGGACAAGGCCCGCAAGAAACACAGCATGCCCATCCCGCCCAGCATGCAGTGCAAAAAGGTTGATACGCTGTAGGCAAAAGGTGGAGGGAAAAAATAATAGAGGATTCCGGGTGGGTAAAACACGGATGCCTGGATATTGGTCACAAACGGTGTGCCTGAAAGCAGATATGGATTCCAAAAAGGGAGCGATCCATGCTTCCAGACATGGTCGAAAACAAACTGTTTCCATGGATGGAATTGCAATATGAAATCACCGCCATAAAGCCCACTCCCGGCAAAAAGCACATGCCCAAAATAGAGAAGACACGCTGCTGAGATGAGAAGCAACTGGGTGAGGATGGAAGAGCCGCACTCACGTGGCGTCATGCCCTGCATCTCCTTTTTCAAAAATGCTCCGTCCTGTAGTATGCCACACGACTTCGTTGTTTTCGGGGGGACCAGACTCCCTCTCCCAGTGGACTCATCCGCGGAAGCGATTTCCGATCTCCTTTGCAATGCACAGGCCGTCATCTCATTGGGGCCCGTTTGAAGGAACTTCCAAGTGGCTCGAGATGAATTGCTCGATCAACGGTTGATCAGGATCCAGGGAGAGGGATTCCCTGAATATCTTCAGGGCCTCTTTTTTCTTCCCTATTTCATAGAGTGCGAAGCCGAGATTGTTGTAATCCCCGATGCTTTGTGGACGAAGCTCCAAGGCCTTCCGAAAAGAGCTTACCGCTTGGTCGTATTCGCCGATCTTTTGGTAGTAGTAGCCCCAGTTGTTATGGACCACATGCATGCTTTCATGATGAATATTGGCGATTTCCAGTTCTCTGCGTGCGGCCTCGTAGTGCCCTTGAGTTGTCAAGAATACGCCCATCTCAGAATGGATCGATTTGTCATCATATCCTATCCCTGAGGCCAGCTCAAAAAAAGCGAGTCCCCTGAACGGTCTGTCCGTTCTGAAAAAGTGCTTTCCCTTGGAAAAATAGTAGAACGCGCAGATCTCACGCGTCATGTAATCCCTGGGAAAGGTCTCCTGCATACTCTCCCAAGTGTAGTAGCCCCATGGATCAAAGGCCAAGGCCCTTGCGTTCCCATGCTGCTCAGGTATTGCCTTATGCAGAATCCCTGCGGAGACCAGGACAGTGCCCTTCGGCAGAGTCTCGCTATGAGGGGAAAACACGGCGTAGTAGACATTAGTTCCCTTCCCCTTTGAGTCCAGAATAAGCTGCTCCGCTTTTATCCTGCTGAAATCCCAATCCCGGCTTTCTGAGTGTCCTGCCCCTGTCATCCCCGGAAGCTTGAAAATGGTGTTGTGCCGGTCATAGAGCCGGACATCAGCCCGCATCCTTTCCACGATGCGACCGTAAGCAACAGGAAACACATGGTTGTCCCCGCACATGACCAGGGTGTCTCCAGGGTCAAGGGTGCGAAACATGTTTACGGCATGTTCATAGGCTGTGTAGTTCCATCCTTGACTGCAGCGATCCAGATTGGAAGCAAGAGGGATGACCGGCAGGGCGCAGAGGCCGACGCGGATTAAACGGTCCATGGAGGCCCGGCTCGACACTCGAGAACGAACCGACGACCACGCATGCGAGATCCCCATCCCCATCATCATGGTCAGGACGATGCATGTGGGCATGGAAAAGGGCGTGATCTTAAGAGAGACCGTATTCAGAAAGATTGTGTACGTCAGATCAAACACAATGATCAAAAGGAAAAACACTTTCCACCTGGATTCACGAATTCTCCACCAGCCCCAGAACGCCAGGATGAGCAGGGGCCCGAAGGCGCGCCAGATCTCGACGATGGCCTGCCCTGCCCTGCATCCATACTCCTGCAGGGATTGGTTGAACACATAGCCGTGTCGGTGGGATGTGGCTGTCACATGTGCCAGGAACCGCTCCCATGTGTCCGGATCTCCCCAAGTGATGGCCGCCCCGGCCAACGTACGGACTGGCAGATATGCATAGAGCAACAAGGGGAGACCGAAGAGACAAACGATAGCCAGAAGGTTGGAAGGCTTAAGCAGGACGGCCCGATCCCGGGA
>CAZEIA010000248.1:0-4036 GCA_964512335.1 uncultured Desulfobacterales bacterium
AGAAAAACAAAATAAAGACAGGCACTTGCAAGGCGGGGAAAAACCAAAGGCAAAACAAATTTTAGATTTCCCCACCGCATTCCCCACCTCCAAATTCCAAATTGATCCCAATAAAGGCCAAAAAAAAGGCGGGGTGAATGCCTCCCCGCCTTCGGTCTATGCCCTCCCAGGCCTACTCGGCCTCGTCAAAGATTTCGTCGAGCCTCTCCTGGATCTCCCTGCGCTCATCCCGAGGCGGTTCAGCCTCCACCTTAGCGATGAGGCTGTCCAGGTCTCCCATGATCTCCTCAATCGGTCGTGGTATCTCCTGCGTGCTCTGCATGGCACCCTCCGTTTTCGCCCCTGAGCGCCCTCCCAGGCCCCAGGCCCATACAAGGGGCAGGGCCGAGGCCCAGGATGGCCGTGTAGTCAGTAAATGCCCTTTCTACTGCAAGCTCCCGGCGTAGCCATTGACCTCGAGGCCTTCGAACCGCTCCATGATCCTTCGAGTCGTCTTTCGATCACGGCCTCCCTGATCGCAGGCGGGCGCTTTTTCACTTACCTGGTTTTCTTCGGTCTCAAAAGCCTGCTCATTCCACTGATAGAGGTTCTCCGCCGTCCTGGAGAGCAAACTGCTAAGGGCCTCCGCCATGTCTTCGTCAAAATCAGAGGTGTTCCCGTCCCACAAAGTAAGCAACCTGGAGACCACCTTAACTTGCCCTAACGCCTGCTCGAACTGACCCTCGTGCGGTGGAGGATCATCAAACGCCTTGAGCCACGTTTCCAGATCGGTTCCTATGCCTCCCAAGAACCCTCCCAGGGCCTTGACCTCTGTTTGATCGAGTTCGAAATCTCGCCCCTTCTGCAAAAACGAGGTTGCAGACAAAAGCAGGTCGCTGAGAAGAATGATTTCGCCTGCTGCGATGCTAACCGTTGCCGAAAGACCTTTTCTCTTCTGCATATCGAATCCTCCAAAAATAGAAAAGCCCCCAGGTGCTCTCTCGGTCCAAAAGAACCGCGCGGGCCTTGCGGCTGCCGCACACCTGGGGGCGCTGTGTTCGCCTATATGTGAAAAAAAAACGGGCCACTTTCGCGGGCTCCTTACGGCTGATGTTTAGAGAGATTCAAGCATACCTCAAGCGTCCCCCAAATTCAAGCCTTAAATTTTGGTCATTTCCTCGGCCATGAGAAGGGCGATTTCCCGGGCTGCTTCCTCCTGTCCTCGCTTAACGAGATCCCTGGCGGTCCGGGCAAGCCCTTCCACGACGCCCACCTTCACCAGCCCTTCCATAAGCTCGGTCCTTTCTTTGTCCTCGGGGTGGAGCTGCTCCAGCTCCAGGGTGTTAATCAAGGACGCCCGGTAACGCAGAAAAAGCTGGCATGTCTCCTCCAGGTCCTCGAGCAGGCTCCCGGGGTTGCGGACTGACGGCTGTCTTTCCCGGGCCTCCTGAAAATAGTAAACCTCACCCATGGGCTTGCCCTTTCTTGCCTTCGGCGGTTCCGGTTTCCATCGCTTGGGTTTCGATAAGCTGAAGCATGGCCGCTGCGTCCTTCAGATCCTTTCCCCGCGCAGCTTGCGGCGATAGTTCTTCCGAATATTCCGCCATGCCTCGGCCTCATGGGCTTCCCAATAGGGGTCCACAATGGGGCGGTTCTTGACTCCGAGCTTTCTCCCCGACCCTCGGCGGAGAAAGAAGTACTTGGCGTCTGGGTCGCCCTTCTTCTTCAGCCGGCCGCCGATCCTGGCCATGCGCCGCCCGAGCTCTCTCCGGCTTCCGCTGTAAAGGATGTCCGTGCCTTCCTGATGCTTCTGGAGGAGCTGTTTCCACCGCATCGAAAGGCGCTGCGTCCCCGAATCGACGAAACCAAAAGAAATACCCAGCTTCCCGGAAGGCTGCCGCCTCACGTCATATCGAACCATCTTGGCCGCCCCGGATAACGGGGCCTGGTTTTTTTTCATCCGCCCCGTCTTCGTGCGTCGCCCAATCCGGGACAAAGGGGCCAGCCTGTGCCCGCCGGGGCGGCCAGCCCGGAGCTCCGTTTGGAGCTTCCGCCGTTGTTGGAAGGCCTCCACCTTCACGGCGGTTTCGAACGCTCGGACCTCATTCCGTCTGTCCTGCTGCAACGTTTTAACTAAGCGACGAGCTCCCCTAATATCGAGCTTAAAATCCAGAGCACCAGCAAAGGCCCGAGGGTCCTTTAGGTATCCCCGAGCAAGATTGTCAAGGATCATCGGACCTCTCAACATCAATCCAAACCCTTTAGCGAGCAGCGTCGCACCGATCAAGCCTGACATTTCAACCTCCTCCTTTCGCCCTATCTTTAAAAGATTCTCCCAGCCCCATGTACTGCCAGAGCTCGGGGTGTTCTACCGCCCAAACCAAAACCATGCACTGCTCGATCTCGGCCATGGATTCCTCGAGGTCCAAATGGTCGGGCGCGTAGGCCTCGCACTCCCCGCAGTGGAACCCGGGCCAGCCGGCGGCCAAGGCGTGATCGAGGCAGGCCCCATACCACCGGCAGTCGATGCGGCGGAATGGCAAATCCTCCTTGTGTCGCCTGTCCGGCCTGGGGTTCAATGCGGAATCACGCGGTGACGTTGCCGCACGAAGGGCAGTGTGCCCGCATCTCGCATGAATCGCAGTTCGTGACCGGCACATTCTCCCCGTCCTCCTCCGGGCAGGAAATAACATCAGCCGGCGCGGACGCCGAAGGCTGAGCATCCTTCCAAGCCCGATACGGCACGCAGTCCGCCCACCCGCCGCAGTTCGAGGCCTCGCACACGTCCACGAACACTCTGCTTCCCTTTCGGGGGCAGTGGATGACCGACCGTTCGCCGTTGCCATTGGTTTCCTCGGCCTTTCCTTCCTCCGGTGGGTCCAGGGGGAAGGGCGCGCCGTCCGTCACTATGCGCCCCCATTTAGACCGGAGCTCGGCTTTGAGATCGTCGGGAAACTCGGCCTGGATGCGGTCCTTGTTCTTGAAGACGAACGTCGCCAGGCTCTCCGGCTTGCGAATGTTGATGAACTCGTTCCGCATGGCCTCGCGGGGGTCGGGCTGCTCCGGCTTCTCGGAAGTCTCGGCCTTTGCCTTGGGCTCCTCCGCCGGAGGGGCCTCGTCGGTGGACGACACGGGAATGCTTTGCCCGTCCAGGGGCACCACGGCATCGGGGGCCTCCGCTTTCTTCCCCTCCAGGCGCTCCTTGAGCGACGGTCCGGCTTCCTGCTCGGATTCGGTCGATGGAGCGGACCACGACCCGTCTCCGCTTCGATTCAGGTCAATGGTATCGTCTCGGTCGTAAAGATCCTCGGCGGGCTGGATGCCTTTGAGAAGGTCGCCGAACTCGTCCCGCAGCAAAAAGTTTCGGCTCTTGAAGTACATCATGCGCCGGGTGAACCTTCGCCACGGGCTGAAGTTATCCGGCCGGCCGTCTCGCTGTTTGGGATCATCGAGGCCTGCCCGCTTCGCGTCCCGCCAGGAGAAATAGTCTGTTTTCTCCTCGGCCCCCTTGCGCTTAACCAGGGTGTGTACTATCCAATCATCGCCATATGGCGTTCCTTCCTCCCACTGCTTGAATTTCTCCAGGAGGCCGGAGGAGCGGATCACGGCCAACACGGCGTCGCCGTACATCCCCACCTTGCCGTTGATAACCGCCATGTCCTGGATGCCGGTGAGAACCGGCCGACCCACCTCCATGCACATGGCCATGGCAATGGCAACCTTCTGGTAGGTGTCCAGGCTCTTGGGCGCGAGCCCCGAATGATGGACAAGGTTGGCAATTTGAAGGAGTTCGTTATAATTGTTCGGGACGATGCCCTTTTGTGAGAAGTCAATGTTGATAGGCTGTCTCTGCCCCTTCTGTGGCTCCACTTCATAGCTTTGCGCTGCTTCCATTCGTCTTTCCTCCTCTTGCTTTCTTGTGGTAAACAAAGAGCCCCGCAAACAGGAGCCAGAGGATCACCCCTCCCAAAGCTCGAACGCCTGCACTCGCCACGGGGGGAGACTCATCTCCTCCAGCCCGTACCGAGGCACAGGCCATTCCTTTTTTCGCAGGCAT
>CAZEIA010000249.1:0-4026 GCA_964512335.1 uncultured Desulfobacterales bacterium
AAGGGTGAAGCCTTCTTCTGTCTTTCTGAATTTGCTCATCATGGTTTCCTCCTTAGATTCAAGTTGTTCAATATTGATCATGATCAAGATTCAACTGCACTGCTTTTAAGACCTGCCCCTCACCTCCTCTCGGATTTTATAGTTATTCGATCACTTAATTTCTGCTGTCTTCTCATCCAAGATCCGTGCCAAAAAATCCATTTGCGAGGAATCTCTTGATATCAGGCCGAATACCAAAGGGTTATGCTGCACTGTTCAGGGTTTCACAAAAACGCCTGGGGAATGGATGAGGTCATGGAGTGTCCCGGAGGCGAAATTCACCGGGCATCGGGTGACTTTCACCCGGGGTTTTTTGCTTTATTCCGGCTTTGCGCTCAGCTTGCTGAGACGGTACTTGAGGGAGTCCGGGGTAATGCCCAATAGCTCCGCCGCCTTCTGCCTCGAACCCCTTGAGAGCTCCAGGGCCTGGGAGATGTACTCCCGCTGAATCTCCTCCAGGACTGTGTCCAGATGGATTCCCTCACTGGTCAGGTCGGTCCGGCGCTTGCGCCCCTCCCCCGCCTTGCTCTGCTGCTTGAAGTGCGACAGGGTAAGGCTTTCGGGTAGTACTATGTTCGAGGCCTCCAAGGCCACGCTGCGCTCTATGATGTTCTCCAGTTCGCGTACGTTTCCCGGGAAGGAGTACTGCTGAAGGATGTCCATTGCGTACGCGCTAATTTTTTTTACATCTTTGCCAAGGTCCCTGGAATACTTCTCCAGGAAGTGTCGTGCGAGGAGTGCAATATCGCCCAGCCGGTCTCTGAGGGGCGGCATGGAGATCTGAATGACGTTCAGGCGGAAGTACAGGTCCTCACGGAACCGCTTATCAATAACTTCGCTTTCCAGCTCCTTGTTGGTTGCTGAAATGAAACGGACGTCCACTCTCTTTTCATCGGTGCCGCCGACCGCTGTGAATGTGCGTTCCTGTATGACGCGAAGCAGCTTCACCTGAATGGCGGGAGGGAGTTCTCCTATCTCGTCGAAAAACACCGTACCGCCGTGGGCCGCGTCAAAGAGGCCGTTCTTGTCCGCGGCCGCGCCTGTAAAGGCCCCTTTGCGGTACCCGAAGAGCTCACTCTCAATGAGGCTTTCCGGGATGCCCGCGCAGTTGATCACCACAAAGGGCTTGTCGCTGCGCACGCTTCTGCTGTGAATGGCCCTGGCCACCAGCTCCTTGCCCGTGCCGCTCTCGCCGTAGACCAGGATGTTGCTCCGGGTTTGGGCCACCCTCTCCACGAGGTCGTAGACCTTGTTCATCTGCGGGCTCTCGCCCACAAGGCAGCCGAAGTGGAGATACCCACCTTCCTGAATCTTATCCTGTCCGGCTGTGCCCGCCCGCCCGGCGCGAAGGCAGTCCCTAACTATCCTCTTGAACTCGCGGACCTTGAAGGGCTTGGGAATGTAGTCATAGGCCCCCTCCTTCATGGCCTCCACAGCGCTCTCGGCCGAGGCAAAGGCCGAGATCATCACCACAACTGTGTTCGAATCAATGCCCTTGGCCTTTTTGAGGACCTGGATCCCGTCGATGTCCTTCATGCGGATATCGCTGATCACCAGATCGAATCTTTCATTTTCAAGGTGCCCAAAGGCCTCATCGCCGCTAACGGCAAGCGACACCTCGTACCCTTCTCCTGTGAGGAGAATTTCGAGGAACTCCCGCATGCTCCGCTCATCGTCAACTACGAGTATGCGATGGGTGTCTGTCCCAGACAATCCGTCCTCCGACCACGGTGAGTTCGGCCCGCCCTTTGAGGGGCATGCCTATAAACGGGGAATTTTTGCTTCTGGATTGTATGTCTTGGTGTGAAATGGTGTACTCGGCATCCGGATCGATCACAGCAAGATCCGCAGGGCCTCCTTGAACCAGGCGGCCGCCCTCCACCCCGAGAAGGCGGGCCGGCTTGAGGCTCATCATTTTAACGGCATCGGGCAGGCTCAACACGCCTTTTTGCACCAGGGCCAGTGTGAGCGGAAGCGCTGTCTCGAGTCCGATGATGCCGAAGGCGGCCTTTTCGAACTCCACGTCCTTTTCAAGGGGGCTGTGAGGCGCGTGGTCGGTGGCGATCACGTCTATCACTCCCTGCTCTATACCCTGCTTGACCGCCTCCACGTCCTCAGGTCTTCTGAGGGGCGGATTCATCTTCGCCTCCGTGCGATAGCCCTCAACCGCTGTGTGATCCAGGGTGAAGTAATGGGGAGCGGTCTCGGCCGTGACATTGAGGCCGTCCTCTTTTGCCCTGCGAATCAGGGCCACCGATCCCCGGGTGCTGACATGGGCGATGTGTACCGGGCAGCCGGTGAGACTGGAAAGTGCTATTTCCCTGAAGACCATAATCTCCTCGGAGGAGGCGGGAATGCCCGGAAGCCCTATGCGCGAGGAGACCGTTCCTTCATGCATGGCCCCTCCTGCAGAGAGTGCGCGGTCTTCGCAGTGGGAAATCACAATGAGCCCGTAATACCGGGCATACTCCAGGGCGCGTCTCATGACCTCGCTGTCTGCAACAGGGAGGCCGTCGTCTGAAATGCCCACGGCCCCGGCAGCCCTGAGATCGCCGAACTCGGTCAGGGTCTCCCCCTTCTGGCCCCGGGTAACGGCGGCAATCGGATAGACTCGGGCCAGGTTCGCGGCGCGGGCCTGGGTCAGGATGAACTCGGTGATCGAACGGTTGTCGTTCACGGGGTCCGTGTTGGGCATGCATGCCAGTGCCGTGAAGCCCCCGGCCGCTCCGGCCCGGGCGCCGGTGGCAACAGTCTCTTTGTACTCATGGCCGGGCTCACGCAGATGCACATGCATGTCCACCAGCCCGGGGACCACCAGCCGGCCCTGCGCCTCGATTTTTCGGAGCCTGGGGCCGTCTTCCTTGAATTCGCCCGGCTGGAGAAGCCCCTGAATGCGGCCGCGATCCACCAACACGTCCTGTTCCTTGACAGTCCCCTCGAGCGGGTCAACGACCCTTCCCCCTCTAATCCATATCGCCACGCCTGGATCCTCCAATCAACAGGTACAACAGGGCCATGCGAACCGCCACACCGTTCGCCACCTGATCGAGAATGACGCTGCAGGGCCCGTCAGCCACCTCGGATGCGATTTCAACGCCCCGATTCATGGGGCCTGGGTGCATGATGATGACATCCTTTTTTGCGTGCTTCATCCTCGCCTGATTGAGGCCGAAAAATGAGGCATACTCGCGGACGCTGGGAAAGAGGACTCGGCTCTGCCGCTCCAACTGGATGCGGAGCATCATGATCACGTCCTTGCCTCGTATGGCACGGACCGGATCGTGAACCACCTGCACCCCCATGGACTCCGCTTCGTATGGAATCATGGTGGGCGGGCCGCAAACGGTCACCCTGGCCCCCATCTTGCCGAGGCCGATGATATTGGACCTGGCCACACGGCTGTGGGCGATGTCGCCTATGATGGCCACATCGAGGCCCTTGATCCGTCTCTTTCTCTCCCTTATGGTATAAAGGTCCAGGAGGGCCTGGGTTGGGTGTTCATTGATGCCGTCTCCCGCGTTGATCACGGATGCGGCGACCTCCCTTGCCAGCAGGTGAGGAGCCCCGGTGGAGGAATGGCGCAGCACAATGAGATCCGGGTTCATTGCCTGAAGGTTTCTTGCCGTATCGATCAGGGTCTCGCCCTTTACAATACTGCTCCCGGAGGCGGACAGGCTCATGGTGTCAGCGCTGAGACGCTTGGCCGCCATCTCGAATGAAGTGCGGGTCCTTGTGCTCGGTTCATAGAAGAAGTGGATAACACTCTTGCCCCGCAGGGTTGGGACTTTCTTGATCTCCCGAAGGGAGATTTCCTTGAGGGATTCCGCCGTATCCAGGACAAGGTTGATGTCCTCGACCGACAACTGCCCCATGCCCAAGAGGTCCTTGTGCTGGAATGTGCTCACGCCGGCTCTCCGGATAAAAAAAACCTCCTTGCCCTTGATGACAAGGAGGTTTCCTTTATGGTGAAGGATGATTCAGCCATTT
>CAZEIA010000250.1:0-3914 GCA_964512335.1 uncultured Desulfobacterales bacterium
GACAGGAGGCTCAACGAGACCAACGAAGGGCTAGGTATCGGATATAAACCAGCCTGACGAAATAACGAGGCAGTTCAGCCGACCTCGCATGCGCTCGGCTCCTGACTTCACCGTTCATCCAATGATTGTTCTGGAACACTGGCGATTTTAGACCCCACTGAATGTGCATGATACGATAAGACTGTACGTAAGAAAAGCGGTTTGGATTTTCGATTAACGCCTATGGTTTTGCAAGGAGTTGGCGTTTATCCTTAAGATGTTAGACTTGCCGGGATACAATTATTCTGAGCGAGGGCCCTCTCCCATACCACGTCTCCGATCCGGTCCCGCAGTCTTATTGGTTTAATCGTACCATATATTTGAGCAATAGGCCTTTTGTAGTAAAAGAAAATATGATTTATTGTGTTAGGAATCGGGTGTGAAGACAACCTAAGACTTCAAGCACATACGAAAAAGACTTGATAGTGCTATATACAAAACGAATTGATATCCCGTGTAATCCGTTCCCCGAAGAAGAATCAGCCACGATCAGACGGGAGGATACGTACATGGGGATGGATCCCGGAAGCAGCCAAGATCCTTCGTGTCATTTTGCTGGAAGATGGTAAAACGGTTCACAATGCCTTCTACGACAGATCTTTCAAGGAGGGCCGGAAATGAGATTCAAATATTTTTCTGATACAGATACCGCGTTGGTTGAGTTTACAGATAATGAAGTCTTTGAGACAAAAGAACTCGACGAAGGTGTCTATGTATATCTCGATGGAAAAGGAAGCCTCGTTAGCATGACTATTGAGCACGCACGTTCGAACGCTCGTCCCGACGAGTTTTCCCTTCATGAAGTCGTAAGCTTGCGCCCGGCGGATTGCCAAGCGTGTTTTTTCTCTACCACCAAGTTAACGGCTTGCCGACTTTCTTCCCGTCCTTAAGAACACATGGGTCGGAAAACTGATATTTCCTTTACTGTTTTGCATTAATAGCCGTGGATCCGGCTCCAAGTCCTTATCGCCACTCATCAGAACAGCTACGTTGCATTCGTTTTCAAGAAACAATTCTATCATTTTTAAAGCAATTGAAACATAGTTTTCCTTTTCTTCGAATATTTCAATTGCCCGCTTACAAAAGGGACATTGAAGTTCCTTGTATTTGAATCGGCTCATTTCGACTTTAATCGCGGTATCCACAAGGCAATAAACAAAATTCTTGTTCTTTGTGCGATATCAGGATCTTCTAGATGATAGGCGTCGGCAGAAAAACAACAAACACTTTCCAGCTGAACAGGGCATCCGACAAATGTGCGCATATTTTGAAGGCGGGATTTGCAAAGGGCTTTGATAGAGAGCCATTTCGTCGAAACGCCCAATTTCCTTTGCGCGATCCTAACGGAATGGTACAAATAAACCCTTCAATGAAGTATGCGACATTTTTGATGGTCACAATAAAAAACCGCCGGATCGCAACCCGGCGGGGGCCAAGGCTTGATTAGCCTTGGGCGCTCGGTCTGGTGTGAAATCAGAAAGCTGTTCTATCTTCTGAAGGATAGCAGCAACTTCACAAGGACAATAAATCAAAGGTGGTCATCATGGCTGAAAAGTCGACCTACGAGGAATTGGAACGGCTTGTTAGAGAATTAGATCAGGCCAAATCAGAGCGTGATCAGGCGCAGTTGTCGCTTCGAGAGAGTGAGGACCGATACCGTAAACTGATAGACTTTTCACCCCTGCCCTTCCTGGTAACCCAAGGGGAGAAAATTGTTTTTGCGAACTTAGCAACAGCAAGAATCCTCGGGACCGAGCACCAAGATGAGATTATCGGCAGCGCGCCGACGGATTGGATTCGTTCCGACTTTGCAGCGCAGGCTTATCACAGGCGCTGTCAGGCCATGGAGGCGGGAGAATCATTGGACCCCGTTGAACTGGTCCTTGTCAGAAAGGACAATAAAGAGAAAGTTGTCATCGCAAACACCACCCGCATATCCCACCTCGGATCACCGGCCTTACTCTCTGTCTTTCAGGATATCACGGAGCGCAAGCGGGAGGAGGAGGAACGGCGGCTCAATGAAGCCCGGCTGGAAGCCCTTCTGAAATTGAACGACATAAAGGGCTCCGATTCGGTTGACCTTTCCCTGTTTGCTCTCGAGGAGAGCGCGCGTCTCACCGGAAGCGACATTGGTTTTATCAACTTCTTGTCCAGGGATGAACACCATGTGACCCATGCCGTGTACACCAGAAACACCTTGGCTCAATGCAACCTGCCCGATGAAGTCTCCGCCTTTGAAATCTCGGGGTGCGGGCTTTGGTCAGAAGCGTATCGCCGGCGTCAGCCCATTGTCGTAAACGACTACACCGAGGGGCACGCCAACAAAATCGGTTTCCCATCGGGACATCCACTACTTCGGCGCTTCGTATCCATTCCGATTTTTGAACAAGACCGGGTGGTGGCTGTCGCCGCCTTGGGCAACAAGCAGGAGCCATACAACTCCGGGGACATTCGTCAGTTCCGCCTTTTCATGGAGGGCCTGTGGCAGATTATTCAGAGAAGGCAGACCGTCGCAGCGCTCAGAGAAAGCGAACGACGCTTCAGGGAGCTTGCCGAATTGCTTCCAGAAACCATTTACGAAATGGACTTGGAGGGGACACTGACATTTGTAAATCAAAGCGCATTCGAAAAGTTTGGATATTCAAAGAGGGATTTTGAATTAGGGTTGAAAGCATTTGATATGATCAGCAGGAAAGACCGGGCAAGAGCAAAAGAAAACTATAAAAAAATTGTCCAGGGTGAAACCGTTGGAATATCGGAGTACGAGGCACAGAGAAAAGACAAAACTACTTTTCCTGCGCTTTGTCATTCCACGGCAATCCAAAGAAATGGAGACATCGTTGGACTCAGGGGGTTTATTCTCGACATTACCCAAGAAAAACAACTGGAAAGCCAGCTCAAGCAATCCCAAAAAATGGAGGCCATAGGCACTCTGGCTGGAGGAATCGCCCACGACTTCAACAATATCCTCAGCATCGTTGTGGGAAATATCGAACTGGCCATACTGGACGTCCCGGAGTGGAGCCCTGCTCAGGACAACCTGAAGGAGGTCCGGGAGGCGACTTTAAGGGCCAGGGAACTGGTCAAGCAGATTCTGATGTTCGCTAGGCAGAAGGAGCACACTGTCTCCAATATTCGTATGGAGCCTCTTGCAAAGGAATCCCTCAAGATGCTCCGGGCCTCCATGCCTACAACAGTAGATATCCGTGAGAACATCGAGGAAGGCCTACCAAACGTACTTGCCGATCCATCCCAGATCCAGCAGATCATCATGAATCTTTGCACCAACGCCGGACAGGTCATGGAGGCCGAGGGCGGGACATTGACGTTCACATTGGACGTTGCCGACCTGAAGGCCCCCCTGCATACCGTGTTGGAGGATCTTCCCCCCGGCGGTTACGTGCGCATGCAGGTCAGGGACACGGGTCCGGGAATTCCGGCTGAGAATCTGGAGCGGATCTTCGATCCTTTTTTCACAACAAAAGGCGTGGGCGAAGGTACGGGCCTGGGGCTGGCTGTGGTCCATGGCATTGTCCAGGACCGCAAGGGCGGAATCATGGTTGAGAGTGATGAGGGCCGGGGAACCACTTTTTCCATATACCTGCCTGCCTCGGAGGTAGAATCGGTTGAAGTAACCGCAGAGGAGAAGATGGATCTCCCCCGGGGAACCGAGTGGGTCCTCTTTGTGGATGACGAGCCCATGATCATGAAGCTGGGACAGCAAATGCTGAAGCGCCAGGGCTACAAAGTGGAGACCCGAGCGAGCGGCACGGATGCTCTTAAGTGTTTCAGCCAGGATCCTCATCGCTTTGATCTGGTTGTCACGGATATGACCATGCCCGGCATGAGAGGGGACAGGCTGGCGGAGGAAATCC
>CAZEIA010000251.1:0-3881 GCA_964512335.1 uncultured Desulfobacterales bacterium
CCGGGCAGGCACGCCATGCTGGCGATCAGCGACTCGGGCCAAGGGATGGATGAAGCCACCCGGGAGCACATCTTCGAGCCGTTTTTCTCCACCAAAGGTGAGCAAGGGACAGGGCTGGGTCTCTCCACGGTGTACGGGATCGTCAAGCAGCACGGCGGCAACATTTGGGTGTACTCGGAGCCGGGCAGAGGAACGACGTTCAAAATCTACCTGCCTGTCGCCGACAAATCGGAAGCAGAAGAGAAAGTCCGCCCGGAGGCGATCCAGGAACTCAAGGGCTCCGAGACCATTCTGCTCGTAGAGGACAACGACCAAGTGCGTCGCCTGGCCAAATCCGTGTTGAATCGAAATGGGTATCGGGTTCTTGATGCAAAAGACGGTGGAGAGGCATTGAAAATACTGGGAGGCCATGAGGGGCCGGTAGACCTGCTGCTGAGCGATGTGGTCCTTCCAGGGATGAACGGAAAGGAGATTTACAAGGAAGCCCTTGCAATGCGACCTTCTCTCAAAGTTCTTTACATGTCGGGGTATACCAGCAACGTGATCGCGCATCGAGGAGTGCTCGACGACGGGGTTCAGTTCATCCAGAAGCCCTTCACCGTTCGTGGGCTTGCCGCCAAGGTTCGGGAGCTGCTGGCTGAGAAGTAGGAGGTGCTCAAAAGGCCGGTTATTGCGCTGGAATGCCAGCGTTTTCGGACTCTGCTGAATGTGCATGATACGATAAGTAGGACTTCCCTAAAGGGATCAACAATGTAACCCTAAAGGCTACCTTTTCCAGGTGACTTTTCCTTTTCATTTTGAGATATTATCCACTTATTACTCTTGTTTCCGAAAAACTAGAAAACAACATTGTTGTTCTCTTGATGCGGGAGGATGATGTGCACCTGGAATAGAGGAAATAAAGGTACACGGCGGTATAATCATAATTTCTTTTCTTTTTTTGTCTTGATGATTTCCACCCGCAATCCTCAACATTGATAACAGCCCGACTGCGTGACTTTGTAGGTGTACACAACGATTACGGCCATCGAGACGGTCGGAAAGGCACGATTATGGCCTTTCTTATTGAAGCCTTCCTGTAATCCACAAAACGTCGCCCTTGATGATTATTGTGCATGATGAGAGGCAGAAAAATGCCTGAACTGTCCTGAATGAGAATTGATTTGACAGACCGGTGATTCTTCTTGGACAAAGTGCATGTAAACTATTCCCGGGGATAAACTTACTATGTATCGTCGAAAGGAGGTTAATGGAACGATGGAGACGGGAAACCGCAGGCTTCTTTTGAACTGGTGCAATGCCCACGGTGAACTGAAGCGGTTGGTCGAGAGCGGCCATCTGGACAGCGAAAGAGAAATCGGTAACGGTAAGGGATGGACGTACTTGACTTTCTTTCCCAAAGGAACCAGAACGCAGGAGATGTTATACGATATCGGCAAGATCCTGAGATTGGCTCAGAATAACCGTTACTATCTTCCCGGGGACGTTGTCACGCAACACAACAAGATTGTACTGACGGCGTATCCGGAAGGCAGGCGGCCTGCTTCTATTGTTGCGGAGCTTTATTTCATAGTGAGGTCTTTTGCGGACAGATTCGCTGATACCCGACGGTATCCATCTCACGCCTTCTATGGAAAGCTTGGAGAAATCTATGAACGGCCGGAAAAAGGAAGGGTGTTGGCACTCTATTCCAGAAACGACGATGCCTTACTTGAGATCTACGAATCCTTAGAGGTGTTTATTTCTGAAATCCCCGTTAAGGGGTTCGTCTTAGACCTTCGCATTTCGAACGGCCTTAGTGCCTTACCACGAATGCTGCACGGTTTCGACGATCCTGAATACCGCCGCTCCGGAACCAAAGACTATCGGATCACTGATCCCGCTCGATTTAAGATTCTTTTGGAGCGGGCCCAACAGGACTACGATTTGTATCTCTTCGATAATACGGTCGTGTCGACGGCCAGTTGACAGATAGGAAAGCGAGAGCGCTTTATATGCGTCAAGAGTAAGGTCAGTCACTGGCCGGGCCTCTCATCCTTCAGGGGGGTCAGAGAAATGATCGGCAGGATGGGCTGAAACCTTGAGTGCAAAACACGAATTGAGGGAGGACGGCCAGTTACCCCACTGCCTCCTCACTGTGCCCTTGCAAATAGTCAGCGTCGTTTACGGCCGTAGGCCTGATCAATCATGCCTCCTCTTCTAAGCACAGGCTCGCCCTAGCAGCAGGCCTTTGCCTTATACGGTCCAGGCTCTGCTTGAAACCCTCCCAAGTTGACAGGCGTTTCATGCGCTGTCGAGTTTGGTCTGTACAACTGTGCCCTTGTCATTATGCCTTCAATCTTATCGATGGCCCCCGTTGTTTTCACGCGCAGGAAACCCAGGGTCACGCCCTCACCAAATACAGTGACAAGGAGGAAATCCTCCATCACCTTGCTGAAATGGATGCTCTCCTTGGTACCCTTGAGTATATGGAACTCGCCCTCCCCGATGCTCTTGGCCATGGCGTTGACGGCGGCGAAGTTCCCGGCCGAGAGTGCAGCGAGGCAATAGATGTCGTTTTGAATAACCCCGGTATCCAAGTGCGCAATGATGTTCCCGGACAGATCGATCAGGGCCACACATGTGACACCAAGGTTCATGACGTCCGACTGAAGGACATCCTCAATACGGTCGAGTTGTGTCTGACCAAGTGCGTATTCCACAATTCTTCCCCTACAGGGCGCTTGCCTCAGATGCGCTCGAGTTCATCCTTGGTGATAGAGACACCAGCTCCAGGGATCAACCCGGACCTCGTATATCACCGCATTTCAGCCTTTCCCCTTTTCCCCACCCAGTTCAGATTTAAGCGTCTTCAATGGGGACCGACGCCTTGGCCAACTCCAGCAGCTGGTGGTTTATTTGAATCTCTCTCCAGCCGAGAAGTTGGAGGCGATGTGTGAGCTCCCTAAATCCGATACTGGAATTGTCTCCAAAAATCACCGATATGTCTTTCAATACCCTGGGCACGTAGTTCTCTTCAACACCAATCTTGATGAGTTTTCTGACAAACGTTTCTTTGACACGTGATGAAGGGACTTCCATCTTTTTCTTCAGAGCCTTTTCAAGGGCCAGCGTCGTTTACGGCCGTGGGTCTGATCAACTTTGTGAAAAAGAAGCCCTTGTCGCCGGCAGTTATGCAAACTCCTTGCCGCTTGAATGACCGCGTATGGGAGGGGTTCTCAGATCATTACACCATCAGGACTCCAAGGCACTAAAGTGCAATTATATAGTCATGTTAGGCTCACTTAAAAGTATTATTAATACATCAAGCATTTGCAACCCAACAGAGAGAGCCGCGTCCATCCAGCCTCAACTTGCCGGTATCTTCACCCTAAAGGTTTGTCCGGGTTCTTCCGATAATAAACAAAAGAATATCCATTCATGACCGCGATGGAGGTTCACTATGGGTGGGCAAGAAAACGCGATACAGAGGAAGCTATTCGGGGAGGTGGCCGTTGAACACGGTTTTGCACAACCGGAAGAAGTGAAGGAAGCCCTGGCATTGCAGCTGAAAGAAAGCATGGAACACAGCGGAAATAGAAGACCGATCGGGATGATCATGGCGCAAATGGGGCTTATCACAAGATTGCATATTCAGGAGATACTCTTCAAACAAACCTGACGAATAACAGGTTGAAATCGCAATAGCTATGATCCAAGCTGCCATCCGGGAAGTGGGGCAAGCCCCCTGATCTGGTATTGCTATGGACAGTGATGGAAGGAGTCTTGTTCGGGCCTACTTTGACTGTTCCTAGACAAGAAGAACTTGCCGGGGTATGACTACCAGTCGATGGGTAACCCCGGGTGCTTGGTTGAGCTCGTCTCCCAGTTCAGATGTAATG
>CAZEIA010000252.1:0-3875 GCA_964512335.1 uncultured Desulfobacterales bacterium
AATGGATATTAAGTCAAAATTCAGTGTAACCAATTTGGCACGGCGAATTGTAAATGAACGGCAAATATCGTTTTTGGAGGGCCAGGGGGAGGAAGGTAATGGCGGGAGTGAATGAGGTACGCTTGATCGGCAGATTGGGGAAAGCCCCCGAACTTAAGTGGACACCCAATGGGGTAGCGGTCGTCAATTTCTCGATGGCCACGTCCGAGGAATGGAAAGATAAAGACACCGGCGAAAAACGGGAAAAAACAGAATGGCATCGCATAGTTGCATGGCGGAAGCTCGCAGAGATTTGTGGCGAATATCTGAAAAAGGGTTCTTTGGTTTGGATAGGCGGCAAACTCGAAACCCGCTCATGGGAACAGGACGGAGTAAAGCGATACACTACAGAAATCATAGCAGACAAGATGCAGATGTTGGAGGAACAGGGGTTGGACCCAGACGATATTCCATACTACAGGGGTTGAACCCAGACGATATTCCATTCTAAGGAGAAATGACATGGATTTAGTACCATATGATCTTGAGGAAAAAACGGTCAACGAATTGAAAAGCAAATACATGGACGTGACCATACCTCCGGACGACAAGAATGCCTATGCTATGGTCATGGCCGGGCTCCGGGAATGCCGTCAAATCCGGCTGGACGTTGACGCATGGCATAAGGAAAACAAAGCCTGGATACTGAAAGCCGGAAGGCACTACGATGCTGAAAAGAAACGGGTCCACGGCTTGATAGAACCCATTGAGAACCGCCTGAAGTCCGTCCGCCAGGCGGAGGATAACCGGATAGAGGCGATCAAGCAAGAGAAGATCCGGCAGGAAGAGGAGCGCATTGCAGGGATCCAAAAACGGATTGAGGAAATTGAGGCTCTCGCCATGCTGAATGCTGGTATGTCCTCCCAGGAAATCCAAGCCAGGATTGACGGTCTGGCAAAAATCAAAATTGAAGAAGAGACTTTCATGGAGTTCCACGAACGAGCCCTGAAAGCCTGGGACAATGCAATGAAGTTCCTCCATGAATCCATGGCTACCATGAAAAAATGGGAGGAAGAGCAAACTGCGGCCAAGGCCGAAGCTGAACGCCTCGAGGCCGAAAGGAAGAAACAGGAGGAAGAACAGGCCCGGATCGACGAAGAGAAACGAAAGATTGAAGCCGAAAAGAAGGCTTTGGAGGCCGCCAAACGAGCCGAGGAAGAACGCAAGGCCCGTGAGGAATTCGAGCGTAAAGCCCAGGAAGAGGCCCGGCTGAAAGCCGAACGGGAAGCAAAGGAGAAGGCTGAACGGGAGGCCCGGGAGAAAGAAGAAAGGGAACGCCGGGAGGTGGAAGAGAAGGCCCGACAGGAAGCTCTCAAGCCCGATAAGGAGAAATTTAACACATGGGTCCAATCCTACATGGAAATCGTGATTCCGGAATTTAAAGATCAATCCATTTCTGCTTTGGCAAAGTGGTTTGAAGATGAGTTAACCAGCCTTGTTAATAAGGCTATTGTTAATACGGAGGCCCTATAATGGAACAACTAAAGATCACCGACAACCGCATAACAGCCATGGAGCCTACACCGGACCTCCCGGCTACCCAGGATCCAACCGCCGTTGTAATGGCGGCGATTCAGAAGGGGTTCGACCCGGACCTGATATCAAAAATGATGGACCTGGCAGAGCGCCAGCAAGCGAATCTGGCCCGGCAAGCCTACCATGAAGCCATGGCCGCCTTCAAGGCGAACCCCCCGGAGATCGAAAAAGACCGGAAAGTGAAATACCGCACCGACAAAGGGGCAGTGGAATACTCCCACGCCAGCCTTGCCAACGTCACTCAGAAAATCAATTCCGGGTTGGGTCAGCATGGGCTTTCGGCAGGATGGGAGACGGTGCAATCTGAAAAAGGGATCACCGTTACCTGCACCATCACCCACAAACTCGGCCACTCAGAGAGTACGTCCCTGACCGCCGCTGCGGACAACTCGGGGAGCAAAAACTCCATTCAGGCGATAGGATCCACCATATCGTATCTGGAGCGGTACACGCTTTTAGCCCTGACCGGGCTTGCAACTGCCGACATGGATAACGATGGCGCCCAGGCTGAGGAATTTATTAGCGAGGCACAGGCCAAAGAAATCGAAAATCTCATCAAGGCTAAAAGTGTCGATAAGGCCAAGTTCCTGAGATACATGGGGGTGGAGTCAATCAAGGGTATTTCAGTAAGCGAATACGGCAGGGCGATAAGCGCCCTCAAGGCCAAGAAGAAGACCATCCCATGCCCCAATCAAGACGGAAGAGATGTGAATGTGGCAGCCTGTGAAAAATGCAAAATGCGCCAAGGCTGCCCATCGTGGGAGGGCCAAAAATGATAGTCGAAACCTTTGAGCAATACTCAGATGAATGGTGGGCAGCCCGGGTTGGCAGACCCTCTGCATCCTGCTTCGACCAGATTCTTACGCCCAAAACCTTGAAACCATCCGGCCAGGCGCAGAAATACCTCTACACCTTGGCCGGTGAACGGCTTACCGGGGTCAAGGAAACCGGCTACCATAATGCCGCCATGCAACGTGGGATGGAAATGGAAGAAGAGGCCCGGAGTCTCTTTGAAATGACCATGGACCTGGACGTTGAGCAGGTGGGGATAATCTACCCCGATGGACAAAAACGATGGGGATGTTCTCCAGACGGGTTAATGGACCATGCCGGCCTGGAGCTAAAGTGTCCCATTCTGAGCACCCACGTCGCGTATCTTTTGGCCGGTGGCCTTCCGCGGGAATACATCCTCCAGGTACAAGGGGCTATGCTGATAACCGGGTTTTCGCACTGGTTTTTTATGTCCTACTATCCAAAGCTCTCTCCGCTGATTATCAAGGTCCCGAGGGATGATAAGATATGCGCGGCTCTGAAAATCGAGCTTGAGGTTTTCTGCGAGCGTTTAGATAGGGTGGAGGAGCAGTTGAGGGAGTTATCATGAAAGAAAAATCGCGGCTTACTGGTAAATCAATGATGTTCTTATTGGATCTATTCACAAGAGATGAACTCAGAGGATTTGCTAAACATAATGGAATCCCAAGGGGGCAGAATAAAAAAGATACTATACGTAATATTTGCGATTCAGGAGTATCAGTATTTGTTTATGGCTATTTAAAATTGGAATGCAAATGATCGAGATCCCCCTCCAGATAAACCCAGGCCATAAATCCCTCTCTGTGCTTTCTCAGGAAGACAGAGAGGCGCTTAAAGCATACCACCCTATGCAGATATTACGTGCCAAACTGACAGGCCATAAACGGCCCAGGAGTGTACAGCAGAATCGGTGGATCCATGCCATATTCCGAATTGTAGCAGAGAACACAGAAGAGGAAGACTGGAACACCCCCGAGAAAGTTAAGCGTAATGTTAAAATGGCGATGAAATTCTTCAAGGACGATGTGGTGGTTCACGGGAACCGGGTATTCTTTGAACTCCGCTCCTTCGCCTTTGACCGGATGGAACAGAACGAGGCGGATATTAAATACAACGAAGCGAAAATGATCTGTGCCAAGAAACTTGGGGTAGACCCTGAAACTCTGGAAGCCCAGGCACAGGAGGAACCGTTTTGATAGCTTTCCCCAAACCCCACAGCATTCGCTTACACGGCAAGGCCTATGCCAACTTCCGCCGGCAGGTAGCCAAACGTGCAGGTTACCACTGTGAAGAGTGTGGCCGCTTCGCTCCTGTACTGGACTGGGACGGAGTGTTTGACGTGTTTACCTGCGGACATGTTAGCCACAAAAAGTCACGCGGCGCCGGGGGTGGGGATACTTTAGAGAATAGCATGTGGAAGTGTTACGAGTGTCATATTGGGTTGGAGCATACGATGGGAAAGGAGAAAACCAGTTGACACCCCCCTT
>CAZEIA010000253.1:0-3866 GCA_964512335.1 uncultured Desulfobacterales bacterium
GGACGAGGTACTTGCCATCCCGACGGAAGAGGCCGCCACCATTGCACTTAGAACCCAGCAGATTATCGCCGAGGAATGCGGGGCCGCCAATAGTATCGATCCTTTGGGCGGCTCCTACATGGTGGAGGCCCTGACCGACCGTATGGAAGACGAGGCCTTTGAAATAATCAATAAAATTGATGATATGGGAGGGATGCTCTCCGCCATCGAGAAGAACTACCCCCAGCAGGAGATCGCGGACGCTGCCTATCGTTACCAGCAGCAGATTGACCGTAAGGAAAAGACCGTGGTGGGCTTGAACAAGTACTCGAACGAGGAGGAAAGCCTGCCGGTGGAGATTCTTCAGATCGACGAGGAACTGGAGCGGCTTCAGATCAAGCGGACGACTCGCATTCGTAATGACCGGGACAATCAAAGGACCAGGGAGTGCCTCGAAAAACTCGAGGAGGCCTGTGTAGAGGGACTCAATGTGATGCCGCCCATTATCGAAGCGGCCAAGGCCTATGCTACGCTCCAGGAAATGTGCGATGTCTTTCGAAAGGTCTTCGGGGAGTACCGGGACCCCGGCATCTACTAGCATTGGAAAGGTTGCCTATGAAACGTAATCGAAGAATCAGGGTCATGGTGGCCAAGCCGGGGCTTGACGGACATGACCGGGGGGCCCGCATCATTGCCAGGGCGTTTCGGGACGCTGGATTCGAAGTGGTTTACTCCGGCCTTCATCAGACGCCCGAGGAGATAGTCAAGGCGGCCATTCAGGAGGACGTGGACATGATCGGGCTGTCCAGTCTTGCCGGTGCACACCTTTACCTCTTTCCGGCGGTTGTGAACTCTTTGAAGGAGAACGGCGCTGAAGATATACAGGTTATTGGCGGCGGAATCATTCCCGAAGATGATATCCCCAAGCTCAAGGCTGCCGGTGTCCGCGAGATTTTCACGCCGGGCAGTACGCTGGAGAGCATAGTGGAGTGGGTGGAAGAAAACGTGGAACCCAAAACACCCTGAGGATAACAGAATAATGCCCTCAACGGCTGAAATAGTTAATAAGGTGATTTCAGGGGATGTGCGAGCAGTTGCGCGCGTGATCAGAGATATTGACGACGGGATTCCCGCGGTTCGAGATGTACTTATAGCCCTCTATCCACATACCGGAAAGGCTTACGTCATAGGCATCACCGGGGCTCCGGGTGTCGGTAAGAGCACCTTGGTTGACCAGATGATCGCCCACCTGCGCAACAAGGGTAAGAGCGTAGGGGTCCTCGCTGTAGACCCCACGAGCCCCTTCAGCGGAGGTGCCATTCTGGGAGACCGCGTCCGTATGCAGCGACACAGCATGGACGAAGGAGTGTATATACGGTCCCTGGCCACCCGGGGTCATTTCGGCGGACTTACGCAGTCCACGCGGAGCGCTATCGATGTCCTGGACGCGATGGGAAAGGATGTCATCATAGTTGAGACCGTTGGCGTCGGTCAGGACGAAGTTGACGTAGTGCGGAGCGCCCACACAACGGTCATCTGCGTTATCCCGGGGATGGGAGACGATATTCAGGCAATAAAGGCCGGTATCCTGGAGGTTGGAGACATATTTCTTATAAACAAGGCGGACCGGGAAGGTTCGGACAAGACCCTGAGCGACCTTCGACTTATGATCGACATGGACCAGAAGAAGCACGACGGCGGAATCTGGAAGCCCCCGATACTCAAGGCCCAGGCGGTGTTCGATCAGGGAGTGGCCGAACTCCTGGTCGAGATCGACAGGCATGCGGAATACCTTCGTTCCGTTTACGGCGATCTGCGGTTCCGTTCCAGGAAGGACAAGGTACGAGAAGAGCTATCCGAGATGGTCAAGAATCGCCTTCTTGAGGCAGTGCTGGGAGGGATAACCGAATCGGGCGAGTTCGACGATACGGTGGAGTCTATTGTAAAGGGGGAGTTGGATCCCTACACGGCCTCCGACAACCTGGTCCTTCCGAGGATCGCCCTGCCGGAAAAGGGTTAGGGGACCAATGCCGTCCGTCTTGTGGTGGATATTACAGATCGGCCTCCTTGCCGCAGGCGCGTTTTTTCTGCTCTTCGGGGTCCAGCTTCTGGTGGGTGCCTATGGACTGGACAATCCATTCAACTTCGTCATAACTTTTTTTGCATCAAACCTGATCATCCTGATCAGCGCAACAGTGATGGCGGGCCTGGTAATTCGCATGTTTAAACGACCGCGTTCCGACAATAAAAGCTAATAAAATAAAGTTATTAAATAAGTTATTTCTAGTAATTTGTGTGGTTTGGGGGGCGACATGTCGGCACAGAGGAAGAGACAGCCGTTCGGCAAAAGGGTAAAAAAGCTTCGACTGGAGCGAAAACTCGGCCTTAATGACCTGGCCAATGAGACAGGGCTGGCCAAGGAGTACATCTCAAGCCTTGAAAAAGGTGAGGTGATTCCACCTGTGGCCGTTATCCTTCAGCTCTCGAGGGCCCTGGGCATCGACTCGAGCATCCTGTTGCGGGAGGAGAAAGAGGAAGAAGGTCGAAAAAGGGATGAGGATTATCAGAAAAGGACTGAAGACTATTCCTACGAAACCCTTACCCCCGAGGCGAAAGACAAGCACTTAAAGGCTTTTAGGGTGTTCATTGACGCCAAATCGGACCATAAGGGTGTTAGTTACCAGCATGCGGGCGAGGAATTTGTTTACGTTATCAAGGGCAAGGTGGAAGTTATCGTGGGCGAGAACAGCAACGTGCTCAAACCCAACGAATCGATCCATTTCAACTCCAACATAGTTCATAAGCTGAGAAACCTGAGCGCCCGCAAGGCCGAACTGGTGGTGGTCCTGTATACGCCGTAGGGGCCGGTTCATTGGTTGTTTGATTGAAAAGGGGGTACATGGCATACCATCTGACCGAAGAGCAGAAAATGATTCAGGCGATGGTCCGGGATTTTGCCCGGGAAGTTGTCATGCCCGGTGCGGCCGAACGGGACCACACCAGGGAGTTTCCCCGGGACATCCTTAAACAGATGGGTGAACTGGGCCTGATGGGTATGAACGTCCCTGTTGAGTACAGCGGGGCCGGTGTGGACACGGTGAGCTACTCCCTTGCCATGCAGGAGATCGCCTATGCCTGCGCTTCCACCGCTGTGGTGATGTCGGTTCACAATTCAGTGGCCTGCGGTCCCATATACCTTTTCGGGTCGGATCACCTGAAGGAGACCTACCTCAAGCCGCTGGCTGCGGGCAAGAAAATCGGGTCTTTTGCGCTGACCGAACCCGGCGCCGGTTCCGACCCGGGCGGCCAGAAGACCAGGGCGGTAAGGGACGGTGATTCTTATGTGATCAATGGAACCAAACTCTTCATCACGACAGGAAAGAATTCCGACATCACCGTGGTAACCGCCTATACGGATACCGACAAGAAACATAAGGGGATAAGCGCGTTCGTGGTGGAGAAAGGCACGCCCGGCTTTTCAGTGGGCAAGGAGGAGGACAAAATGGGGTTGCGCGCCTCGGACACTGTGGAGCTGGTGTTTGAGGACTGCCGCGTTCCAAAGGAAAACCTCCTGGGGGACGAGGGGGCCGGATTCATGATAGCCATGGCTTCCCTTGACGGCGGACGCATCGGCATTGCGTCTCAGTCAGTGGGCCTGGCCAAGGCCTGCCTGGACGCCGCGACCCAGTATGCGCGTGAGCGAGTCCAGTTCGGCCGACCCATCAGCCAGTTCCAGGGGCTGCGCTGGATGATTGCCGACATGGCCACCCGTATCGAGGCGGCCAGGTTGCTCACCTTCAATGCCGCAGCCATGCGGGACCGGGGTGAAGATTTTGGAACGGCGGCCTCCATGGCCAAGCTGTACGCCTCTGAAACCGCCAACTGGG
>CAZEIA010000254.1:0-2384 GCA_964512335.1 uncultured Desulfobacterales bacterium
GATTTCGATTTCGATTATACTAACATCAACACTTCTTGTTTTTTCTGACAGCTTTTCAGAAGTAAGGCACTAAAACGGCCAGGTCTTCCAGTATTTTTTATTCCTGATCCACAGTCCGAATAACCCCAGCGGTTCGAAAAGCATGATCAGGACCATGATCAGCCCGAATACGATGAACTGAATATTGCTGACCCCGGTTATTGAAAACCATGTCTTGGAAAGGGCGTCCAGCCATTCTCCCAGGTAGGGGATATTCAGGATATTCCTGAGCTGGAGATCCAGCCAGCTAAGCAGGCAGGCCCCGGTAATGGATCCGAAGATGGACCCCAGTCCGCCAACCACGACCATGGCCAGAAACATGATCGACATCATCAGGGTGAAGACCTCGGGTTCTATGAAACGAAGCACGAAAGCGTAAAGCCCCCCGGCGATTCCGGTGTAGAAGGCGCTCACCGCAAAGGCCAGGGTCTTGTAGTAGGTAAGGTTGACGCCCATGGATTCGGCTGCGATATCCGCGTCCCGGACGGCCACAAAGGCCCGGCCCACCTTTGTCTTGATGAGGTTCCTGGCGGCGAGTGTCAGGAGTACGGTCAGAGTGATCAGGAGGTAGTAGAAGTCGCGGTCCGTGTTAAGGTGCCAGGGTCCGATGACGAGTTCAGGTGCGTGAAGCCCTTGACGGCCGCCGAACAAATCGATGCGCCCTATGACCTTGGTGATGGTAAGCCCGAAGCCCAGGGTGGCGATGGCCAGATAAGGCCCTTCCAGCCGGAGTGCCGGAAGGCCCAGGAGAAACCCGAACAATGCTGCTACCAGGGCGGCCGCGGGAAGGGCCAGGAGGAACGGAAAATGAAGTTCCGCCATTAAAATGATGGTCCCGTAGGCCCCGATGGCGAAGAAACCCGCATGCCCAAGGGAGACCTGGCCGGTATAACCCACCAGCATGTTGAGCCCCAGGGCTACGATCACATTGATGGCCATGTAATTGGCTACGTAGACATAGTAGTTTTTGAAAAGAAAGGGGAAAAATGCAAGAAACAGAATCAGGAGAATAAACCAGAAGACGATCACGCCGGAACTGAAGAGTTGAACGTCCTCGTAGTAATCGCGCTTCATATCCATGGGGCGTGTCTCCAGCCGAGACTGTCAGGGGCATCAATCACGTTGTCATCCGGGACCCAGCCTGTCCACCACTTTCCTGTAGTACACCTCATGTTCCTCAAAAAGCGGAGATCCTCGACCCATAATATTCAGTTTCATTATCTTGAAGTTGATTCTCCGGATCTGACGCAACTTCTCCTGCTCGTCCGGAATGGAGTCCAGCAGGTCCTTTAGTTGCCGGATGTCTTTTCTCAGTTCGACCTCCGGTGGAAGGCAGTTGGCGTTCTTCAGGACCTTGTAGGCCATGCGAAGGTCTTCCGGTATGTGACTGTCGTCTTCCAGTAGTAAGGGTTTACCGCGTCCCGGAAGGTTGTCGAGGTCGCCGTTGGCCATGGATTCCTGAATCCGCCTCTCAACGATATCGCTGAAGCAATGAATCACGGTTTCCTTCCGCCTCCTGAACAGGGAATGGTACCTTTATGAAGGGATTTTGAGATGTTGCCTGGCGCATTGCAATCATCCGGGTGCAAGATAGCCGATTTTTCATCGGTTGGCAAGAGTTCATGTACGTATATCGGGCTTTCCCCTTGACAACTTTTACAGGGGTGCTGGTATAGTCCGGAGCGAAGGCAGCTGTCGGGGTAGCCGGTATTGAGCCTGATGCCCTCCCATGTTCGGATAAGGAACTGCGCGTGATCGATGACATGGACAAGAAAGTAATCGGTTTGATTCAGGGGGACCTTCCTCTTTGCGAGAGGCCCTTTGCCGATTTGGCCGAACGGGCCGGCATGCCCGAGGAGGTCTTTGTGGAGCGTATACGCTCCCTTAAGGAGCGGGGCGTGATCCGCCGTTTCGGGGCCACGCTGCGGCATCAGGAGGCGGGTTTCCAGTCAAATGCCATGGTGGCCTGGTTTGTCCCGGAAGACCGGATCGAGGAGACGGGCAAAGCCATGGCCCGATTTCAAGAGGTGACCCACTGTTACCAGCGCAGACCCCAGTGTGACTGGAAGTACAACCTATACACCATGATTCACGGCGACAGTCGAGAAGAATGCCGACGTATTGCCGAACGTATGGCCGTAAAGACCGGCGTCGAGGAGTATGCCCTGCTGTTCAGCGAGAGGGAGTTCAAGAAGACGAGCATGGCCTATTTCTAGTGCCGCGCGGCGTTTTACTCGGAATTACTCATGTTCTCATCATCAGTCGGATGATGGGTTTTTGGCTGTTGAGCTGTTAAGCTGTTGAGCTCTCGAGGTGTTAAGGGGAAAGTCACGAACCAAGAACCA
>CAZEIA010000254.1:2484-3861 GCA_964512335.1 uncultured Desulfobacterales bacterium
CCACGCTGTCCTTTTACTCCCAAAAGGAGGTAATAGTCCATGCCGGACAGATCCAGGGAACTTTTCAAAAGGGCCGTCAAACTGATACCGGGAGGGGTGAACAGTCCTGTGCGGGCCGGAAAATCAGTGGGATTGGATCCGCCCTTCATAGAAAAAGCCCAAGGGTGTTATATCTGGGACGCGGACGGGCGCAGGTACGTGGACTATGTCGGCTCGTGGGGGCCGATGGTCCTGGGTCATTCCCACCCCGAAGTCCTTTCGGCGCTCCAAAAGCAGCTTCCCAAGGGAACCAGCTACGGCGCACCTACGGAGCTGGAGGTGGAAATGGCTCAAACCATAGTGGATATGGTGCCCTCCATCGACATGGTGCGCATGGTGAATTCCGGGACCGAGGCGGTTATGAGCGCCGTCCGGCTGGCCCGTGGGGCCACCGGGCGGGACAAACTGATCAAGTTCGAAGGTTGCTATCACGGGCACTCAGACAGCCTGCTTGTATCGGCGGGGTCGGGCGTGGCCACCCTGTCCATACCCGGTTCGCCCGGGGTCCCCGAGGGAATCGCCGCCTATACCATTGCTCTTCCGCTGAACGATCTGGAGGCGGTGGAGGCCGCGTTCCAGCGCTATTCCGGAGAGATTGCGGCGGTAATAATTGAGCCGATTCCGGCCAATGCGGGCGTCATACCCCAGGGAAAGAGTTTTCTCGAGGGATTGAGGAAGGTTACGCTGAAACACAAAAGCCTTCTCATTTTCGACGAGGTAATCAGCGGCTTTCGAGTGGCCCCGGGCGGGGCCCAGGAACTCTACGGGGTTCTTCCGGATCTCACCTGTATGGGTAAGATCATCGGGGGCGGCCTGCCTGTGGGCGCCTTCGGGGGGAGGAGCGACCTCATGGAACAAATGGCCCCTCAGGGGAATATCTACCAGGCCGGCACCCTTTCGGGCAACCCGCTGGCCATGGCGGCCGGACTGGCAACACTGAACCTGCTGCGCCGGGAGGGTGTTTATTCATCCCTGGAGGAGAAAGGCCGCAGGCTTTTCGAGGGGCTGGCCGAGAGGGCCCGGATCGCCGGTGTCACCGTCACTGTGAATCGGGTGGGCTCCTTGGGGTCCATGTTTTTCACCGGAAAGCCCGTCACCGACTTCACCTCGGCGGCGGAGAGCGACGCGGCCCGGTTCCGGTCCTACTATGCAAGCATGCTGGAGCAGGGTATCTACCTCGCCCCGTCCCCGTTCGAGGCCGCATTCGTGTCCGCTGTCCACTCGGAAGAAGTGATCGACCACACGCTTGACTGCGCCGGGCGTGCGTTTGATGGTCTTGCAGTGGGACAGGAAATAGGTTGACTTGGCAAAAGGCCTTGTGTTAAGAACAAGCCGATT
>CAZEIA010000255.1:0-3845 GCA_964512335.1 uncultured Desulfobacterales bacterium
GAATATGTCTGTGAAGAAATAGACGCCCTCAGGGGTCTTCTTGTCGTTCCGGCGGGTCTTCGGGCCCAGGTTTTCACCTGTGGAACAGACAAAGGTCTTGACCGGCCTGGAGAGATCGTCCGTACGGTATACCAGGACCTTCTGATCCTCCTTGTCCACGAAAATCGCGTAGGGCGAGTTGTTTTCGGGCCAGAGGATCAGCGCCGCCGGCAGTCTTTTTGAGATCGTATTGGACCGCTTGGCCTGTGATTCCATGCTCCCGAACACTAACAGCAGTGCAAACAGAAAGACCGGTAAGGCCAGCAAGCCGAGCAACCTGAGGATGGATAAGCGGTGAGTCTGTTTCATTTTGAGCGTTTTGGGGCCTTTTACAGTCATGGTTTTTCGAACACGCGGGCGAAGATATCCTCAACGTATCTGAGGTGATACTCTGTACTGAAAAGCTCCTCGATGTCTCTTTCCGACAGGTGCGCGCGCACCTCATTGTCTGAAAGAAGCAGCGACTTGAAATCCTGTCCCGTGTCCCAGACCTTGAGGGCGTTACGCTGCACAAGCTCATAGGCTTGGAGCCTGTTCATTCCCGAAGACGAGAGGCTTATGAGCACCTGCTGGCTGAATATGAGGCCTTTGAGTAGATCAAGATTCCGTTTCATATTCTCAGGATACACCACGAGGCCGCGCAGGATGCCGGTGAGTCTTTGAAGCATGTAGTCGGCCAGGATCGTGCTGTCCGGGGCGATGACACGCTCCACCGACGAGTGGCTGATGTCCCGCTCGTGCCACAGGGCCATGTTTTCCATGGCTGCCAGGGCGTTGGTCCGAAGGAGTCTTGCGAGCCCGGAGATGTTCTCGCACCCGATCGGATTCTTCTTGTGGGGCATGGCCGAAGAACCCTTCTGTCCTTTGGCAAAAGGCTCCTGGGCCTCCAGTACCTCTGTGCGCTGGAGATGGCGGATCTCCACGGCCATCTTTTCCATGGTGCCGCCGAGAATCGCCAGGGCGGAGAAATACGCAGCGTGCCGGTCACGCTGCACTATCTGCGTTGAGATGGGAGCGGGCCGAAGACCGAGACTCTCACAGACCCGGGCCTCTATGGACGGAGGGATGTTGGCGAATGTTCCTACGGCCCCTGAGAGCTTGCCCGTGCTGATCTCCTCCAGGGCGTTCTCCAGCCGGCCAAGGTTGCGCTCCATTTCCGCATGCCAAAGGGCCAGCTTGAGGCCGAAGGTGATAGGCTCCGCATGGATACCGTGAGAACGGCCGATCATGACGGTGTGCTTATGCTCAAAGGCACGCTCCCGCAACACGCTCATAAGCCCTTTCACGTCTTCTATGATAAGAGTCAAGGCCTCTTTGAGAAGGAGAGCAAAACTGGTGTCCAGGACATCCGAGGACGTGAGCCCCATGTGTATGAACCGGCTGTCCGGCCCCACATATTCGGCCACATTGGCGAGAAAGGCGACCACGTCGTGCCTGGTCTCCTCCTCAATCTCCAGGATCCTTTCGACCGAGAAATTGGCCTTTTCCTTAATCGTTTTGAAGGATTCGAGCGGGATCAAACCCTCCTCAGCCATGGCTTCGCATGCCCGTATTTCGACCTCCAGCCATTTGGCATAGCGGTTTTCATCCGTCCAGATACGGCCCATCTCCGGGCGCGTGTAACGAGGGATCATTCTCACCCCAGGCACGGCTTACTGCAATCACCGGCAGAAGAGTAAAAGATGGTAAGTTATATATAAATGAGCTACAATTATAGAACTAAAACATTAAAAATCAAGTTTTTTCCGTCTATTTATCATTTTCACCCCTGCGACTCAAGCAAGAGTCAACAGCGGGTGGGGAGCAGGCCCTCGAAAAAGATATACGGCCGTTTCATCCGGGCTACAATAGAATGCGGTTCTCCATGGAGCGGGTCTCTCCCGCCGATATAACCCTTATGGCGGGCCGCCCCCTTACCGGACACTTGTTCTCGCAGATGCCGCACCCGACGCACTGTTGGAGGTCCACATAGGGAAACTGAACCATCCTCTCCCCTTCGCCGTCCGCATCAGGAACTTCTCCCTCTTTCAGGGTGATGGAGTTGGGCGAGGTAGGGCAGTGCTCCTGGCAGACAATGCAGGGGCCGTTACCGGACCAGGGAAGACATCGGCCCCGGTCCAGAAAGGCGGACCCGATCCGGACAGGGGTGTCCACCTTTTCACGAATTCCTATATTCCGAATGGCCCCGGTGGGGCAAACACTGCCGCAGAGAGTGCACGTGTACTCGCAGTACCCCTGAAGCATGTTGAGGCGGGGCGTCCAGAAGCCCGCCATTCCGGCCTCACCCAGTGTGGGTTGAATCACGTTCGTAGGACAGACTTTCATACAGAGACCGCATCGCTGGCAGAGCCTGAGAAACTCGGGCTCCGCCTCGGAGCCGGGGGGCCTGATCAACAGGTGATCGGGAACCCCTGCCGCCCGGGGATCCAGCCTGCCCAGGAAAGGCAGTGAAAACCCCACGAGGAGCCCGCCCAAGACCGCACGCCGTCCCATGTCCGGGGCCGGGTTGAACCGCGGCCTCTGCCAGGAAATTCGAAACCGTAGTGCATCCTCAGGACAGGCGTCGAAGCAGTTGAAGCAAAGAATGCACTCGGCGGGCTGCCAGGTCTCGCCCGGCTCAGGCGACGCCGCTCCCTGGCAACCGGCCGTGCACTTGCCGCAATGGGTGCATGCGAATTCGTCCTTTTCAAGCTTAAGGACGCTGACCCGGCTGATCAGCCCGAGCAGGGCCCCCAGGGGGCAAAGGATGCGACACCAGAATCTGGGCTTTATCCTGTTTAGAAAAACGACCACCAGAAAAAGGGCCCCGATGAACCAGCCTGTCTGAAAGGCAATGTGCCCGTATCCGAACACCGGGGCCACCAGGACCTCGGCGCCGTAGCTCAGCAGGTTGAGGAATTTGATGTCACTCAGGGCCAGGGCGTCGAATCCGGCCTTGAGCGCCTCCCCAAGGCCGGGCAGGATACCCAGGCTTATGGATCGGAAAAGGAAGGAGATCGGATCCATCCAGCCGGCCGCGTTCAGGCCTAAAACCGCTGACAATAAAAGGGTCGTCAGGATGAAGTATTTGACACGGCTTGAGCGCGTGCGTGTGGACGCCCGAAGCAGTGCCTGTCCTTTGAGAGCGGGCCTTATCCGGCCCGCCAGATGATGAATGGTCCCGAACGGGCAGATGAACCCGCAGAAGAATCTACCCAGAAAAAACGTGGCCAGGATCAGAATGCCGGCCCAGAAGGCGCCCTTGATAAGGATGCCCGACGAGAGGAGGGTGGTCAGCACCACCAAAGGATCGAGTTGGAAAAAAAACCCGACCGGCAGCTCAATATCCAGTTCGGGCTCCTCCGAGAAAACCAGGGAGTAGTTCCGGTATACGTCCTGTGGAAGGCGGCTTTCCACCAGGAGGAAGAGAAAGAACAGCAGGAATATCCCCTGGCTGATCCTGCGAATCCACTTCAGACGTCCTGCCCTCACAGGCTCACCCTCTTGATGTTCAGGGCCTTTACATCCGACGTTCCCAGCCCTGACTTCTCCGCCAGAACAACAGCGCCCACAGACTCCGGGGACATGCCGAAGAGGCCGGTCGCTCGGGCATCCGCGGCCACTGGGTCTTCACAAAGGATCAAGGTGTTTTTCACGGCCACATCCTCGGGCCTGCCCCCGGCCGGTCCGTTTCGCACCATGACTCGAATCCCGTCCACGAGAGTGACCGTGGGTCTGAAAAATTGTGCCAGATCCACTATGGTCCTATTGATGTCCTGGTGAAGGGCGTGTCGTCTTCCGCCGACCCCGCCGATCCAGTTTTTCAG
>CAZEIA010000256.1:0-3834 GCA_964512335.1 uncultured Desulfobacterales bacterium
CCCTGGCAACCCTGAAAGAGGCCCTGGACCGCGCCCATGAGAGCCGGAAGACCGCCCCCATTGAAGATTTCCTGGCAGAACGGGACGCTCAACAGGTCGCACTGTCTGTTGCGGCGAGGTCCGTTTCAATGGACTATGAGCTCTATGAGCGTTTCTCGAAAGCCGGCCCGTCCGATCCTAATGGCGGTGACATGCAGGACTTCGCCGGGTTCCTGTTCGACCACAGAGGACCCCTTCTGGAGGTGCTTTGGGAGTGGATTCAGGCCGTTCGGCAACCTGAAGGGGCTGCAAGCCGGCTCCGCAGCCTTATAGAGGACCCGGATCCGTTTGTGCGTTCTTCCGCTGTCTACTCACTGGGCCGGATGGAGGACCCTGCGGCCCTGAAAAGGCTCCCGGAGTTCCTGAGAGACGAGTATGCTTCAGTAAGGGACGCTGCGGCGCTTGCCCTGGCATTCTACGGGGACAAGGCCGTCGGGCCGGTCTCCCGCATAATGGTCCCTGAAGACGTGAAGATGTGCATCATCGGACTGGACATTCTCGGCCGGATAGGGACACTGCGGGCCCGATCCCTGGCCGCGGATTTTCTGGACCACCCGGACAGTGTGGTGCGAAAGGCCGCGGAGCAGGCACTGGGCCTGAGTCTGCCGTAAACGCTGAAAAAGCAGCGGCGCTCTACTTTGTATCACTCGGTGCCGGTATGGTGAGCACGGGACATCGGGCCAGACGCACAACCTTCTCGGCCACGGAGCCGAAAACAAACCGCCGCCAGCCGGTCCAGCCGTGGGTGGCGATCACGATGACATCCACCTTTTCCTGCTCTGCGGCAAAGGAGATCTCCTCGGCCGGAGTCCCCTGAACCACCAGGCTTCGCGCCTTAATCCCTTCCGATGTCAGTTGGGCGGCCATCTCGTCAATGGACCTGCTGGCGGAGTCCTCCAGTTCCTGCATCACGGCGGATAACTCGAAACCGGAATGCGCGGCCGGTCCGCTGGGCGGAATCGCCCGGACCGGCGCAACCACATGAACCAGGATGCATTCGGCATTATCGCGCCGCGCCAGGTCCTTTGCCGTCTCGAGCCCTATTTGTGCGGGCTCAGAGAAGTCCGTAGGGGCCAGGATTCTTTGAAACGGTATCATAATCGCCTCCTTTTTCGGTTTCCCCTGCCTTTTCACCCGAAGTAGGATTCAACCTCCTTGAGGGAGACTGAGGGATGCGCTTCCACGAAGCGGGCGCGGGTGCTCCGGATTCGCTTGACCGATCGGTGAAGCCGTCCCATGGGAATCTCCCTGTTAAGTAGCTTGGACCGGATCTCCATGTGCGCCTGCCTGACAAACTCCTGGTTTTCGCAAACAAGCAGAAGGTCCGCACCAGCCCCGAAAGCCGCGGCGGCCCCTGCAGGAACCCCCCACCCCTCTGCAATGGCGCCCATCTCCAGGTCATCAGTGATAATAAGCCCGTCATATCCCAGGTCACCGCGAAGAAGATCTTTCAGGACCGCCCTTGACAGGGTTGCCGGCGCATCCGGGTCAATGGAGGGATAAATAGCGTGGGAGGTCATGACTCCGGCCACTTTTTCTTCAATTGCAGCGCGAAACGGAACGAGATTGACCTCCTCCAGCTCGCCTTCCTCCAGCAGGATCTCCGGAAGATGCGTGTGCGGGTCCTCGGCTGAGCGGCCAAGGCCGGGAAAATGCTTGGCCACGGCCATGACCCCTCCGTCCTGGAGCCTCCGGATCACAACCCGGCCCAGTTGTGCTACGGTATCGGGATCGTCTCCGAACGTCCTCCCACGAAGGTGCTCCTCCAAGAGCCCGCGCCCCACGTCCAGGACCGGAGCGAGATCCATGTTCAGCCCGACCACTCTCATCTCACGGGCCGTCACGTCTGCAAACTCTTCAGCCCGCATCTCCGGGGCGCCGCTCTCCCCGATCGCCTCGTTGCCGGGGAACTCGGAGAACGGGGCCTTCAGCCTGGCCACACGTCCGCCCTCCTGATCAACAGCCAGCAGCAAGGGGGTCCCATTGGACTCCAGCGACGTCTTCTGCAGGTCCCTGCAGAGCCGGGCAAGCTGTAACGGGTCCTCAACATTCCTTTTGAAAAAAATAACTCCCGAGGGATGGAAGGTCCGGATGAGATCCCTGGTGTATTCGTCCAGTGTGGTTCCCGGCAATCCACACATGAAAAGCCGGCCTATCTTGTGATCCAGTTCAGACAAATCGAGCGTAGTGTTCACGTCCCGGGCCGCCTCCCCTTTCAATTTCCAACCTGAATTGAGCGTTTCAAATTGCAGCTTATGGAAAAAACACCAAATATATCAAGGCTTTGTCATTCAAGAAGGCCGGGTCGAGCATCACTCTTTGCATGGAGGCGCTTCTTCGAAAAGAACTGAAATTTGAAACGCTCAATTCAGGTCCAATAATGCGCGCTTGAATATAAACACGCGACTTAAGCATGTATCTGATCTATACCGAACACACTGAAAACGCAATGGAAAACCCATCGCATGAAATGCTTTTTGAAACGCGACCCCGTCCCGTGTTACGGTGTGCTCAACGTATTTGAGCGCTTCATGGCCGCCCAAACGTTCATGATCAACGTTTCGACCCCTCTCGTGAATGAAAATATCGCCGGGAAATCCAAATCGAAATCAGGGTCGCTGTCCAGACCGGAACGCCTTTGGAGTGCAAACGAAAAACTGCGATAAGAAAGATCCAGAAACCTACTGAGGCTCTGATTTCCAACAAGGTGCTCAAAGTGAAGGCGATGATCCTTGCAGCAGGCCTGGGGACCAGGCTGCGCCCACTGACCGATGTCTGCCCCAAGCCCCTCGTTCCAATTGCCAATCAGCCCGCGATTGAACGTAGTATTACATACCTGAAACAGCACGGCTATAACAGAATAGCCGTGAACACCCACCACCATGCGCGCCCGATGGCCGATTTTCTCGGGGACGGGAGTCGGTTCGGCGTTGAGATACACGTCAGTCACGAGCCTTCGATTCTAGGTACCGCCGGCGGCATTCGAAAGGTAAAGGATTTCTGGGAAAACGACACCCTGCTGGTAATCAACGCAGACGTCCTGACCGACATCGACCTGGAGGAGGCACTGCGGTTCCATTCGGCCTCCGGTGCCGTTGCCACACTGGTGCTTCATTCTCATCCCCTGTTCAGCCAGATCCTCCTTGACGAACAGGGGATCGTTCGAGACATCTCCTCGGAACCTCTGCCTGAAAGACTCGCCTTTACCGGCATTCACCTCCTGGAACCGGGTCTTCTCGAGTGGGTCCCCCGCGAAGGATTCGCAGACATTGTGACCTGCTACCGCCGCATGATCGCAGGCGGCGAAAAGGTCGCGGGCTACGTCTCAAAAGGCCGGTACTGGCGCGACATCGGGACCATTGAGAGCTACCTGGAAGCCAACCGGGAGCACTCGCCGAGACCTATCCTCCTGGCTCCCGGCTGCCATGCGGCATTGTCGACCCGCATCTCGGAATGGGCCGTGATCGGTCCCGAATGCCGGGTGGAGGCAGGTGCATCCATAACCCGGTCGGTCCTCTGGCAGGGGGTCAGGGTCCGTGAAGGCGTACGGATAACAGACAGCGTCGTAGCCAGCGGCCGGACTGTTCAGCGAGATCTCACCGGAGAGATACTGGTGTGATTGGAGGCATGATTGTTTTCCGGTTCGCTGTTTTATATTGACAGCAGAATTGTTGGGGGCACCGGAATTCAGCTGGACTTCTTGATCTCCTCTATGATCGCGGGCAACACCTCGTGAAGGTCCCCCACCACGCCGTAATCGGCCTTGGAAAAGAACGGGGCTTCCGGGTCGTTGTT
>CAZEIA010000257.1:0-3812 GCA_964512335.1 uncultured Desulfobacterales bacterium
GACACCGTTTATGATACGGACGCCTGGGGAGCCTACATCAATTTCGCATTCAAGCTGAACGACATGCTGGGCTTTGCAGCAGGTGCCGGCAAGATGGAACTCGACGGCGATTATGGAGCTATTTCATATGACCGCGAAAGCAACCATATGTTCATGAACGCCACCATTACCGTGGCCGAAGGCTTCACCCTCACACCGGAAATAGGACGGTTCGACTGGAAAAACGCAGACGCCTTTGACGCCAATACCAACACCGGCGTGAATCAGGACATGGGCGATACCACCTATTACGGTATGTACTGGAAAATCGTGTTCTAATAAAGTTTAACTTCTTTGTGATTTTTCAGCCTGAGAGGCCCGGGGGTAACCCTCGGGCCTCTTCTCATTTCCGTTGCCGCCATCTCCCTGCCGGGCCTTCTCAGTGGATCATGCTGAAAACCCTTGCCGGGTTCACTCGGAAGACTTGAGCCTGGCAGGCAATAAGATTTGACATCTCTTTCTTCATTCTCAATAATGCGTACTGCGTTGATTTTGGAGTTCCACAGAGCCGGGGGTTGAGCCCTTGATCCTGCTTTACCGGCGGTTGATAATTTTCCGGCCTTTTCAAATGTTATTGAACATTCAGGCACTTACAGGAACCTAAAAATGTCCGAAATACCACCTACCAGGAGAAACCATGAAGTCTGATCTCTCAAAGGGCCGAATAGCCTGCGTTGCTGTATTCCTTGTTTTTCTTCTGATGTCTCTGTCCGGGCCCATGGCCGTGGAGAAAAAGACAGTCGGGCTGCTGCCTGTTGTCCTGCACGCGGACCCCTCCAAGGCCTTCCTCCGGTCGGGGATACAGAGCATGCTGGTCTCACGATTGGAGGGAGAGGGCCTCTCGGTGCTGCATGGCAGCCTGATCGAGAAGCACCTTCAAGACCGTGACCTGGAAGGTATCGACTCCGGGGACAGGGCTCGAGAAATTGCACAACAACTCGGGATCGACTACATAATCTTCGGCAGCATCACCACCCTTGGGGAAGGATTCAGCCTGGATTATTCCATATTGGATTTGACCGGGGAAGAGCCCAAGCAGACGCAGGTCGCCGAGGCAGTGGACGAAAGCCAGCTCATCCCCAGGCTGTCGGACATGGCCCACCAGTTCAGGTCGGTGGTGGAAGGCATTGATTTTGACCAATACCAGGCCATGCGGCAGAACCTGTTCCCCTCCGGGGAAACCGCCAAGGGACTGCTTTTCAGGCCCGGTGCAGCAGGTCACGAACTACAGCCCGCAGGCAGATCGTCCGTTAGGCTGGGGGTGCTGTCCTTTGACGCAGGGGACCTGAACGACGACGGCAATCTCGAGCTGTTGTTCATGACGCGAAAAAGCCTGTTTGTCTTCCACAGGGAAGATGACACGTTCATCCTGAAGGACACGCTCGAGGCCGGATTAGGTGATTACTTCCTGAAGGTGAGTGTGGGTGATGCGGACCAGGACGGGAAGGATGAAATCTACCTGGTGAGTAACAACGGGGGCAGGGCAAGGAGCACCGTGTTTGATTGGGACGGGTCATTCAAGGAGCGGCTCAGCATGTGGGGGCATCTTCGGGTGGACGCGGCCCGGCAGGGACGGCCTCCTTTCCTGTACTTCCAGGACACCATGATCGGCCGGTACTTTAAAGGCGATATTTTCATTATGGGCTATGAGAGCCGCAACAAGCTTGCCCGCAAAAATGCGCTCCCGGACTTTGAGAAAGGGGTCCAGTTCTACACCATTATCCAGTACGACCTGGATGGGGACGGGTATATGGAATTCATCGGCCTGAATGATATGTCCTATCTTCACGTGTGGGACCAGCTGGGAAAAAGCCTCTGGGCCAGCGGATCAAAAAGGGGAGGCACCAATAACGCCGAAACGATTACCCCGAACCACCCGGAGCTGCCTTCGACCCGCATTCCTTTTAACAGCAGGGTTGCGATTATGGATATAGACGAGGACGGCAACCTGGAAGTCCTGGCCTTCAGGAACATTCCCATAATCGACCACCTGACCAACCTGAAGATCTATGATACCTCCAGGCTGTACGCTTACAAGATAAAAGGAAACACTCTGTCCTCAGAGTGGTCCACGGGAAAACTGAAATATTCCATCACGGACCTGAAGAAGTACGGGGATACCTTGTACATCGCTTTTCTGGAAGGCAAATTTTCCAAGCTCTCCGAGCCCAGGGGCAGGGTTATGTGGTTCGAGTAGGAACAAAAATCAGACCTTCAGCACGCCGTGGAAGTCGCCGGACTTGTCCAGCTTGTCGCCCACGGTTGTACCGCAGTATTGGCACCTGTACTCGTACTTGTCACCTTCCGGAAGGACCAGGAGAAGGAACTTTCGCACCGGCACCGCGGTCCTGCACTGAGGGCAGTAAAGTTCCGTTGCCTCGAGTTGATCAAAATCCCTGTCAGGATCCCCGCCTTTTCCTGTGGCGTTCACCCCGGGAGGCATGTAGTCATAGGGCCCGTATGTCATGGCTGAAACCTCTGGTCTAAAAAGCATTGTTGTGTTACACAAAAATGAATACTGGGGCAGGCTCCCTGTCATATTGATTGTCTTCAATACACTATAAGCATCCAATCCTTCAAAGGCAAGTGCCGGCGGCAGGGCCCCTTGGTACGGAGTAAGGCATACGGGTTATGAATATTCGCTTCCATCCTCATGCCCAGGAAAGGCTTATCGAAAGGGGCACTACAGAAGAGGAGGTTTTTTCGACTGTAAGGAATGGAGAACCTTTTCCCGCAAAATTCAACAGGGCCGGTTTTCGCCGGAACTTCCCGTTTGAAGGTGAATGGTGTGGTAAGAGATATAGAACAAAACAAGTGGAAGCCTATTGTGTAAATGAAGGAGATGACTGGCTCGTAATAACCGTTATCACGAAGTTTTTTTAATTGGAGGTCTTGTCATGAGATTCAGCTATGATCCAAAAGCCAACGTCGCCTATATTCGTTTTAAAGAAAAGGTCTCTGAAGTTGAAGCTATTCAGTTAAGTGACGAACTGGTCGTAGATATGGCGTCTGACGGAACCGTGTATGGGATTGAACTGTTGAACGCCTCAGAGCAACTGAAGCGCGAAGACATGGGCAAGCTTCTGGTTACAAACAGCCTTTCCGGAAAGAGTGTGGAGATACCCCTGTCGTTCTGAATCAACAGCCCGGCGTAAAGCGCCCGTATTATGATTTCACCACGAAGTACATTAACTGTTTTTATGAAACAAAACCTATGAACTGCGAATCACACTAATCACACGAATAGGGCTCCGGGTGAACGATGATTCGTGTGATTCGTTTTATTCGTAGTTCATTTTTGGTTCTTTTCTTCCCGGTCTTCGTGATCTTCGTGGTGAGCGCTTACCAGCGTAGCTTCGTTACCAAGGAGGCGGAATGAAAATCAAACACATCGACCACATCGGAATTGCGGTCAAGAGCATCGAGCAGGCGGGCAGGTTTTACACCGATGTCCTGGGACTACCCGTTCATGGTACGGAGACCGTGGCGGACCAGAAGGTCACCGTCGCCTTCATACCCATCACGGACAGCGAGATCGAACTGCTGGAGTCCACGGCTCCGGACGGACCTGTGGCCCGGTATATCGACTCGCGGGGTGAAGGGATTCAGCACATAGCGTATCGAGTTGAGAACATTGACGAGGCCCTGGCGGAACTCAAAGAAAAGGGCGTTCGCCTGATCGATCAGGAGCCGAGAAAAGGAGCCGGGGGCGCCCGCATCGCCTTCATCCACCCCAAGGAGACAAACGGCGTGCTCGTTGAACTCTGCGAGCG
>CAZEIA010000258.1:0-3803 GCA_964512335.1 uncultured Desulfobacterales bacterium
ACCCTATGACAGGAGGGCAGTGAAGATGGATAAGTACGTGTGCACGGTGTGCGGATACGTTTATGATCCGGAGGATGGAGATCCGGACAATGGAATCGACCCTGGAACCTCTTTCGAAGATCTTCCTGCTGACTGGACCTGTCCGGTCTGCGGGGCAGCCAAGGACCAGTTCGAAAAGGAATAGCCTTTAGTGCACAACGGCGGCAGGCCGATCCAGCCTGCCTGATAACGTCTCCATGTATCCCCTGACCTAAAGGCCGGGGTCTGCCGCCGTGTCATGCCCCACTCCCCTTCTTCGGAGAGGGTCAACCCCATGGAAAACACTTTGAGTTTCTCTTGGGCGGCAGAGCCCCTGACCGATGCGACGGCCTTGACCGAGGCCCCGGACCTCAAGGTGCCCTATCCATCCTGTATTTTGGAAACACCCGCTGATCCCTGCACCCTGGTGATCCTTGGGGCCTCGGGAGACCTTACAGCGCGAAAAATCGTTCCGGCTCTTTACAGCCTGTTCCGGCACAAGGGCCTGCCCGAGGCGTTTGCAATAGTAGGGTGCGCCAGGTCTCCCCTGGACGACGAGGCTTTCCGGAATAAAATGCTTCTTGCGGTTCGGGAAGACCCTCGAGTAAACCTTTCCGAATGGGAGTCCTTCGCCGCCCTGTTGTTTTACCGGGTTCTTGACTACGAAGACCCGGAGAGCTTCCGCGGGCTCGCCCGCGAGCTGAAGGCCCTGGACGGAGTTCACGGGACCCTGGGCAACCGCATCTTTTATCTGGCCATTCCTCCCGGCCTTTACCGGGGATCCGCCCGCATGATCGGGCAGGCCGGTCTCGCCGAAGAGAGGAACGACGGCAAAGGGTGGTCGCGTATTGTGGTGGAAAAACCCTTTGGCCGCGATCTTGACTCCGCAGTGGATCTGGACGTCGTCCTTCACGAGTTCTTCCGCGAGCACCAGATTTTCAGGATCGACCACTACCTTGCCAAGGAGACGGTTCAGAACATCCTCATGTTCAGGTTCGCCAACGCCATATTCGAACCTATATGGAACCGCCGATACATCAAATCCGTGCACATCACGGCGGCCGAGACCCTGGGGGTGGAACACCGCGCCGACTACTACGACCAGGCCGGAGTCCTGCGGGACATGTTTCAAAACCACATGATGCAGTTACTTTCACTCACGGCCATGGATCCCCCATCCCTGTTCGAGGCCGACCCGGTGCGAGACGAGAAGGTCCGGGTCTATCGGTCACTGCGTCCCTTTCCCGTGGACCGGATCGAGGAATTCCTGGTCCTCGGGCAGTACGGGGCTGGAGCAGCGGGGGGTGAAAAGGTTCCGGCATACCGGGATGAACCGGGCGTGCCACCTGATTCTCTGACCCCCACCTTCGCCCGCATGAAGGTGTACCTGGATAACTGGCGGTGGCAGGGTGTCCCATTCCACATAATGTCAGGGAAGCGCCTGGCGTCAAAGCTCACCGAGATTCGCATCCGGTTCAAGGAGGTTCCCCACTCCATGTTCCGCGGTACCCTGGGCGATCACATCACTGCGAACGAACTCGTCCTCGGAATCTACCCCGAGGAAAAGATCACCCTGACATTTCAGACCAAAAACCCCGGGGCAAAACTCTGCCTGCGTACAGTGACCATGGATTTCCACTACCACCAGAACTATTCGGGTCCTATCCTCGAGGCCTATGAAAAGGTTCTCATGGACTGCATGCTTGGGGATCACATGTTATTCTGGAGGCAGGACGGGGTCGAACTCTGCTGGGCGTTTCTGACGCCCATTCTCAAGGAGTGCGAGACTTGCAGCAAGCGGCCAGAACTGCTCTATCCCTATGATTCCGGGACCTGGGGCCCGAGCCCGCCCAACCAGCGAGCCTTTTCTTTCCCTAACGGCCCCGGCGCTTTCTCCGCCTCAACACTTTAATCACAAAAACCACTCCATCATTATCACTCGCGGCCGTAAAGGGCGATCCGGCGTTCCTGCTTTGTCGATGTCCTGGAGTCATGTTACACGTTCAGAAGCGGCCTTATTCCGCAAAACAGGCTGGGCCTTTACTCTCTCTCACGGGTGATTATATTGATCCTTAATGATGGATACAGGCCTTCTGCAATCTAACGAGGCCGCAACATATGAGTGACCTTGGAGAGGCTTTTAAGTTGAAGCGGGGATGGAAGGGACAAGTAACATCACAAAAAAGTCCTTGATTAGAAACAGTAAATTGACTAAGATATATGCATTGTCCTGATTGAATCTCGCAGTTTCTTTGGAAACCAAGCGCAGGCCCTGGGGGCGCCCGACGGGCGTCCTTCTGCTTAACCGGGTTTTTTACGGAAAAGGCGCCGGGACGATGAAACCCGGCTGCAGTTGGTCCTGCCGGGCCGCGGTAAAACGGTACAATGCAGTCAGCTCCTCCTTTTGGAGGATCACGCGCGCCAGAGGCCGCTGTTGCGAACCTGTCATTGCACTTGGCAGGTGATCATCCTGAATCATGCGGCCACCTTGAATATCAAGGCCCGGCATCCCGCGGCTCGGTTGGGTCGTGAAGCCGAATCTTTCTGACGGCTTTTGCTCGTCGGCCTGAGGGATTTTGCAAATGGGTGCAGGAACATTAGAAAGGAGTCGTCATGCCTGAATTCACAACCATACGGTTGGACAAGGACATGCCAATCGACAAGCGTATAGAAGAGGTTAACCGCCGCATTTCTGAGTGGATTGAAACACTTGAAGAGCCGTTCAACCACGACACGGATGAATTTCAACTTATTAAATTCGACAACAAAAAGAGACAATATCAATACAAATATGCCATTGCGCGAGGAGTCAAAAGCCTGAAAAAGAGGCGTTGATTTGTGCTTTTACAGCCGCAAGGCTCATTATGAGTCAGCGCGGTGAGAGATTAAAAACGGGCACAGCCCGAAGCGTGGACAGCCGGCCGGTCTTCCATGCCTCTACCCGCGTTAGAAAGGCGGATTCCCATGGACCTTCGCTCTGACGACGATGTGAAGGGAGTTGTCGAGGAAATGGCCGAGGATCGAGGTCGGGTCATGAATCATGCAGGCACACGAAGGAAGACCACCCGCAGCCCAACCGGTTCGGGCAAGGGCCGTACCATTCTCTTTGGAGTTGTGGCGGCGGCTGTACTCCTAGCCGCGGTCCTGCTGCTTATAGGGGGTGGAGAGCCCGAAGACGACGAGTCATTAAGCATTCTTACCGAGCGGCTGGATCGAATTGAGATGAGGCTGGACCGGCTCGAAGAAACGGCAAAGCAGGTGCCGGCCCTGGTAGGGCGAGTCAACGGGCTCGGCGAATCCGTGTCCAGGCTCGAAAAGGACCGGCGCACCCTCAGCACGAGCGTTGAAACCTTGAATCGCCGCCTTGAAACGGCGACCAAGCAAGTTCCTGCCCAAGGACCCGCGAGTCCCGCCGCTGCCGACAGCGCATCAACACAACACACGGTTAAACAAGGGGAAACTCTTTTTAGTATTGCCAAGCTTTACGGCCTCAGCGTTGAAGAACTCTGCGGGCTGAACAGCATTAAGAAAACCGATGTCATACAACCGGGACAAAGCCTTATTGTCGGGAGAGAATGAAAGCACACTGAAATTCAGTTCATTCCCCGCTTTCAAGGATTCGAAATCAGGGATGAATGGCCATCCTGCCGGAAGGAATGCTATGGCCGGCGTTACTCAGGGAGGTAACAATATGCTGGATGACTTGAAAAAAGGTTTTTTTGCAGGCATCGGCGCCGTCCTGCTTACCAAGGACAAGATCGAACAATTTACCGACAAACTCGTAA
>CAZEIA010000259.1:0-3791 GCA_964512335.1 uncultured Desulfobacterales bacterium
CCCTCGCACTGTTCAACTATGGTGTGGCAATGACCGCCGTTGAACCGGCAGCCGCCCTTGTCCATAAAAAAGCAGTCCTGTCCTTCCTTGACAGTTACACAAAGCATGGGTATCACGTCCTTTCCTGAACAATAAGAAAGCCCTGGCAATGCCAAGGCCGCCTAAAAATCAAAATCTTGTTATTTTACTCATATTTCGATTCTTGTCAACATTTTTCGGCCTTCTTGTTGAAACAAAAAGATTGACTCTTCTTGCCGAGACGCCCAGCCGATGAGTTAACTGATTGTCCTGCCGGGGTTTTCTTGGCGCCTTGGAGTCTCGGGAAGAGGCAAAGGTTTCTGGTTTATACGTTTTGTCTGCAGCTGTGCCGCACCAACCAGCTCCCTGAAAGGCATTGACCGCTCCGGGGGAAATGATAGGATTCGACTGATCACCGCAATTTAATCCATGATAAGGAGTGCCACTTGAAGACAGGAGAAAATATTACTTTTGAAGAGGGTCGTCTCATTGTGCCGGACAACCCGCTCATTCCGTTCATCGAGGGAGACGGCATCGGTCCGGACATTCGGCGGGCTGCGCTCCGGGTCATTGATCAGGCCGTGGAACTCTGCTGGGGAGGCCGCCGCGGCATCGCCTGGAAAGAAGTTCTTGCCGGCGAGAAGGCCTTCAAAAACACCGGACAATGGCTGCCTTCAGAGACCCTCGAGGCCTTTCAAGAGTTCAGGGTCGGCATCAAGGGCCCGCTTACAACGCCGGTGGGGCAAGGTATTCGAAGCCTCAACGTAACACTGAGACAGAAACTGGATCTTTATGCCTGCGTCCGCCCGGTCCGTTGGTTTCAAGGCGTACCGAGCCCCGTGCGAGAGCCATGGAAAGTGGACATGACCATTTTCCGCGAAAACACCGAGGATGTTTACGCCGGGTTGGAACTTGAAGCCGGCCGCGAAGAGACCGCCCGGCTCCGAGCCTTTCTTCGGGACAGCTATGGGTGGAATATTAGAGAGGACGCGGCCCTTGGGGTCAAACCCATCAGCCGAACCGGGAGCCGCAGGCTGGTCCGTGCGGCCCTGAACTACGCCGTCTCGGCACAAAGTAAAAGCGTCACCCTGGTCCACAAGGGCAACATTCAGAAGTTCACCGAAGGCGCTTTTCGAACCTGGGGTTATGAGCTAGCGCGTGAAGAGTTCCCGGATAAGACCGTGGCTTGGGATGATCTCGGGCAGGAGGGACCCGGCGGCAGGATACTGATAAAGGACGCCATCGCCGACATCTTCTTTCAGCAGGCCCTCACGCGGCCCGAAGAATTCGACGTCATCGCCACCATGAACCTCAACGGCGATTACATATCGGACGCCCTGGCCGCCCAGGTGGGGGGAATCGGCATGGCCCCCGGAGCCAATATCAACTACGAGAGCGGCTATGCCCTGTTCGAGGCCACCCACGGCACCGCCCCCAAGTATGCCGGGCTGGACAAGGTCAATCCCTCCTCCCTCATCTTGAGCGGGGCCATGATGCTCGATCACATGGGATGGTCCGAGGCCTCCAGGCTCATTGAGACCGGGCTGGAAAAGACATTCGCACGGAAAACCGTCACCTACGACCTGGCACGGCTTATGGAAGGGGCCGAGGAGGTGTCCTGTTCGAAGTTCGGCGAAGAGGTGTGCATGGCCATGGAGGAACAGGCCTAATAACCGGTCACTCTGGAAACACCATCTTTCCGCACAGTGACAGGTCGTACCCCTGGAGGTCCGCGGCAAGGGCCCGGAAAGCCGGATCGCTGAGGAGGCCCAAAAACGTCTGCAGGGGCTGTTCAAAGAAGCGATCTCGAGATGCCAGCAGGTCAAAGCGTTCCCAGCGCAGTGGGAGGAAATCCAGGCCAAGGAGGCCCGATACGGCACGAATGGCGGGCGCGGCATCCGCCCGGCCCGCAAGCACCTCCAGGGCCACATCCAGATGGGAACGGAATTCCCGGTCGTACCCTTCAACCTGCGATCCGTCTATTCCAGCCTTTTTCAGCTCTCGGTCCAGGAGGAGCCGGGTCCCTGTGCCTTCGGGTCGGCTGGCTATCCTTATTTCAGGTCGTCCCAGGTCTGAAACGGCTCGAATTCCGGCGGGATTTCCCTCGGCCAGCACCAGGCCCTGCTCCCGCCTGCAAAAGTTTACAACGGCCGGCGGATCACCGTGCAGTATTTCCCGCGCAAAATCAAAATTGTATTCACTCTCGTCATCCTGAAGGAGGTGAGAAGGCGCTGCATGGCACTGCCCTCGCCCGAGAGCCTTGAGCCCGTTAAGGCTACCCACATTCCCGAACAGGACCAGGTGACCCGGGTTGAGGCGGTTGAACAGGGCCAGGGTCCTGTCCAACAGGATATCGTTACTCCCGGCCAGCAGGAGAGTCGAGGTCCGCAGGCCGGGCATTCCAGTTCCCGGATGGTTCAGGATGTGGTTCTCCAGCCAGTGTTCCACCAGCCGTCTGGGAAAGAGCCACTTCCCTGTTACCTTGGTTGCAGGAAGGCCCTTTTCTGAAACCAGGGTGTAAACCATCTTCTCGTTAACGTCCAGGAAGCGGGCCACCTCACGGGTGCTCAAAAAAGACCTTTCCTCCATATTAGCCTCCCTTCACGGCACTTGATACGCGCGCCGGCCGCCTGAGAAACGGGTATTATAAAGCATCCGGTTAAAGCTTCACCGCGAAAAGCACCAAGATCGCAGAGGAGCAAAAAGGCTGGAAAAACGTAATCTCATGAATCTCACGCCCTTGGGGTCAGAAAGAAACGATAACTCTTCCAAGAAAAAGAAATCCGTTGTTTGCCAATCGCTTTCACGAAATAATGCCCTTTGGATCGAGCTCAAGTGGATCAGCCCTGGTATTGTATATGAACTGTTTCCAGTGATCCAGGGGGATTCGCCCCCATACCTCAGGGTTTCGCCCGCCCCAAGTCAACGAATAATTCTTTCTTTTTGTGATCCTTAGCGCTCTTCGTGTTCTTCGTGGTGAAACAAAACAACAATAACAAGAATACGAGATCGAGTCAGCTCCTGACAACGGGGATCACCTGTTGACAGGCCGGCCGGGGCATGCCTAAATGGAATCCGGATCCGGCATCGGTCCTGAGGCCACCCGCCTGGCCTGAGACGTTAAATCATGGCCGGACATACGGCTGATTAAGGAGGGGTCATGAAACTTGAGTCCATCGACGCGCGGGACCTACCGGACGCCTGGTTCCAGTGCGTATACATGCTCCTGGAGACCGGGCGCGAGTACACCATTGACCGGGGCAGCTACAAAGGCCAGAAACGTCTGGAATTCGATTACGTCACAATCCACATCCGTCACCCGGGTGTCCGGCCCCTTCTCCCGGACATCCCACCGGCCCTGGGTATTCCCAATCCGGTGGCCGAAGGGTATCTGGAGGAGTACCTGCCGTATCTCATGACCTCCATGAAGCAGCCCGGCGAGGATTACACTTATGGGTGGTACCTTGAACGCCAGATCACTGAGGTTATCCGTATGTACAGGGAAGACGGTTTCGGAACGAATCAGGCCTACATGACAGTGGGAAGCCCTGAAGCCGTGTTTCTCAACGACCCCCCGTGTCTTCGCGGAATCGATACCAGGGTGCGGGACGGGGCCCTTCATTTTATTGTGTATTTCAGGTCCTGGGACCTCTGGAACGGATTCCCGGCCAACCTGGGGGCCATTCAACTTCTGAAAGAATACATGGCCGGAGAAATAGGCATTGAAGACGGGGAGATCATTGCGGCGAGCAAGGGGCTCCACCTCTACGATT
>CAZEIA010000260.1:0-3737 GCA_964512335.1 uncultured Desulfobacterales bacterium
CCTGCCTGAGGAACTCGCGGATGATTTTGAGTTGCGCTTTGAGGAGTGATTCTTGGAGCTTGGCCCAGTTTTTCGCATCCATGGAGGTCTCCTTCCGCGACATGTGAATGCTACGTACCTGGCCTCCCGCACCTGGGTGGACAGGCGCGGCATCCTGAGGACTGCTCGGTTGCTGGGGCGGGACGGAACCGGCCTGCATGGGAAGGGCGGCCGGAAAAGAGAGGTGAATCAGGGACAATGAACGAGGTTCGAAAATTCGGGTTGATCGCTCTTCTGTTTTTCGGTACACTCTAACATTTGGCTTGCTTGCGGGACAAGCCCGTTCCCATGCTGTTGTTCGGGGCATTGGCAATGCTGGGCCTGTCATTTGTGGTGCTTCCCGGGCCCATGAGGCCCGTGCATGCGGAGTGGCTCAAGGTCGCACACATTATCGGCGGAACCGTTACCACCTCGGTGTTGATCCTGGCCTACTTTCTTGTCATTACACTGTCGGCCCTGCTCAAAAGGATCATTCGCTGCTGGGTGTGGGCACGGGCGGATACAAGACCGCTATGGTCGATGCCGGGGCCGAGGTCGGGATCGACCATCCTCACAACAATCTTCTCTACATGGCAGCGTCCTTCGGGATCCCTGGGGTTGTGGTTTTCTGCTGGCTTTTCTGGGTCCTATTGAAGATCGGCTGGCGGCACCGGGGCGAGACCCTGGATTTTTTCACCCTGTCTTCCACCCTGGTGATACTGGTGGGAGGCCTTACCGAAACCCATCTCCTGGACGCCGGGGGAGTTTTTCTACTGGCCGTGACCGCCGGGCTCCAGTGCCCGCTGCCGGTGGAAAGCACCATGGCGCCGGCCGCCGGCTGAGGAAGCATGAAGTCCCCTGATAACATGAAATCAACGAGGACCGGGGTTCTCCCCATGATCTCGGTACTAATATTCACCTATCCGGGCCGCAGCGGCCTGATGATGTGCTTCCTCGTGCTTGGGGGTTTCGCCGAGAGCCTGGGCATAGCCTCCCTGCTTCCCTTGATGGAGATGGTCATCAGCAAGGACAGCGCAGGACCCACCGCGCTCGAAGAAGCGGTGACGAAGTTTTTCGCCTTTTTCGGCCTTACCCCGTCCCTCCCCATCCTCCTGAGCGCCATTGTAACCGGTATCCTGCTCAAGAACCTGTTCACACTTCTCGCCATGAAGCAGGTGGGTTATGCAGCGGCCAACATAGTGACGGAGCTCCGATTGAGCCTCCTTCGGGCCCTGTTCAAGGCGAAATGGTCCTATTTCATCAGCCGGCCCGTCGGTCTATTCACGAACGCCGTCAGCACCGAGGCCATGAGGATCTTCAAGGGTTACAGCATGGCTTGCCTGATGATCGCGGGCTCCATCCAGGTGCTGTTTTATGTGGCCGTGGCGGCCATGATATCCTGGAAAGTGACGGTTGCGTCCATTTTGGCCGAGATCGTGGTCATTTTCATGCTCAGCCCGTTCGTAAGCATGGCAAGGCGCGCCGGAAGGCGGCAGACCGAATCGTTCCAGCTCCTTATGTCACGCCTCACCGACTTTCTGAACGGCATGAAGCCCATCAAGGCCATGGGACAGGTGGATCATGTGGAGCCGTTTCTGAGGAACGAATCCATAAACCTGCGACGCGCGCTCCAGGAGAAGGTCCTGAGCGCCCAGGCTCTCAAGGCACTGCAGGAGCCGGCGGTGGTGCTCCTCATGAGTGTGGGCATCTATCTGCTCATGAGGTTCAAACCGGAGGCCATGGCCGGGGTCATGGTCCTGGCTTTCCTTTTTGCCCGCACCCTGTCCAGGATGGGAAGCATCCAGAAGGAGTACCAGTCCCTCGCGGTGGTTGAAAGCGCCTTCTGGTCGTTTCGCAACCGGCTGGAAGAGGCCGAAGCAGAGGGTGAAGCCGTCTCGGGTGTCCTGGCCCCCAGCCTGTCTATAGGCGTGGATGTGGAGAACGTGTCGTTCAGGTACGGGGACAAGGACATACTGCATGATGTGAGCTTTTCCATCCCGGTCGGCACGCTCTGTGTGCTGGTGGGCCCTTCAGGGGCGGGGAAGACCACCATAGCCGACCTTTTAAGCGGTCTTATTTCTCCTCATTCCGGGCGGATAATGGTGGACGGGATCCCCCTTGAAAAGATCGACCTGCAGGCCTGGCGCGGGATGATCGGGTATGTGCCGCAGGAGATGTTTTTGTTCCACGGAACCATCCTGTCCAACGTGACCCTGGGGGATGATCGTTTCTCCAGGGAGGATGCGGAGGAGGCCCTCAGAAAGGCCGGGGTGCTGGATTTCGTGAACTCCCTGCCCGTGGGAATGGATACGGTGGTCGGTGAGCGAGGGAGCAAAATCTCGGGTGGACAGCGGCAGCGGCTTTCCCTTGCCAGGGCCCTGGTCAGAAGGCCCAGGCTGCTCATCCTTGACGAGGTGACCACGGCGCTCGATCCGGATACGGAAGCGGCCGTGTGCAGGGAGATCGCGTGTCTCAAAGGGGAGATGGCGATCCTGGCCATATCTCACCAGCAGGCCCTTGCCCGGGTGGCCGACCTGATTTACAGGGTTGAGGCCGGCGGGGTGGAAAACATGGAAAACACGAGGTCGACGAAAAGTGTCAACGAGTGATCAGACGGGCGAGGCAGGGCCGGTCCATTTTGAAAGGGTCATTGACCGTGAGGAAATGGACCGCCTGAAGAGCCAGATTGAGCGAAGGGGTATGCTGGCCTTGTTCGAGGCCTTGGAGGTAGGGCCTCGAGAGCAGGAGCAGTGGGCATGATACGGATCGGGATTCTGGGTGCGGGACGGGTGATTCAGAACCGGTATGTGGAGGTGTTCCGCGACGAGCTGAAGAACGTGCAGGTGGTCCTGGTCTGCGATCACGTGCGGCGTGCGGCGGACATGGTGGCGGCGGAGCTGGGTGCAGGGGCCGTTTATCACCGGAGCGATCTTTTGAAGAGCAGGGATATTGACGTGGTGCTGATTGCAACGGAATCGGGCAAGCATTATCGTCACAGCCTGGACGCCCTGAACGCCGGCAAGCACGTCATCGTTGAAAAGCCCCCGGCCATGACCATGGATCAGGTCATGGAGGTGGATGCCCTGGCTGAGTTCAGGGGCCTCATGTACGCGGTGGTTTTTCAGAACCGGCTCAACCCGGCCATGAAGAAGCTCAAGGAGGCATTTGATGCCGGCAGGTTCGGAAAACCGGTTCTGGCCACCATCAGGCTCCGGTGGTGCAGGTACCAGGACTACTACGATGACGGGTGGCACGGAACGTGGGCCATGGACGGTGGCGTAATCAATCAGCAGGCCATCCACCATCTGGACGCCCTCCAGTGGATATGCGGCCCGGTGGCCCAGGTGTCGGCCATGCAGGGCCGTCTTCTCAACGACCTGGAGGCCGAGGACACCACTGTGGCCGCCCTGCGTCTGGAGAGCGGCGCCCTGGGGGTCATCGAGGCCACCACAGCTGCAAGGCCCGAGGATTTCGAGGCCTCCATTTCAGTGGTCGGGGAGAAAGGCATGGCCGTGATCGGGGGGATCGCCCTGAACCGAATTGATGAATGGCGTTTTGTGTCGCCCGAACCCGGCGACCGGGAGGTGCCGGAGAGGTACTCACAGGATGTCCCCACCGGATACGGCCTCTCCCACGGCCCTCTGGTCCGGGATATCGCGGACCGCCTGAGCGCCGAGGATGCATGTGAGCCCATCGTTGTGGAGTACCTTCCCGGCCAG
>CAZEIA010000261.1:0-3705 GCA_964512335.1 uncultured Desulfobacterales bacterium
CTCTCGGATCTGGCCCGCAAGGAAGAGCAAGGCAGGGCCTTGAACCTGCTGCGCTATTGTCGCCTCATGACCATGGCCGAGACCGTGGCCTCACGTGGGAGCGAGTTGAGATCCGAACACCTGGCCGAGCTTTTCGATCTCTATGAATCCGTCGTACGTGTAGTAACCAACCGGGAAATGGACTGGGACCGCCTGCTTGACGAGAAAATCAGCCAGATGGGCGGCATTCACAATATGATCATCCGGAAGGTCCTTAAGCTCATGGATCTCGTGGATCATTTCGAGTTCCTCGACAGCTGGGCCGAGCTTCGACTGAAGGGCGAGATGGAAAAGGAAAGCCTGGCCGACTACGATCCGGACAGGCTTCAGAAGATAGAGAATATCCTCAGGCTCATAGGAACCATCGAGGAATTCGAGAAGTTATTCTTAAAGGACGATTCACTGGAGCTTCCCATTTTTTATCGCAAGTTCCTGAACATGGAGTTTCACGGCACAGGGCACATCTTCGAACGGATGGACAGCCGGCACGCCTTCATCCTCCTATGGATCGCAGTCAACGTATCGCGCGGAGAGATCATTAACTTCAATCCGATCCTGGGCGACACTCCGCCGGGAAAAATGGCCGACCGGGTAAAGCGTGTTGAAGAGGAGGCCGGTGCAATCAACACGACCTACCTGGATCTGGACACCCTGGCCAGGTTCAGCGAGCATCTGTACCAGAGCGGCGCCGGTTTTGTCATCGGCACGGGGTTCCAGCTCAAAATCGACGCCCAGACCCAGTCCCTGGACCTTTTCTGTATCGACTTGGACGAGGTGATCGAGCGATTGGACCTCCTTGTAAAGTCCTTGTCGGGCAGCAGCGTCTCGGAGACCCCGTCGAAAACACTCGAGGATGTAGACGGACTGTTTTCCAAACTGGAGGCCTTTCACCGGAACCACCCCGACCTTCTCAGTTACCACGAGGAGCATGCAGAGGGCTTCCGGCTTCCCGAGCGGCAGAGGGAGTGGTTTCGAAGAGTGACCGCGGTGAGGGAGCGTCTTCGAGGCACACTTCAAGCCCTCATGTTTCAGGCCGAGAATCTTTACGCGGACATTAACGCCCTTTTCCTTCATGCGCGGTCTCTTTTCCGGTTCTTCCTGCCGGAGTTGACAGGGCTCGAAAACCTGGACCTCACGGGGAATATGTACCTCAACTCCTCTCCCATTGACTACATTCTACGCAACACCCGCAAGATTCAGGCACTTGTCCGCGGAGAACGTCAGGATTTCCAGGATGCACGACTGCTGCATAAGCTTGCTCAGCGGGAGTTCGGCCCTATGACGGCCGGCACCGTAGGGGTCAGCGACCTTCAGATCGAGGAGCTGGAAGCCATTGTGAGTGATCTCAGGGAGAATCCGCGGCTGTTCGACGCTCTGATCAAGTCCTTTGTGTTTCAGGACCTGGGGCGCGTCCCGGAACTTCGAAAGCGTTATGCGGACCGGGTCCATCCTGTGGATCACGCAGGGGCCGGGGCGCGGTTTCTGGTGGAGGAAAACATTCCGGAACGTTTTGGTATGGACGGGCAGGCACGGTCATATCTGGTTACACTGGTCCGATACCACGATTTTATGCACCACATCCTCAGGGGAGAGTTTGATTATCGTGCCCTGAGGGAGGTAGTGGCTTTTAACGACAAGGCCTTGTTCGACGCCTTCTTTATAAACAGCTTCATCATGCTCTCGTCCCTTCGCGAGGACCTCATTCTGGAGGACTTGGCCGGAGAACTCTTTCGTGTGCGTACACTGTGCCATCGAATCATGGAAGGGGCGGTGGATTTCGACGAGCACATGGACGAGGACCTCCTGAGGGGGGGCAGACTGTACCGCGCCCTGAAGGCGTATAAAGACGGAGGGTTGCCGGAAGGCCTTACTCCGACCGCCTATCTCGATTCATGGGAACAAAGCGGTAAAAACGATGAAAAAGACCTGGAAGCCGGCCGGTGGATCGCGGCGCTGGAGCGGATTTTTCGACTTCGCGGGATCAAGACCGTGAGGTTTCCTGATCTGGCCAGGCTCATCATGAAGGTCCCTATGCGTTACATCTACAATAAAAGGGGACTTTCCGGAGTCGGTTATCCCACCTTTGAGCGGGAGCTCTATGAGGCCTTTCGAATCCATCGAAGCCTGCAGAACCTGAATGAAAACCTGCGTTTTTTCATTTTGGACCGATTGACAGGGGATCAGGTGCGGCTGTTCGGTTTGGAAAACGTGAGCCGCTACCTGAGCTATGAGAACCAGGTTAAGCTCCTTCTTGTTGCCCTCATGGGGTCTCTTCGGTTCGAAGATCGGCCGGGCGCTCCGATTTCTCTCAGCTTTCTCGAGATCATGCCCAAGATCAGCCGGAGGTACGAGGCCCTGAACGATTTTTTAAACGGGGTCAAGGCTGAAGAGTTGTGGGAGAATCCCCGCAGCGTGGATCGTCTTCTGAGGCCGGGCACCGGGCTCTTGCTCCGCATGGACGAGAAAACACGAGTTCTGACACTCAACTTCAACGACCGTGTCAACATCCGGAAGAAGATTTCCTATATGGGTTCCATCACCAACCTGGACCAGCTCAAGAATTACTTCCACTACTCTCTCCAGACCCTTCGCAAGATTCCATTCTACACGGACGACTATGAACTCGACTTGGAGAAGGCCTTTGATCGCAGACTGGAAGAGATAACCGACCTCATGCTGGACCAGGCGGGCAAACAGATGGGGCTTCTGGGCGATTTTACGGGGATCCACGGTCTTTACACAGATCTGGCGGATCGTGCCCTGGACATCGGATTCACCGAAGAACAGCGAAGCAAGCTCCGGGATCTCTATGAACTTAGAAAGGATGACCTTAAGCGGCAGAAATTGGAGGAGATTGAGGGGCTGCTCGAAAGCATTCAGGATTCACAGGAGTTGAGGGATTACTGGGACGGTACAAAGTGGTACCTCTACAACAACCGCCCCTATCTCGGGAAAGAATACGAGAATATGATCGCCAGGAGATTCGATGAGGTTATGGCCGAACTATCGGGTAATAGAGCCGGGTGATTTGTTTACAAGTATCTACTTCGTGTCCTTCGTCGTATAAAAAGCATCTGTTTCACCACGAAGGACACGAAGGACACGAAGAAGGGAAACAAGAATATTTAATCATAATTGTGGAACCATGCGCTCAGGCGAAAAAATGGTAAACATGGATAATGGCGGAGAGCGGGCAGTAAAGATAAGCACCATGCGGATCGAACACCTGGGACCGGTGTTCCAATTGGGAGAGAGGCTCTTCACCCTCTCCGAATCCCCCAGCCTTTACAGAACTTGGGATGAGTATGAGGTGATCGATCTATACCGGAACGATCCCGGATCATGCCTGGTGGCCGAGCTGGACGGCCGCGTTGTGGGGTTTGTCCTGGCGACCATCATCGACAAAAGGAATTCACCGCGGCGATACGGCTACCTTGTCTGGTTCGGGGTGAACGAGAGTTTTCGGGGGCGGGGAATCGGTCGGAGGCTCTTTTCGGCGTTCCGCGAGGTCATGGAAAAAGAGGGGGCCCGGATGCTGCTCGTGGACACGGAGGCCAGGAATAATGATGCATTGCGTTTTTTTGAAAAGTGCGGTTTCTCGTCGCCCCAGGACCACGTATATTTGAGCCTGGACCTCACGAAAGATTGAAAGGTGGAGGGCCGCAG
>CAZEIA010000262.1:0-3678 GCA_964512335.1 uncultured Desulfobacterales bacterium
AGGGGGACTGCAGCGCCGGGCACCGGAAAGGGGATGTGCTTTCCATAAGCTGCTACGACAGCGGAGGGCTTTGCGGTTTTTTTTACCACGACATCTTTCCAGGCCTGAGTGTCATGCAGACCGGGGGCAAATATCCCTGGGCCTCCAGGGACGAGCTCGTCCTTGAATGCCCGGACCGTGAAAATGCGGTCACCCTGAAGATCACACCCACCTGAGAAAGGTCATGATGAGCCTTCCCCGTTCCCTGCTTTGTCATCGATGACCGCTCCGCAGGATTCGCAACGATAGTAGGTCCCGGGGATTTCATCCAAGGCGACCTCCTCGAAGTCCGAGTGGCGCTCTCCGCGAACCTCGAGGCATTCGGGGCAGTAGTCTCCTTCCAGCTCGCTCCGGGAGATGGTCAATTTACACCTGCGGCAGCGCAGTTTGTCTGCGTTCGGGGTCACTAGAACGAGCTTCAGATGCCGGCACTCCTCCATTCTCAGTTTCCTTGATCCTTTCTCTTCAGTGCAGCTCCTTATCCTGGCACTAAGGAAGCATCTTTTTCAGTCGCATCAGCGGTTGGGGTTCACTGGAAGAGCTGATCTTAGTCGACCTCCGAACCTGAACGGGCATAAAGATACGCCAAGGTCGCTCCCCACCCCCCGGGGCCGTCGTCGAGCCGGAACTCTACCACCGAGGGATGGTCCTCGAGTACGGAGTGGACGATACGTCGAAGCACGCCCTTACCCTTGCCGTGAATGATTCTAACCTCCCGTACGCCCTTTTCCCCGCATGCCTCCAGGTAATCTCTCACCACTGAAGCTGCATCTTTCGGGGAAAAAGTATGGAGATCCAGTGTCCCGTCGATGGGGAGTTCTACAACTTCCCACTCATCCATAAAAACATCCGTGTTCGTGGTTCGTGAAAAAAAGCCATGGCTCGTGTCCGTGGTCATACCCCAACAAAGCATGACAACTCAACAGCTATCCCCTCTCTCCCCGCTCCTCCAGACGAACCAAGGCATCCTCCGCAGCTTCTACCAGCTCCGGTTCTCGGGAGGATTCTTTGAGGGCCGTCAATCGAGACCTCCAGGCTGCGTCCCCGTACTCTCCGATCAGATAGACTATGTCTCCCCTGGCAGAGGGGTTCGCGGTTTCCATTCGATCCCAAAGCGGTTGGAGGGACCCCCGGGCCAGTTCGGCATCCCGCTCACCCACGGTCTCCATGGCCACCATTGCACCCAGACGCAGAGAGAAGAGGTCTCCCGAAAGGAGGTCGAGGACACCGGGAAACACCTGCTTACGGCCAAGTATCATGCCGGCCAGGCCCTCGGCGTCTCCGGCCTGAATCATTCGAGCGAACGACTCCGCTCCCATTCGGGACGGGTCGCCTCTAAGCAGGACGTCTGCAACCTCCTCCGCCCGGGCCTGTCCGGTGAACCTTATTCCGTCGGCCGTAATTACGGTTGGCACAGCGCGAACTGCCTTTTCCTCGGCCCTTTCCCGGAAGAGCATGCCGTCCGTTACACGCACCGCTATGCGTGGATTGGCAAGTGGGAACGGCACAATGCGGCTGACCACCGCAGGACAATTGGGACACCGGGTGGACACGAAAACATCCAGCAGGGACGGAACCTCAACGGCTTCAAGCAGTTCTTTCAGTTCGTGCGGAAAGCCTCCGTCCCCTGCAGCCACCTTGGAGAGCAGGTCCAGAAACGGGGCAAGTTCTTTCCCTTCAGGTACCATGTGAATAGTCCAGGAATCACCGATGAGAATTGCAGGAAGGCCGCCCTGTTCGCCGGATAACCCGGTGATTTCCACGGCCGGCACAATCTCCTGAAGTCTCTCACAAAATCTCTCGAGGTGGGCCGTCCTCTCGTCTCCGGTCTTTATGAGAGAAAGCTCCAAAGGTACGGCCAGTCTCCCGCCCCAGGCGCGAATTACCTCTTCTTGATCCATATCCAAGACCTCCAAGCGCCTCCTCGTTTTACATATCCTTATCGGAAACCCCTGACTTGCTTAATAGCTTTCTCCGGACAGGAGCCGCTTCAGCCCCGGCGCGGACCACAATGCACCGGAAAAGGCCGGGGCGGCGGAAATTGCACCTTTTCCGTCCGTAAAGCAGCATAACGGAATGCACAGGGTCTTGGCAAGCATTCGACCCTCCTGAGCACGGGTTCCTTGAAAATGCCCCAGTTTTCAGCCTTTGCTCCTGTTTTTTCCTTGCATTTGACTCAAAACAGCGTATGGTGAGGCCTCCACGAAGGATTTCCCAGGATGGGAAGTCAGTTTCAATCTGCAGGGGCTGTACCATTTTGCTGAAGTGGCCGCCCGAGGGTTTGAAACACGAAATGTTGAAGAAAGGAGGGTGGCGACATGGCAAATGGAACAGTCAAGTGGTTCAATGAGAGCAAAGGCTACGGCTTCATTGAGCAGGAAGACGGACCGGATGTGTTTGTACACTATTCAGGCATCACTGGAAACGGCTTTCGCTCGCTCAACGATGGGGACCGGGTGACCTTTGACATCGAGCAAGGGCAGAAGGGCCCGGCAGCAACCAACGTAACCATCGTGTAAGACACGCAATTGATTAACGTGCGCGCCGCCTGACAAGGGCGGCGCATCTTTTTTGTCCTGTGCGCCTCCGTTCGTTCTCCCCCTTCAATTAAACTGCTGACTTCCTCAAAATCGTACTTATTTTCAAAGACAGATCGTGATCAGGCAATAAACCGCCTTTCTCGCAGGGACATTTATATGTTCACGGCTTTCTCAGCTCCTTGCAGGAAAAAGAAAATGAGGTTTCTATGAAAAATATAAAAAGACATACAATAATGTTATTTTCTGTCACTTTGATAAGTATTTTTATGGCTTTAATTGCCTTTTCAGAACAGAATAATAGGGGAAAGGATTTATATATGACAGATAAAACAGATAACTTAAGAACGGCCACCTTTGCCGGCGGGTGTTTCTGGTGCATGGAATCCGACTTTGAAAAGGTGGAAGGCGTCATCGAGGCCATATCGGGTTACACAGGCGGCCAGGTGGAAAACCCCACCTATGAACAGGTCTCGACCGGTTCCACAGGGCATGTTGAGGCTGTGGAGGTCCACTACGACTCCTCCAAGGTAACATACCAAGAACTCCTCGATGTGTTCTGGCGGCACGTGGATCCCGCCGATGCGGGAGGACAGTTCGTGGATCGGGGTTCCCAGTACCAAACCGCTGTCTTTTACCATGACGAAGAGCAGAAACGGCTGGCCGAGGCATCCAAAAGGGAACTCGAGAAGTCCGGCCGCTTCCTTGAAGTGGTGACCCCTGTTCGGGCTGCAGGCCCGTTTTACAGGGCCGAGGATTATCACCAGGACTATTTCAGACGCCAGGCCTCCAGATACAGATCCTACAGGTCCGCGTCCGGCCGGGACGGGTTCCTGGAAAGGACATGGGAAAGAGAACCGCCTGCATCAGGTTCAGTATCCGCTTCAGATGAAAGTGACGGGAAGTATGCGCGGCCGACCGACGATGAGATTCGTAAAAGGCTTACCCCCATGCAGTATCAGGTCACACAGGACCACGGGACAGAGCCTCCTTTCAAGAATCCCTACTGGGACTTAAAGCGTGAAGGGATCTACGTGGACATCGTCTCGGGAGAACCCCTGTTCAGCTCCAGGGATAAGTTCGACTCCGGCACGGGCTGGCC
>CAZEIA010000263.1:0-3670 GCA_964512335.1 uncultured Desulfobacterales bacterium
CGAACCGCATCAAGTACGCCGCCACCGAGGACAACCTGAACCAGCACGACGGGTTTATAACGGATGCGGATGTGGAGTACATGCGGCTCAGGGCCGAGGGGGTGGTTGGCGGCCTCTGCTTCATGCAGGGCGTCTATATGGATGAGGCGCGCAAGGGGCAGGGCTATGTAGGCCAGGCCGGGGCATGGGACGACAAGTTTATTCCAGGCCTCAAGAAGATCGCGGACGCAATTCATTCTGAAAAGGCGGTGGCAGGGTTTCAGCTCATGGACTGCGGTCGTGTGGGCGCCGTAGAGGTGCCCGTGGGACACGGTCCTTCCGCAGTGCCCCAGCGTCTCCGTATCTTCAAGCCCATGGCCGAGATGACAAACGCCGAGGTCAAGGAGATGGTCAAACAGCACGCCGACGCCGCAAGGCGGGGTGTTGAGGCAGGGTTCGACATCATGGAGATCTCGGGCATTGTCGGCTACCTGATTTCCAACTTCATCTCCAAGTACACGAATCGCCGGACCGACGAGTACGGCGGAGACATCCGGGGCCGCATGCAGGCGGTGGTGGAGGTCATACAGAGCGTGAAGGAGGCCGTGGGGCCGGACGTCCCGGTGGGCATCCGCCTTTGCTCCGAGGAGCTCCTGGATGATGTGGGCGGCAACACTCCCGAGGAGTCAATGGAAAGCTACAAGATCGCCGAGGAGGCCGGGGTCGACTACATCAGCTGCACATTGGGCTGGCAGGAGTCCATTTTTCCGGTGATCAGCCGCGATATCCCTCAGGGCAACTGGCTCTACCTGGCCAAGCGGGCCAAGGAGCACGTAAAGGTGCCCATACAGATGGCCTACCGTATCTTTCTCCCCAAGTTCCCAGAGGAAGCCATCGCCAAGGGCGAGCTGGATATGTGGGAGATCTGCCGTTCGATGATCGCCGATCCCCTGATGCCCAAAAAGGTGGCCGAGGGCAGGGAGGACGAGATTCGGCACTGCGTAGCATGCAACCTTTGCCTGGCAAGGCTTTTCCGCGACGCTCCCATGACCTGCTACATCAGCCCGGTTTGTGCCCATGAGCACGATCCGGACTTCTTCCCCAAGCCTGTTGAAGACGAGAACGACAAGAAGGAAGTCATGATCGTCGGGGCCGGACCCGCCGGTCTGGAGTGCGCCTATGTGGCCGCCCAGAGGGGACATGAAGTCCATGTCTACGACAAGCGTGATAAAATCGGGGGGACACTCAATGAGGCGTCTTTGGCGCCCTACGGCGACGAAGAACTCATGACCTGCGTCAACTTCCAGAAGACCATGTGCGATAAATACGGTGTGGAACTGCACCTGGGAACAGAGGTAACTGAGGAGCTGATCGAGGAAGAGGCCCCCGACACCGTCATCCTGGCCACGGGCCCGGTATACAAAAAGGTCCCGGGGGTGGACGAGAACGCTGAGAACATCGTCAATGTCCTGGACGTACTCGCCGGCCGGGCCGATGTAGGCGAGAAGGTCGTGGTCTGGGGCAACCGCAAGCCCGGCATCGGAGTGGCCCTCAAGCTTGCAAAGGAGGGGAAAAAGGTGACCATCGTGGGCGAGGAGAAGTCCGCGGGTTTTGATATCAATCCCTCTTTCAAGTGGCGCTACATGATCTACCTCCGGCAGAACGGTGTGACCGCTTACAACGACTGCACCATCGACCAGGTCGGCGACGGCGAGATCGTGGTGAAGACTTTCGATGGCCATCGATTCCCGGTTCAGTGCGATACGATCATCGTAACGGAGCGGGATGCCAACGAGAGCCTTAAGAGCGCCGTCCAGAGTGAGGGCATAGAACTGTACGTGGTCGGGGACGCCCTGGTGCCCCGGAACCTCTCCAGCGCGGTCCACGACGGCTACCGGATCGGTCTCAGGATATAAGGAGGAGGGAATATCATGCCAGTGAACGCCGAGAAGGAAATCACGAAACTGTGGAAAGCCAAGCAGGCCGCCCAAGGTGAGATCTGCAACACCTACTACCGGTGGCGCGAGTTCGCCCTCGGGTTGGCCGGCGATAAAGCCGATTCCATGACCGTCGCCCTGGACGCCGCCGAGGCGTTTGGACGTTACATCGGCAAGGGCATGCTGCCGCGGCTGAACCTGCTTAAGGGAGACGAGGCCTTTGTCGGTATGGTGGCTAAGCAGCTGGCGGGGGCTTGGGCCAACGAGGGGGCTGTGGTTACGGTGGAACCCGGTGAAAAGCCCACTGAGGCCGTTATCCGCTGCAAGCGCGATACTTGGCCCACGGCGGCCAAGACCTTTGACGTGCCCATGGAGGAAGTCGCGAGGACCCGAGAGAAGCTCTTCGAGAGCATGCTCGTGGACATCAGTGTCTTCTTCAACCGGCCCCTTGCCATCGAGATGCACAAGGCGATTCCCAGGGGCGAGGGCGAGTGGGTGTTCAAGCTCTACATGAAACAGTAAAAAGAGGAGTTAAACATGGCTGCTCAGATCGATATGGAGAAATGCAACATGTGTGGCGGGCTGGTCCAGCCACTGTGCGTGGAGGTCTGCCCTGACTCGGCTATCCGGGTACAGAACGGCAGACCCGTGGTTACCGAATTCATCTGTGAGGATTGCAATGAGTGCGGGTGTGTCTGCCCTGATGAGGCAATCACAATTCCTCTTTCCAAGGTGACATTCTGAAACGGTTCAAAGGGTGCTCCGGCCGGCGTGATCCGGCCGGAGCACCCTCTCTTTCAGCGGTCCCATCCGTCGCCGCTTGAGGTGATGGCCTCGATCTCCGGGATCATTGGCCCGGGACCGCGCCGAGCCCATCAAATCAAGGAGTTGCTCCCATGAAAGTCAATAAGGTCGATCATATCTGCATAGCGGTGAAGGACCTGGATGCCGCCCGAAAGGTCTGGGAACCGGTCCTGGGCAAGTCTGAACCGGATGATCCCTACGTGGACGAGCCGGAAAAGATCCGGGTGGCCCGCTACCATATCGGAGAGGTCGGTTTCGAGCTCATGGAGTCCACTACGCCGGACGGTCCCGTGGCCCAGTTTATCGAAAAGAACGGCGAGGGTGTCATGCTCATCAGCTTCGGCGTGGACGATACTGCAGAGGCGGTGGAAGAACTCAAGAAGCAGGGTTATCCGTTTATTCCCGCCCCGAACGGAGAGGTGCTTCGTCCCTTCCGGAGCGGAAAGTTCGCGTTCATTCACCCAAAGAAGCTGAACGGGGTGTTGACGGAGCTCATCAACGACTGAAAGCCTGTCACAAAAAAGAAGTTCAGACACCGGGCAGTCAAGACGCTGATGGTTTTGATACTATGCCTGGGTTGGTGGCGTAAGGGCCGGGGTATTTTTTTGAGCGGACATTCGCCACATGGAACACATTCACCACGAAGAGCGCGAAGAAAAGATCAGGAATATTAATATAATACATATGATTTGGTGCAAAACGAAATCCATTTTGCCTTTGTCTTATTCCAGATTTTCCTGTTTTTCCTGGTGTGATCTTTTTTTTCGTGGCGAGGAACCGGCTGAAAGCGCAGGAAAGATATGCCGAAAACCAATCGGGATTTTGAAATCTATCTTGTACACATTGACCCGGACAAATGTGACGGCTGTGAATTATGCCATATCTACTGTCCGGTTAATGTGTTCGACATGTCGCATAAGGCGACTCCGGTGCGGCCTCAGAACTGCCTC
>CAZEIA010000264.1:0-3662 GCA_964512335.1 uncultured Desulfobacterales bacterium
AGATTCAACCCGGCCCCCGCGGCTTCGTGCATGGGTTGGAGGTTTTCATCGAGGGCGGTGCGGGCAATCTTCTGATCCAGGAAATGAAATGGGAAGAAGGCTGGGCCAGAATTGAAAGCAACAATACCTTTGAGGGCTGGATGTATGCACAGCGGGGAGAAGTGTCGGTGAAGCAGTCGTGCGACTACACCCGGGGGATTATTTTGGGATTCATGCAGGCAACGCATAAATATGCAGGCACACGAATTGAAGAGACCCTTGACTGTGTGGAAATTGCGTGCCGGGCTATGGGGGATGAGCGTTGCGAGTTCCTCATGGGTTCACGCGAAAAGATTCAGGCGTATGGGTTCAGTCCTTCAATCCCAGGGAAATCCATTCAGGAGCAACTCAAGGAACTGGTCGGACAAAAGACCCGGGAGATACAGGATGTCAACAGGTTCAACGAACGGATCCTGGAAAACGCGCCGGTTGGGATTTTCACACTGAATGATCGAGGCCTTACAACATCAGCCAATCCGGCCATGAACCTCATTACCGGGATCCCGCTGCACAGGCTCGTTGGTGCACCCATACGGGAGACAGCCTGTAGACACCATGAAGAGCTCTGGGATTATATTGCCAAGGGTCTTCAGGGGGAACGGTTCGACCTCGTGGACTATCCTTATCATGGGAGTGAAGGCAAGGGACGTTTTCTTTCCATCAAAGGTCTTCCTTTAATGGATGAAAACGGGTCAGCTGAAGGACTCCTGTGCATCATGGAAGACACCACGGATAAGACATTAAATACCCGCCGCATCGAATATCTAAAAAAATACAACGAAAATATCATAGAAAGCATGACTGAAGGCATCATGGTCCTCGATCCCGATCTTCGAATCCAGACCTGGAACCGGCAAATGGAATCCATTTTTCATGTGAACTCATCCGATATTATCGGGAAAAAGCTGGAAACCGCCTCGTTCCCCCTCCACTACCTTCAACTCCTTGATAAATTAAAAAATGCCATGTGCTCCGGTGTTATCTTTGAAAAGAAAAGCGTTCAGATCCAGACAGGTACGAGGGAAGTCTTTGTTCTCAACATAAAGGCCATTCCTCTTTTTGACAAAGAAGGCAATGGCTCCGGACTTATTGTGCTGCACGAAGACATAACGGAACGCGAGGGAACTGAAATTCGTTATCGTAACCTGTTTGAAACCGCTCAGGACGGAATCTGCCTTACGGACCTGGAAGGCAGGGTCATATCAGCGAACCGCAAGACCCTTTCCCTTCTGGAAATCGATTGGGAGAATCTCAAGGGAAAATCTTTGGCTCCATTCGTGGCGCCGAAATACCAGGCCGGCCTGGGGGAACGCGTACGTCAAGTAAGGGAGGGGGTTGAGGTGGAGCCTTACGAGATTGAGTTGATCAGTGTGAACAACCAGTGCACTCCTGTGGAACTGAGTATGAGTGTTGTTCGTGAGGGGGACAGGATTTTCGGGCTGCACATTATAAGCCGGGATATCACGTCCAGGAAACGTATGGAAGAACAGATGATCCGCGCCGGCAAGCTGGCGGCCGTTGGAGAACTGGCCTCCGGCGTTGCGCACGAGATCAACAACCCCCTGGCTTCGGTGGCAGGTTATGCAGAGGATCTGATAGACCTGATCCAGGAGAACCCCTCTGAGTGCGATGAGGAGCGCAAGGAATTCACAGAGTATCTTTCCACAATCATGGAGCAGGCCCATCGTTGCAAGGAGATTACCCAGAACCTCCTCAATTTTGCGCGGCAGGGGGATTTTCGGATCGTGCCGACCTGCGTGAACTCCCTTCTGGAAAAGGCCATAATTTTGTTGGAGCCCGATGCCAAAAGATCTAAAGTAAACATTGTCAAGGAGCTGGATTGGACGCTGCCTTCCGTTGCAACAGACCCGTCACAACTACAGCAGGTGTTCCTGAATGTCCTTAAGAATGCCTTGGATGCTTCAGGACCCAGGTCTCAGGTCCATGTGGAAACGCTTTTCTCGTCATTGCAGGGAAATATCGAGATCCATTTTCGAGATGAGGGCACAGGAATCCCCGCCTCTTGCGTGAAGGATATCTTTAATCCGTTTTTTACGACAAAGCCTCCCGGAAAAGGAACCGGGCTGGGGCTGTCCATCTGCCAGAGTATAATGACGAAGCTCATGGGAAGCATTCACCTGAAGAGCACCTCGGGCCGGGGATGCACATTCATGGTGGTTGTCCCGGTAAGGCATCCTGAATTGGAAAACAGCAGGGCCGTTTTATGAATCAGACTTCAAGGCGCATTTTGATCGTCGAGGACGAAGAGCCCTTGAGGCGGCTCCTTGAGAAGCGGCTTTCGCGGAAAGGAAATGTCGTTGATGCCTTTGAAACCGCAGAGGAGGCGTCCGTCTTCATCAAGAAGGTGAGCTATGATGTTGCCCTGGTGGATATTCGTCTCCCTGGAATGGACGGGATCGAACTCTTAAGGCGCATCAGGGAGGACGGGGACACGGAGGTCATTGTCCTCACAGGGCATGGGACCATGGACTCCGCCATCTCCGCGATGAAGCTGGGGGCTTACGATTATCTGACCAAGCCATGCAAGCTGAGCGAACTGGAAGTCGTTGTCGAGAAGGCCCATGAGAAAAAAAAGCTCAAAGAGGGGTACTCGGATCTCAGGGACGAGCTGCAACGCAGGAATCGGTACAAGGAGGTGATCGGCCGGAGCCCGGCGATCTCCAGGGTGATGGATCTGATCAAGAAGGTGGCCGGGACCAATTCCACAGTCCTGGTCAGCGGAGAGACGGGCACGGGAAAGGAACTGATTGCCAACGAGATACACCGCCGTAGTCATCGCAGGGAAGGCCCGTTTATCGTCATCCATTGTGCCGCCTTACCGGAAACGCTTCAGGAGAGCGAGTTGTTCGGCTATGAAAAAGGGGCGTTCACCGGCGCGGTCAAACAGAAGAGAGGGCTCGTCGAATTGGCGGACAAAGGAACCCTTTTCATCGACGAGGTGGGGGAGATTCAGCCGCAGCTACAGGTCAAGCTGCTCCGCTTTCTCGAAGCCGGGCGGTTCAGGCGATTGGGCGGAGAACTGGAGCACCGGATCGATGCCAGAATCATTGCCGCTACGAATCGTGATCTGTTGGCGGAGGTCGAGGCCGGAAGGTTCCGGCAGGATCTCTATTACCGCCTGAAGGTCGTGAGCGTACACCTGCCTCCCCTTCGAGAAAGAAAAGGGGACATCCCTCTGCTCGTTGACCACTTTCTTGAAACGGCCCGGGTGGATAAGCAGTTTACGAGCAACGCGCTTGATAATTTCACCAAATATGACTGGCCGGGAAATATACGTGAACTGGCCAATGTTGTAGAGGTCGCCTCCGCTCTGTGCAAAGGGCGTCTGATTCACGCCGAAGACCTGGCGTTCCAGGGATTTTCTACTCCCCCCGACGAATGGCAGAGCCTGGCGGATCTGGAAAAAGAACACATCCGGAAGGTCCTCGCATCTTGTGCCGGCAACAAGACCAGGGCGGCAAAAATGTTGGGCATCAGCGTCCGCAATCTTTACCGGAAAGTCGATAAGTATGGCCTGGCCGGCTGACGCCCGACCCGTTCCTATTTCCGCTCGCAGAGTTCAACGAGCACGCCGTTTGTCTCCTTGGGGTGGATGAAGGCGA
>CAZEIA010000265.1:0-3630 GCA_964512335.1 uncultured Desulfobacterales bacterium
CGGAAGCAATGGTGCGGACTTCATCCGAATCCAGGCGAAGGGCGGCCTCGTGATAGCGGCTTCCGACAAAGTAGCCGGTGAGGGCCAGCTCGGGAAAAACTATAAGTGATGCCCCCTTATCGCGGCCTTCCTCGATTTTTCCCAAGACATCGTTCATGTTATGTTCGAGATCGAGGAGTTTGGGGTTGGTCTGGTATACGGTTACGTCCATAGAGGCCTCCTGTTCTGTCCCGGACTCCTGCCTGTCCGAGGGAATCCCCCGCGCGTCCCGGGTTTCCGGCGATCTTAACCCTGAGGACGGATCGGTTTCAAGTTCGCGTTTGCTGTATCCGAGGCCATGGCCATACCGAGGATATTGAGGACCAGCGGAAGAGCCGGTTCCTGGATGGGACTTTCCCCGCCTCCGGTGGAAAGGGCGGGGAGGTTGAGTACGTGTCCGATGGGATACCGGTAAAGGGTTTGCCGATCCGGCCGCGCTTCAAGGGCCTGCTGGGAGAGCAGGATAACCCTGGCGTAACGGCACCCGTACGTTGCCATCTCGTCGAGTATCTGATCGATGAACCGGTCATTGGTTGCGTCCATCAGTATCAGGTTGTCGTTTTCCGCATTGTAGTCGTTCTTGAGAACAGGGAAATACCAGTTGCCCTCCGCATAGAAGGGGCCCTGTGCATAGAGGGGTATGTTCCTGGGAGGAGCGGCGAGGAAATCGTCGACAGTCCCGCCCTTGAGGCAGCGGGATTCCCATTCGCTTACCAGCTCAGCTCCGTAAGCTTCGATCATTCCGGATCGGGCCTCGATTCGAACGTACTTGTCGTCAACGCGTGAATCCACGGTCACGAGAGGACCGTGCACGCTCTCGCCGAAAAGGTAGGACTCCACGGCAAGGCCGGCCGATTCGTCAAAGCGTCTGACCCAAGCCGATCCCACACCCCCGGGCTGCCCGATAAAAAACGCGGTTTTATAGCCGTGGTTGTCCAGCACCGCCTCGGTAATGGAGTCACGCAGCGGCCGGCTGTTGAGGACCGCGTTGATCGCCGGGCAGCAGTGTCGAAAGATACCGTGTGCGGTCTCGCCCTTGTTCGGGTTCACCCGCTTCCAGGCGTCGACAAACATGAGAGAGAGTCCGACGTAAAGGGCCTCTTCGGCGCAGGTTCGGAATTCATCCAGAAGAACACAGTGCCCGAGGGAGTCGTCCAGCTGGGATGCTATGTTTTCAGGCAACTCCGGCCCGCAGTAGAAGCAGGGGGACGAGGCCTTCTCGATCATGCCGGAAAGGGCCGAGGTATCCGGCCTGCGAGTAGCAAGGAAAAAGGAGACAACGTCCGGAGCGTGATAGGCCTGGACGTCTTCCGGGACGGCCACTCGAATGCCGCACCCCAATAGCCGGGTCCATTGGACGGCCAGAGTGCGGGCAGTGCTGTGGGCGGACCGGTCCATTGGAACCAGGAGCATTTCTCCTTCGTCGGGCACCTGCTCGAAGAGGGCCTTGGCGAGCCTGAAGGGGCGTGAACGGGTGGTCACGAATATGGCCTCATGCGCGCCTTCCCCTGAAACGGCGACAGCAAGCCTGCGTATGCTTTTGTAGTACTCCTTTTCCCGGGGCGAGGAGGCTGTCAGCTCCCAGAGGCTTTCAGTCGACAGGGGGGGCAGGTCCTTATCGCATTCCGCCGAGGCGGCGCCGGTTGCCTCCAGTCGCCGGATCTCGGCGGCTGGTGTGAGCACGGGGCCCCGTGAGGAGCGGCCGGCGGTCACGGACTTGGCCCGATTTCTGGGAAAGTCCTCAGAGGTCCGGCCGTGAGCCATGCCGAAATGGAAGGCGAACTGGTAATAGAACATAAGGTCCACGAACGGCTGGAGTTCGTCCTGAACCTTTGGCAGGGATATGAAGCGCCCTTGACAGGCCTCCTCCATTTCCGCCTGATGTCTGCCGGCGAAACCCGCGACAGTAAAGGGTGTGTTCATGCGGACGAGCTCTCTCATGATGTCAAGGGCCTCAGAGATACGGGCCTGGTTGGTTGCATTGACCATCACGAGATCACCTGACGTAATGTGGCGGGGCAAGCCCTCAGCCGCTTCCCTGTAATCCATGGAGCGCCCTATGGCGTTCCAGCTTGTTTCCTCCAGCTTGAACGCAGCCTCACGCCCGGTGCCGGTGGAGTAGAGTGCATCAATTACCAGGGCGATCCGGCTGTCTGAGCTCCTGGCTGCCAGGTCCCTGGAAAATGAATTGATCTTTTCATCCTGGAGCACATTGGATAGAGCATCAGGAAGCTCTTTCAGCCCGGCCATGAGCAGCGGGCCGGTCTTCGTCCCGGGTTGCGCTTTTGAAGACAACCAGACCGCGAAGAGGGAAACGCTGAACATCATGCACAGGATGCTTTTCAGGCCCGGTATGGTTACTTCTTCTCCGCTCAGGACGGGTATGACGCCGACGCTTCGGGAAGCGATCAGTCCAAGGTCGGAAAAGGCCTTTTCGGTAACGCCGATATAAGCAGCATTCATGAGGGAGAGCTCGTTGGCCGCCCGGACCATGTCCGCCGTGGTTCCGGACCAGCTCAAGAGAAGGACGAGGTCTTTTTCCGGAATAATCGTCCTTTTCAAGTCATCCACTTCCACCGGTCTGATGCTCACGACATCGATGCCTGGAAGGGCCGATTGAATGCTTCGCCTGGTCATGATGCCGGCATGGTGAGCGCTTCCCATGCCCATCAGGACGACGCGACTCAGAGAAGTGAGATTCCGGCCGAATCTGCGTCTCAAAAGGCCCTCTTTCAGTTCGAATCGAGGTTCCCCTGCATCCTCCGGAACATGGAATTGCAACGTATTTTCAAAGCGTTCCGGTACTTCGAGAAGGTGGGTCTCGTAAAACGAACGGCGGATGTCCTTGCCGGTTTGAAGGGGGTTAAGGTGGGCCTGGAACGGTTCTATGGAGGGAAGGGGTGAGCCTTCGAAATCAGTGATTGTCACTGTGCGGACCGGGCCCGATTCCGTGGTGACCGCTTCCAGACGGGCGAAAATCTCCTCACCCTCCAAGGGGTAAACCTTTACCCGAAAGGTGTCGAGGATGCGCTTTTCCTCCTGTTCCTGGATTTTCGAGGCGTTCCGGAGTTCGTCCCTGCCGGCGCCCCTGTTTCGAAGGTCCTCGACCATCGAGTGGTGCTGTTTCTGAATACGATAAAGTTCCAGAACCTTTTCATGGATGGTTTTCTGGGGAAAGAGCCCCATGGCGGCATTGACGTCCGAGACCACCATGAAGTCCTGCGTGCCTTCACGCTGAACCACGAATACCGGGCGGTTATGGCTGGCCACGTAGAGTGTGCGAGGGCTGAACAGACTTATCCCGGAAACAGCGATCTGCCCCCCTTCGCGTCCCATGCACCGGGCTGCCTGGACAAACGCCAAACCATCGAGCTCGGCCTGGGATTTCCCGCGCAACCGCTGGTAGATCTCGTAGTCGATGGAGCGGCTGCCGGCCCCGAACATTTCCAGGTGACGGTCGATCTGGGTAAGGACCGCCTGGTATCGTTCTTGTTCGCCGCAAAATACCTTGAAGTAGTAACCCCAGAGGAGAGCGAAGTACTCGGAGGAATTCCTGCTTCGAAAACCATATCCCGCGACGTGCTCCAGGAA
>CAZEIA010000266.1:0-3630 GCA_964512335.1 uncultured Desulfobacterales bacterium
GTTCTTCCACTTCGGACCGATGCAACCTCAAAAGGGATCACCTCGCCGTCCAGCAGGGCGACTATCCAGTGAATAGGCCGGGTGAAATGGAACCCGATATCCCCCCATGTCATGGACTTGGGCCAGGGCAGATCCCGAATAACTCCTGGAAGGACCTCGGCCAGGACCTCGGACGAGGGTCTTCCCGGGACCTCCATCCGGACGAACACGTAGGCCCCCCTGGGGGTCTCGATACTCCCGAGGTCTTCCACCGGTACACCCTGCTTGGCTGCAAAACCCCGGGCCGCGCGAGTGGGTTTCCCCTGTTCGTCGTAGGCGGCCTTTGCCGGGGGGCCTGTGACCTCCCGGACGCTGTCAGGCTGCCTGTCGCCGATGTTGCGGCCCACCAGCACAAGCCGCCTGGGAGTGCCGAAGGTCTCCAGCCCGGCCCCTACATCGACCCTCTCTTCGCTGAGACGGGCCTCGGTTAAACGTTTGAATTCCCTGAGGCCGTCCTCGATATATCCCGAGGGGATCTCCTCGGTCCCTATTTCCAGCAGGAATTCCGCCATGACTCCCCCGTGTTGAGCTGTTAATAATTTCAGTTTGTGAGTGATTATGTGGTTAAGTGGTTAAGTCGATCAGCCCATGGGGCCCGCTGGATCCACCATTCGCCTCTCACCTCTATCCTTACTTCGTGTCCTTCGTGCACTTCATGGTGTATCTGTGTCGGTGCCGGTGGAGGGTCAAAGGCTGCGGACCCTTATCCGCCGCTCTTGGGTTTTTCTGGTTTTATTGTCCCTTAACACCTCAAAACCTGCTTCCGCCAGGGAGTCCAGCTCAACAGCTATCCCTTTCCCAGCAGCGGAAAGCCCATTTCCTCCCTCTGGGCCACATAGTTTTTACAGGCCATCCGGGCCAGATTTCTGATGCGCTCGATGTACTTGGTACGCTCGCTGACGCTTATCGCCCCCCGGGCCTCCAGTATGTTGAACGTGTGGGAGCACTTGAGGCAGTAGTCGTAGGCCGGCAGTACCAGTCCATGGACGGCTGCGGCCCTGGATTCCCGCTCGTACATGTCGAACATACGGAGGAGCATGTCCACGTCCGCAGTCTCGAAGTGGTAGACTGACAGTTCGTATTCACCTTTCCGGTGAACGTCTCCATAGGTGACGCTCCCGTTCCAGTCCAGGTCGTATACGCTCTCCTTTTCCTGCAGGTACATGGCGATCCGCTCCAGCCCGTATGTAAGCTCCACGCTCACCGGGTCCAGGCGGATGCTCCCTGTCTGCTGGAAGTACGTGAACTGGGTTATTTCCATGCCGTCAAGCCACACCTCCCAGCCCAGGCCCGACGCCCCTGCGGCCGGGTTTTCCCAATCGTCTTCCACAAAACGGATATCGTGGTCCAGCGGGTCGATGCCCATTGCTCTGAGGCTGTCGAGGTAAATCTCCTGAATGTCCATTGGAGACGGTTTGATTAAGACCTGGTACTGGTAGTAGTGTCCGAGACGATTCGGGTTTTCGCCGTATCGCCCGTCTGTGGGCCGCCTGGATGGCTCCACATAGGCCACGGCCCAGGGTTCAGGACCCAATGCACGAAGCAGTGTGGCCGGATTGAGCGTTCCCGCCCCCACTTCGAGATCATAGGGCTGTTGAATCAGGCATCCCCGGTCGGCCCAGAAGCCCTCGAGGCTCAAAATAAGTTCCTGAAAGGTCATTCCTTTATTGCCTCCGATTCGTAATCCATTGATTCCACGCCATGCCGCACCCGAAACATGCCCAAATACCACCAGCCGGAGGGTATGTCAAGAACGCCTGTCCGGCAAGCCTTCACACTTGAGCCCGCGGCGAGACCGGGTTATAATGAGCCATTGCATTCACTGGGAAAGGATATGCCAGACGCTATGCCCGACCACCGGTCAAATCCAACCGGAGCAATCGAGGTGGACCTCTTTTCCGAAGATGTGGACGGCCCCGACCATCCCGAGGCCATTCGTTTCCGCAGGCTTCTCGAAGACGTGGCAATGGACTATGACTGCACCCTAGTCAGGTTCGAGGTCCAGCGGGGAACCGTGACCTTTGCCTTTGACGACGATGTGCTCACAGCGGAGATCATCAGAGAACTCGAGATGGACTACGGCGCGTGAATTTTACGTCTCGAAAACCGCTACCTTTCCCCCGGACGCCGGTGCTCCCGCTCTGCATCCAGGGGCGGATAGACCGGGGAAACGGGCCCGAGCTCAGAGAGGGCTTCAAACTTCCGGGCGGATATAACGGGCGGTTCGCAGTTCCCGCTCCAGTCGATACTCCCGATGGATTCGGAGCACCGGCCGGAGTTCGGCGATGATCTCCTCCGGGACCTTCACCTCTTGAAGCGCCTCCCACGGCCCCGACTGGACCCGCCTGATTACCCTGACCGTCTCCGGACCGATGCCAGGCCGTTGTGCGGTTTCGGAACGGCACCCCAGGCAGGCCACCCCGCCGGATTCACACGTGAAGACCGCCCGGCCCTCGTTTCTGTAAGCCCGGCCGCATACGGAACACGCCTCGAAGTCAAGACCGAACCCGCCCAAGGCCATGGCCCGCAGCTCAAAGACCATGCAGGTTGAATCGCGGCCGCTGCCGGCTGAAAGCCGATCCAGTGATCCGGCCAGCAGTTCAAAGACATCAGGGTCCGATACACCCGCTGGAAACAGGACCTCGGTAAGTTCCACCATGTAGCTTGCATGTGAAAGGGTGGCGAAGTCTTTTCGAAGACCGGGAAACCCGTTGACCAGTTTTCCGGATTGAATCAGGTGGAATTCCCCGGTGCGGCGCGTCGTAAACTCGAGGCGCACCAGGGAAAAGACGTCCAGACAGTTCACGAAACGTTTTCGACTGCGGCGGGCCCCTTTGGCTATTCCCTTGAGGCGGCCCTTGCCGGGTGTGAAAAAAAAGACCAGCAGATCAGACTCGCCGTAAGGGATGGTTCTCAGAATAACAGCGGGGGATAGTTCGGTTTGCACCTCAACACCTTAACACCTCAATACCTCAACACCTGTCTTTAACTGTACATCGCCTTTATCTTCTCCCTGTCCGGCATCCCGTTTTCGAGTAGCGGGAAGTCGGTGACAAACTCCACGTACTGGGGCTTCTTGTAGCGCGCGATCCGTTCGCCCACAAAATCGATCAAGGCCCGGGGTTCCAGGCTCTCGCCCTCTTCGAGGAGACATACAGCTTTGATACCCTCTTTCCATTTGGGATCCGGTACGCCGAAGACCACAACCTTGGCCACCGCCGGATGCTGCAAAACCGCGTTTTCCACCTCTGCGGGATAGACGTTTTCCCCCCCCGGCTTGATGAGTTCCTTTTCCGCCTTGCGGCCCTCGTACCACATGAAACCCTCTTCGTCAAAACGCCCCACGTCCCCGGTGTGGTGCCAACCGTTCCGGAAGGTGCGCTCAGTGTCTTCCGGGAGCTCCCAGTATCCCTTGAAGACCATGGGGCCCCTGACGGCGATCTCGCCTATCTCGCCTGCGCCTACGGGCCGGTCGTTCCCGTCCAGGAGTGCGACCTCGGCTATAGGCAGCGCTCGCCCGGCCGATCCCGGGCAGTCGTTGAACCGCCCGAAGGTGGCGAGGCAGGAGGTCTCTGTCTGGCCGTACATGAT
>CAZEIA010000267.1:0-3624 GCA_964512335.1 uncultured Desulfobacterales bacterium
AACCAGATTCCCTGAAGGGCGTTGGCATGATCGATCTGGAAAAAGAGGCCTATGATTTCGACGACAGCCTCCAGCCCGTACAGATCGATGAAGTAATTATGGGTAATGTGGTGGGCGCCGGCCAGGGACAGAACGTGGCCCGCCAGGCCATGATCAGGGCTGGTATTTCAAAGGAAACAAACGCCTTTACCGTGAACAAGGTCTGCGCCTCCGGCATGAAAGCCGTGGCCCTGGCTGCTCAGGCGATTCGTGCGGGAGAAGCGGACGTGATCCTGGCCGGCGGCATGGAGAACATGAGCATGATACCGTACAGCATGCCCGCCGCCCGGTGGGGTGCCAGAATGAATAATGCCGAGCTTGTGGACTTGATGGTGTTTGACGGCCTCTTCGAGATATTCTACGGCTACCACATGGGGATTACTGCCGAGAATATTGCGGAGAAATACGGCATCAGCAGGGAAGAGCAGGACGAACTCGGCGCCCTGAGTCATAAGCGGGCACGGGAGGCGATTGCAGGAGGCCTTTTCAAGGATGAGATCGTTCCCGTGGTCATACCCCAGCGCAAAGGGGATCCGCTGGTATTCGACACGGACGAGCGCCCCATGGACACAAGCGTTGAGAAGATGGCCAAGCTGAGGCCGGCCTTCAAGAAGGACGGCACCGTCACAGCGGGAAACGCTTCGGGTATAAACGATGCAGCTGCGGCAATGCTCGTCATGAGTACGGACAGGGCAAAGGATCTGGGTCTCGAACCTATGGCGCGCATTCGTGCATACTCCTCGGCGGCCATCGACCCTGCTTACATGGGCCTGGGGCCCATTCCTGCAGTCCGCAAGGTACTGGACAGTGAAAAGATGTCTATCGGCGACTTCGGGGCCGTTGAGCTCAACGAGGCCTTTGCGTCACAAGCCATCGCCTGCGTGCGCGAGCTGAAATGCGATATGGAGAAGACGAACGTGGTCGGAAGCGGAATATCCATAGGGCACCCTATCGGCTGCTCAGGGGCGCGGCTCCTTATCACACTGGTAAACGGCATGCGCCGGGGTAATCACGATCTTGGGCTGGCTTCCCTTTGCATAGGCGGCGGTCAGGGCATGGCTATGGTACTGGAGCACGTGTCATAGAATTCCCCCATGCTCCTCGGCGGGGCCGGGATCCGTTACGGTGACCGGCCCGGGACGCAAATCCACCCCGGCCCCACCGTAACGCTCACAGGTGCGGACTTCGTCTGCCCTGCGGATAAGGCCTTTCCATCTGTCACCGGTAGTTTGAATAGAAGGAGGAGGACATGAGTTACGACACCATCCTGTTCAGCAAGGAAGATGCTGTTGCAGTGATAAAGTTCAATCGACCCAAGGCACTGAATGCAATTAATGTAGATGTGATAAGAGAGGTGAACACGGCTCTCGACGAGATCGAGCAGGACCCGGCAATCAAAGTGCTCGTCCTGACAGGAGAGGGCGAGAAGGCGTTCGTGGCCGGCGCGGATATCAGCCATATGGTGAATCTGTCACCTGTTCAGGCCAGAGAGTTCTCGCGAGCGGGCCAGGAGATGCTGTTCCGACTCGAACGGCTTTCCATCCCGGTGATCGCCTGTGTGAACGGATTCGCTCTGGGGGGTGGAACCGAGATCGCAATGGCCTGTGACTTTATTTACGCCGGGGAGAAGAAAGCCAGGTTCGGACAGCCGGAGATCACTTTGGGCATAATTCCCGGATTCGGCGGGACTCAGCGTCTTTCAAGGCTTGTCGGCAAAGCTATGGCCAAGGAGCTTTGCATGACTGGAGTCATGATCGGTGCGGCTGAGGCAAAAGAAATGGGTCTTGTAAACCGCGTGTTCCCTGACGACGATTTGTGGAATGAGACTCTGAAGGCCGCCGGAAAGATCGCCTCCATGGGCAAGGTCTCCCTCAAGGCGGTCAAAGACTGTATCGAGCGCGGTTACGATGTTGATTTGAGGGACGGCTGTTACATGGAATCCGACGCCTTCGGTTTGTGCATGGCCAGCCCGGACGGAAAGGAAGGGATGTCGGCCTTTCTGGAAAAAAGAAAGCCGGAGTTCAAGGGAGAACGGTCTTGAGGCGATAGCCGGATCGAGATCGCAGGCTCCATACAATCGGCTCAAAATCATTATTCCTGGGGGAGGTCCCTATGTCGTTGACCTACAATCGTGAGATGCTAGAAGAAGCCATAAAGGCCTACGACCAGTGGAACCGGGAGTTGAAGGAGACCTTTGAAAAGCATCCCGAACGTTTGAAGAGGTTTTCCACGGTCTCCGACATGGAGATACAACGGATTTACACACCTGCGGATGTTCAGGATCAGGATTTTAAGAGGGACATAGGGGCGCCGGGACAATACCCTTTCACCCGCGGGGTCCAGCCCACAATGTACCGGGGGCGTCTATGGACCATGCGTATGTTCGCGGGGCTGGGTTCGGCCAGGGACACGAACATGCGCTTCCACCACCTGGTCAATGCCGGCCAGACCGGGCTCTCCACGGCATTTGACATGCCGACGCTCATGGGCTATGACACCGATTCCCCGCGGGCCAGGGGAGAGTGCGGTAAGTGCGGGGTGGCCATAGACACCCTCAGGGATATGGAGGAGCTGTTCGAAGGGCTTCCCATCGAGCGGATTACCACATCCATGACGATCAACCCGCCCGCTCCTGTGATCTGGGGCATGTACATCGCAATGGCGGAGAACCGGGGGATCGATCGCGGTCAGATCGGCGGTACCATTCAGAACGACATGCTCAAGGAGTTCATTGCACAGAAGACCTTCATGTGCCCGCCAAAACCCTCGCTGCGTCTCATAACGGACACCGTGGAGTTCGGGACCAAGGAAGTTCCCAGGTGGAACACCATCAGCATAAGCGGCTATCACATTAGAGAGGCCGGATCCACAGCGGTACAGGAGCTGGCCTTTACGCTGGGTGACGGGATCGCATATGTCCAGGCCGCACTCGACAGAGGCCTGGACGTTGATGATTTTGCTCCCAGACTTTCATTCTTCTTCAACAGCCATTTAGATTTCTTCGAGGAGATCGCCAAGTTCCGTGCCGCGCGTCGCATGTGGGCGCGTATCATGAAAGAGCGATTTCACGCCAAGAACCAGCGATCCCTGTGGCTTCGCTTCCACACACAGACCGCCGGTTGTTCCCTGACCGCGCAGCAGCCGTACAACAACATTGTTCGAACGGCACTCCAGGCCCTGGCCGCGGTAATGGGAGGGACCCAGTCCCTTCATACCAACTCTCTGGACGAGGTCCTTGCCATCCCGACGGAAGAGGCTGCCACCATTGCACTTCGAACCCAGCAGATTATTGCCGAGGAATGCGGGGCCGCCAATAGTATCGATCCCTTGGGAGGGTCGTACATGGTGGAGGCCCTGACCGATCGGATGGAAGAAGAGGCTTTTGAAATAATCAATAAAATTGATGAAATGGGTGGGATGCTCTCTGCCATTGAGAAGAATTACCCCCAGCAGGAGATCGCGGACGCGGCATATCGCTACCAGCAGCAGGTCGACCGGAAGGAAAAGACCGTGGTGGGCGTGAACAAGTACGCAAATGATGAGGAGAGCCTTCCGGTGGAGATTCTTCAGATCGACGAGGAACTG
>CAZEIA010000268.1:0-3597 GCA_964512335.1 uncultured Desulfobacterales bacterium
ATAAGGCGACTCCGGTGCGGCCCCAGAACTGCCTCGGATGCAGAACCTGTGAAGCAGTGTGCAAATCGAAAGCGGTGACGATTACTGAGATCTGATGCGGAACCTGCAAAAGTGGAAGCGAATGTGGACGCTAAATAGCCTGTTAATGTTGAAGCGGATGCTGGAGCTCATATTGAAGCTGAATCTCTACTTACCCGTACCGGCCGTCTTATAAGGAAACCCCCCTTGGCGTTCCCTGGTTGTGAACGGACAGGGGGGTTTCCAACTATAATCAGAGGTGACACAGATGAGTGACGAAATACTGATCATCGGAGCCGGCGTGGCCGGAATCAACGCCGCTCTCAATGCCGCCGATTATGGGGCCAAGGTCTATCTCCTGGACGATACCCCAAGCATCGGGGGCATGATGGCCAGGCTGGACAAGACGTTTCCCACCAATGACTGCTCGATCTGCATCGAGGCCCCCCAGATGTACGAGGTGGACAACCATCCCAACATCGAGATCCTCACAAACACCGAGGTCAAAAAAGTAAAGAAATCGGACGGAGGATTCAACGTCCGCCTGGTGAAGAAGGCCCGGTTCGTGGACGAGGAGAAGTGCACCGGATGCGGGGCGTGCTTCGAGGCCTGCCCGGTTACCATCCCTGACGAGATGGACGGCCGGATCTTCGGTACGCGGAAACTGGCCTTTATTCCGTTTCCCCAGGCCGTACCCAATGTGGCTGTGATCGACCCGGACTGCCGTTACGGCAGACGGAACGACGAGGGAGCCTGTGTGGGGGGCTGCGTTGTGGACTGCAGCCAGTGCCGGGAGTGCCCAATAGCCCTCTGCGTCAAGGCCTGCCAGAAGGAGGGCAAGGACGCGGTCCGCCTGTGGCAGAGCAACAGGAATATAAACCTTACCGTGAAAAGCATTATCGTGGCCACCGGAATTGAGGCGGGCCTGCCGGCGGAGGGGCTTCATGGATACCGGACCTGCGCCAACGTCATCACAAACCTGGAGTTCGAGCGCCTCATGAACGCAGGCGGTCCAACGGGCGGAGAGATAGTCCGTCCGTCGGACAGGGAGCACGCACACAGGATCGGATGGATACAGTGTGCGGGCCGAGGCATCGACCACGGCATTCCCTATTGCTCCAAGGTCTGCTGCATGATAGCGGCCAAGCAGACCATCATTACCAAGGAACACGACGCCTCAGTTGAGACGACGATTTTTTATAACGATCTCAAGGCATACGGCAAGGGCATGTGGGGGTTCTACGAGAAGGCCGGTGAAGCGGGCGTCCGCTATGTGCGCGCCCGTCCCTACGATGTTACCGAGGACCCTGAGACCGGAAACATCAGGATCCGGTACGAAGATCTGGAGACCGGCCGGCCCGTGGAGGAGGAATTCGACCTGCTGGTGCTGTCCACAGGTCTGGTGCCGAGCGAGAAGAACAAAAAGCTCGCCAAGGCGCTGAAAATCGACATGGACAAGTTCGGGTATTTCAAGGAGGAAGACCCCATTATGGCCCCGTTGGAGACCAAGGTGAAGGGAATCTTCCTCTGCGGGGGCGCCACGGGCCCTATAGACATCTCCGAATCGGTGGTTCAGGCGACTGCGGCGAGCATGAAAGCGGTAGCCAACGGATGATTCAGGGACAGGGGGCCGGCGCAGAGAAGGGTCCTGTCCCGGTTGCGATAGACGAGGAACGTTCAAATGAATGACGAGCTAAGAATCGGCGTGTTTGTCTGTGACTGCGGCTCCAACATCGCCGGGGTGGTGAACGTGCCGGCTGTAGTTGAGTATGCAAAGACGCTTCCCCACGTCGCACACGTGGACGAGGGTAAGTGGTCCTGCTCCGTGGATGCACTCAATGTCATGAAAGAGGCCATAAAGGAGCAGAGCCTCAACCGGGTGGTCATAGCATCCTGTACTCCCAGGACCCACGAGCCCCTGTTCAAGGCCTCGGTCAAGGAGGCGGGGCTCAACCCCTACCTCCTGGAGTTCGTGAGCATTCGGGAGCAGGTTTCCTGGGTCCACATGAAGGAACCGGAAGCAGCGACTGAAAAGGCCAAGGACCTTGTAAAGATGGGCGTGGCCAAGGCCGCTCTTCTCGAAGAAGGAGAGGAGATCCGGCTTCCGGTGGGTCAGGACTGCATGATCATGGGTGGCGGGGTGTCCGGCATGAATGCGGCCCTGTATGTGGCTGAGCAGGGTTTCAAGGCCTACATTGTGGAAAAGGGCCCGGAACTCGGAGGGATCCTCAACCGGGTCTCCACGGTGGCCCATGACGGCCATACCGTGCCTGCGGCGGATATCGTCAAGGCCTTTAGAGAGAAAGTGGAGGCCAGCCCCTTTATTACCGTTTACACGGATGCGGAAATCGAGTCCGTGGAGGGCTATATAGGCAATTACAGGGTCGCCCTCAAGGCGGGCGGGGAGACCGTTAATCTGGAGATTTCCACGGTTATCGTGGCCACGGGCATGCGCGAGATCGAACCGGATAAGGGGGTTTTCCTGTACGGAGAGGACCCGCGCGTTATGACTCAGCTTCAGCTGGAGGAAAGGCTCAGGTCAGATGAACTGGATGGGTTCCAAAACGCTGCCGTCATCAACTGTGTGGGATCCAGGAACGAGAAGAGGGGATGCTGCAGCGTGGGTTGTCCGGTGTCGGTGAAAAACGCCCTGGCATTGAAGAAGAGGAACCCCGATGCCGGTGTTTACATCCTTTACCGCGACATGAGCCTGGTCAAGGACGAGCAGGTGATTTTTCAGGAGGCCAAGCAGGCCGGTATCAGGTTCGTGCGGTTTCCGGACGACCGCTACCCGGAGGTGACGACGGAAAACGGCAACTTGTCCGTCAAGGTCCGGGACTTCCTTCTGGGTGAGGATATCACCATTCCGGCTGAGCTGTTGGTGCTTACCGTGGGCTTCACAGGGGACGAGAGCATTGAAGCCGTGCGGGGGCAGCTCAAGGTCTCCACCAACAAGGAAGGCTTTTTCCAGGAGCGCCACATAAAGCTCGGCCCGCTGGACTTCCCTGCTGACGGCGTCGCGCTCTGCGGCTGCGCCAAAAACCCAAAGACCCTGAAGGAGTCGTGCGAGGAGGGAATAGGCGCCGCCATGCGGGCCTCCATCCCCATGAAGAACGGCTTCATCGAGGCCGAAGGCATAGTGGCGGACATCGATCTTACCAACTGCGACCAGTGCAACCTGTGTTACAAGCGGTGCCCATACGGGGCCATCGAGATCGATGAAGAGAAGCGCCCTTCGGTGATCAAGGCCCTGTGCAAGGGGTGCGGACTCTGTGCGGCGGACTGCCCCAAGGAGTGCATCACCATTGTTCACTATTCGGATGAACAGCTTCAGGCCCAGGTGGATGCGGCCCTGGCCGAGGATCCGGACAAGAAGATCCTCGGTTTCGTGTGCCACTGGTGCGCGCTCGGCGGCGTGGACATGGCCGGTGTGAGCCGTCTCCAGTATCCTACCAATGCACGCCTGATCAGGGTCATGTGTTCAGCCAGGGTGCCCATCAAGCTGATCGAGCGGGCCTATGAGCTGGGAGCGGCCGGCGTCCTGGTTGTGGGATGTGAGTTCCCCACCTGCCACTACAT
>CAZEIA010000269.1:0-3595 GCA_964512335.1 uncultured Desulfobacterales bacterium
TGGCTCTGGCATAGAGATCTTCGGTGACGATTCCGTGGGCGAACAAAGGATTGTGCGCCTGGGCAGGCACTGGCCTGCCGTCCGTATCGTTCAGTTCAAAAACAAAACGCACCGGACCGAAGGGATGAAGAATAACGATAGGAATGGCGTCCGGCAGAACCCGACGCCCGATGTCATGCCACTGCCTGCGGCTGCCGACCGCAACGGCTCCGGGCCTCTGCACCATAACCAGCATGGTGTTATACACGGAAAGGTTGCTGAAACGGCGTGCAAAGTTGATGAACTCCGTAAAGGCTTTATCCTGACCCTCAGCCATGGCGGCACGAAAGAGTTGGTCAATGGCTTCGGCACAATCCTCGAAATGCAGGAGTCGGTTATGCACGCGTTTATCGGTTACTTCAGGCGTAAGCATGGTTGCCTCCTTTTGAACGCCGCTATCGATCTGTTCCGAGCTTGAAGCCGTATTACTCCTCTAAAGAATACCCGAATCCCCAGCTATCTTTGGAAATATCAGGAAAGGCTTTGCCAATCAGGTCCAGCAGGCGTTCCTCGGGCCGCATAGCCTTACACCTCTTTTTTATGGCCCGTCTGGTATTCCGGTTGAACTCTCTGCCGACGGAGGATACGAGCAATACATTCAGAAAGGCCAACACAATGAGCTCTTCGCGCGCCTGCGGGTCATACTGCTCGGCAACAGCTCTTATCGCATCCAGGATCTGGCGGGGAAGGTTACAGTCAAGAAGATCGTCATAAGAGGTGATCTGCAACACCGGATTGACCCATCTGGTATGAAGTTGATTACAGTAATACGCGAACCAATTCGGGGCCCGGTCCAGGTCCCACGGACTTTTCCTCATAAAGCTAATTTCACCAAAATCCTCTTTTCGGGAAACTGAATAACTCGCGTAATCCGTGCGGGAGTCCATCATGATCGTGCCCGTGCCGCCATAACCGGCGGCAAGCATTTGCGGCACCTTTCGCAAGGCCGGTAGTTCCGGGCTTTTCTTATCTTCTGTGGTAGGAGCTACAACGAGGTAGTTGGTGTACTGACTCATAATCTGGTATTTGACAGCCAGTTCCACTGCTTCTTCGGTTTCGCCTTTTTCCGCAATTACGTGCTGTATGGCCAACCGGGACACTGCGCTCGGCACACCATCGCTACTGGTGATTTTTTCAAGACCCGGCAGGACTATGGCCTGGCTGAGCTTTTGTCCGTCCACCAGCGTCATATGGAGCGAGACCGTCCCTGTGGGCCGTTCGTCAAAGCAGCCGAAAACGTGAAGCGTATCGCCGTCATAAAGCGGGGTTATAGTGCCCGGTAACTCTCTTTGAGGTTGTGTAGGCCAGTGGATTTCTCCGATTTCCACGACAGGGAGATAGATTCTCTTGAAATGGCGGACGATTTTCTCAACCATTCTTTCCCTGGGTGCGATCAGTTCGCAAGCGCCGCCGGTCTCCCGGGCCAGTTGGCGAACAAATGCCTCAGATACTGAACTGCCCACGCCCACGGTGAAAAACCGGTGGCCGGATTTCTTTGCTATTTCTATTGTGCTGTCTATATCCCAGATCTCGCCATCGGTAATCAGGAGTAAATCCTGGGGTATTGGAGGGCCTGGAAGTTGTATCGCCGCCTCAATCGCCCGGCCTATCTCGGTGCCGCCCATGTCTGCGTCAAGGCTGCGGAGAAGACGCCTCACCTTTGTGATGTTTCCCTTGTCCGCAGGAACCTGGCGGTCAAAAAAGGCTCTTGACGTACTCCCGAAGGCTATGAGGTTGAAGAAGTCCTCCGGTCGAAGCTGATTTAGAATATCGCTGATAGCCTGACGAGCCTGTAAAATGCTGTCGCCCGCCATGGACCCGGAGCAGTCAACCACTATCTTGACACTCCGAGGTGGTACTTCTTCCTGCGCCGGAAGCCGAGGGACAAACGAAGCCAAAGCAACAAACCCGCCATCAAGGTCATGCCCGAGCAGTGCTGCATCTTTTCCGGTACCGTTCGAGCGGATAATCAAAATGAAATCCCGATCCAGCAAAGCCTAACCAGAGCCAAGGGTAACAACAGTCTTGTCTTTTGACTTTGTAATGGAGATGGCATTTGAAGGGCTGTCCAGGGCTCCATCCGCGAGGGTACCCGAAAGGGTCAGCTTGATTTGAAACTGGTTTTCCGCCAGCAGGTCGTATTCCGGAACCTGGTGGGGTTGGATGCCCGCAATTTCAGCGCTTCCGTAGCGTGGTGCGATTGCGGTGGGGAGATGATAGCGCAGTGTGTCATCCTGCCAGAAGTGAAGTTCTGCGTAGTTGATGGAAATTACCACTTCCTCGCCGGCCGGGATGTTGCCGACATTCATGGTGTACAGGCCCGGCTGAAGCTGCTCCAGCATGATTGCCGCATCACCTTCGGTTACGGCCTCTTCATAGTCGGCCTCAGCCAGGGATTTTTCCACGATCACACCCTGTAATTCCCGGGTCCCGATGCTGACTTTCAAGGCGAGTAAAACAGCGGAAGAAGCCAGGGGAAATGTGTAGACGGCCTCAATCGGCTTGTCTTCCCCATTTCGATAGGTTTGGGTCATGGATGTTTCACAGAGCAGTTCATGAAATTCCACCTCCACCCCGACTGACTGAAGAGCAATCAGCTCCCCTGTGCCCGTCTTCAACCCGTATTCCAGTTGCTCATACATCATCCCCCGGCTCCTTTGATTTGATGTCCTCAAATTGTGTCATAACCGCCCGGCAAAGGGCTCTCACCTGTTCCGGAGACAGGCCTGAGCGCTGAGGTTCAATGTGCAGTTCAACCCCGTCTGCGATGTGAACGTGGCTCCATACCTCGACTGCTCCCGGCCTTCTGGGCCTTGGCGGGGGAAGGGCTCTGTCCATGCGGGCGGCTTCATCGTCGCTTTCCAGCAAATCCTGTATGCGCTCAAGGGACAAACCGGCATCTTTCCATTTGCGCACACTAAGAAGCTGTTCCAGGTGCCTGTGAGAATAGCGGGCGCCCCTGCCGGTCCCTTCAGGCCGGTCGACCAAGCCTTTCTGCATGTAGAAGCGGATTTTCCGCTTATTCATCTCCACCAGGGTGCAGAGTTCATCCAACGTGAATTTTTTTGGTTCGTTTTTCATAACACCTGTTTTTAACACTTCTACTGTCATTGTCAATAGTTTTTTGATATTAGCGGCATGCGGCCCCCGCTTTGCCCTGAGCGGCGTTCATTTATGGGGAAGACATGATTTTCAGAAGAAAGTCCGGCAGCAGCCGGAGGGCAGGACCTGGGAGAGGCTTTGGGAACCCAAGAGCCTCTGGAGCAAGTAGCTCCCCGATAATAGCATCCGCTTACATTATTCTGCCATTTGAGGGATTGAACAGAGCATTCTTAAGGCTAAAGTAAGTGCGGTATCTTAAGCCACCGAGATTGGCGAGGGCATCGGTGCAAAGGAAAGAAGCTTGTGGCGTACCCGTATAGCTTATCGTATACTCGAAATCTAACAGAGGGCGAAAATAGAAGGATTGCAGAGCAATACTGTTGCAGAGCAATACTTGAGAATTAGAATAACCGGCTGGTAAAAGGGCACAGCGGATTTGCCAGTCCGGGTTGAT
>CAZEIA010000270.1:0-3566 GCA_964512335.1 uncultured Desulfobacterales bacterium
AGCCACCGGCTCATAACCGGTAGGTCCCTGGTTCGAACCCAGGTGGGCCCACCAACATTATGTTTGAGTTAACATTTCTGAAAGGAAACGACTACGCCGCCTAGGATTACCGGCCAGGGCGCACCTACCAGGGTGCGCCCTTTGCATTTGACCTTCAATCGAGGATAGGGATGGAAAGGTGAAACCCCGGCTCGAAAATATCCTGGAAATCATTGAGGAGATCGCACCGAGGCGGCTTGCCGAGGCCTGGGACAACCCCGGCCTACAGGTGGGGGGCCGGGACCACCCTGTAGGCCGGATCCTTATCTCCCTGGACCCAACCCTGGAGGCCGTTCAAGAGGCATCCCGCATCAAGGCCGATCTCCTGCTCACCCACCACCCCCTTATTTTCAAACCGGTTTCTTCCATCCAACCCGACCTTTACCCCGGAAACGTCCTCCACAAAGCGGTCCTTAACCGCATTGCAGTGGCTTCAGCCCACACCAATCTGGATGCGGCCCGCGGAGGCATAAACGACCTGCTGGCCGGTCTTCTCGGGCTGGAGGAAGTCCAGGTGCTCGACGTCCGTGACGACCCTTGTCCGGAGGAGGGAATCGGCAGGGTGGGGACGCTCCCGGACCCAAGTCCTCTTTCGGATGTTGTGGCCCATGTAAAGCGGGTCCTTGGAGTCTCCACTGTGGGAGTGGTCGGTCGGGCTGAAAAAATCCTCCATTCCGCGGCTGTGGTGGGCGGCTCCGGAGGAGGCATGGTCCCGTTTGCTGGGAAAAGGGGGGCCGACGTGTTGATTACCGGGGACATCGGGCACCACGATGCGTTAAACGCCCTCAGCCACGGTGTGGCCGTAATCGACGCCGGGCATTTTCACACTGAAAAGGCGGCCATGAAGGAATTTCGAGGCTCCTTCAAAACCCGTCTCGAGGCTGCGGGTCATGGAGATATCGAAGTGGAATTTTTTAGCGGAGAATCACCGCCTATGCGGCACCAATAGCATAAGCCTGCACTCTTCCGCCGGAAAAGGGCGAGGCTCGAATTCAGGCAGGCGCATAAAAACGGCGCCCCGTATCTTTCGGGAACCACGGAACGCTGAAACAGAGGGGAGGCAAGTTGAAGGAAAAAATCAAGGTACTGATTGAACTCCAGAATTGTGACAACCGGATCAAAAACCTGGAAAAGAGAAAAGCGGAAGCTCCTTTGCGGGTCCAGGCCTTGTCCGACGAGATGGAGCTCACATCAAAGGGCTTTCAGGAGGACGATGAACGTCTCGAGGCCGTCAAATCGGAGAGGCGCTCCCTGGAACGCGAAGTGGACGAACTGGACGAAAAGATCCGTAAGGGCAACGAGAAGCTCTCCAACATCAAGTCTAACAAGGAATACACCTCAGCCCTCAAAGAGATAGAGGCCCTCAGTAAGAAGAAAGCGCTTTTGGAAGACAACATCATACAGCACATAGAGGAACTGGAACTCGTGACGGAGAGATGCAAGCAGAACAAGGAGCAGCTCAACGCCCTGCAGGAGCGGTTTGAGCAGGACAGGAAAGAGACTCAGGAAGAGCTGCTCGTTCTTGAAAAGGAGCTGGCAAAACTTAACAAGAAGCGCTCAGGTATCTCAAAAAGGGCCGATCCCCATTTTCTGAGGCACTATCAAATCGTGCGGGAGCGGCTGGGGTCGTATGCCGTGAGTCCGGTGATAGAAGGCGTCTGTAAGACCTGCAACATGGGGATCCCGCCCCAGATGTTCAACGAGCTCATGAAGTGTGAAGAACTCACAAGCTGCCCGCACTGCAACCGAATCATCTACTGGGGCGAGGACGCGTTTTTCCAGGATTTGACAAATTCCTGAAGTGCGTTAACATTAATGACGAGGCGCACGGAGCCTTGGTGCGTGCTGGAGCGGGACAGGCGGCCGCCGTCCCGCACACTTGGCGGGAGGGAGGAAAGTCCGGGCTCCGCAGGACAGGGCGCTGGGTAACGCCCAGTCCCGGCAACGGGAAGGAAAGTGCCACAGAAAGCAGACCGCCCCGCAGGGTGTTCGCCACCTTGACGGGGTAAGGGTGAAACGGTGAGGTAAGAGCTCACCAGTCCCGCCGGTGACGGCGGGAGCTAGGTAAACCCCGCCCGGAGCAAGACCGAATAGGGAAGCGTTGGAGGGTGGTCCGCCCGAGCTTCCGGGTTGGTTGCTCGACCCCGGTGGCAACACCAGGGCTAGATGAATGGTCGCCTTCTCCTCGGGGTTCCGTGCATGTCCCGGAGGAGAACAGAACCCGGCTTATGACCTGCTTCAGCATGCACCGCCCCATGACTTCCGGAAAACCCGCCATATCAACGGGCACCGATCCCGACAGTGCTTCCCTTGAAAATACCGGGGAAGGACTCGTCGTAGTGATCGGCGCCGGGCGGTTCGGCACCAGGGCTGTTCGAATCCTCACAAGGAAACCCGATATATCAGTGTGGGTGGTTGACAGGGCCGAGGAGTTCGGCGACGACATCTCTGGCCTGCCGGTCCGAAAAACCAGGCAGGATGGAGTCGAATTCCTCGTCGGCAAGATCTCTCTCCTCGCCCCTGAAACAATGATCGTCCCGGCCGTCCCGATCCACCTCGCCGCTGAATGGCTGCGCCGCGCGTTCAGCCCGGCAGGTTCTGTTGAAATCATAGCGGTACCGGAATACCTGAAGGCGTGTCTACCCCACACCTGGATCACGGAACAGGAATCTTTCCTCGTGAGCTACGCGGACTTTTTGTGCCCCGAGGACTGCCCGGAACCTGAAAACGGCTGCACCGTGACCGGGGAGATCAGACAACCCCTTTACGAAGTGTTCGCCGCCTTGAACGTACCGGGGTTTGGCGTCCACGTGATTCAAAGCCGCCAGCTTGCCCCCGGTCTTGGCGGGTACAGCGTGAAAGACCTGCTGGGCCTTCGGGCCCGCGTCCTGGATTCCGGCGCTGATAAATGCCTCATCGGCACCGCCTGCCGGTGCCACGGCACGCTCACGGGGCTTGATTTTTCAGATCGAACGAGATAAAGCCGCACCACGAAGAGCACGAAGAGCACGAAGAAAACAAAGAAAGAAATCAAGCCCTGTTTATATAGCATTTAATGGTTTTAATTATCCCATCTTTTAATCTTTTCTTCGTGCTCTTCGTGTTCTTCGTGGTAATTTCTTTTTTTGCAGTGAACAGTGTTCTTCGTTTTAGTTCCGTTGTCTTTTGCAATAAACAGTGTTCTTTGTGGTAATTTCTTTATCTTTTGCAATGAACACTTTTCTTCGTGGTTATTTCTTTGTCTTTTGCAATAAACAATGTCCTTCATGGTGAGCTCTTTTTTTCCTTGTGGTAAACAGCCTTTCTTTTAGTCATAGATGAGGAGCACATATGTTTGTACTGTCCAACTTCCTGATAGCCGTTGCAAAAATACTGAACATCGCCCTGACCCTTTACATGTGGCTCATAATAGGCCGGGCCGTGATCTCCTGGGTTAATCCCGACCCGTACAACCCTATCGTGCGTTTCCTTTATTCGGTGACGGACCCGGTGCTCTACGCCATCAGGCGGCGGTTGCCGCTCTTTTT
>CAZEIA010000271.1:0-3523 GCA_964512335.1 uncultured Desulfobacterales bacterium
AGCCTGGCCGAACAGGAGAACCTCTCCGAAAACCTGAGGATACTCTACGTGGCCTTCACCAGGGCGCGAAACCGCTGTTACACGGTCTGGGGGCGCTTCAACAAGGCCGACACCTCGGCCCCGGCATACCTGTTCCACACACGTCACCCGGAACCGGAAAAATCACCGGTTCAGGCATGCGCCTCACGGTTCGCAGAGATTGATACATCCGGCATGCGTGCAGACCTCAAGGCCCTCGAGCAAGCCTCGAACGGATCGATTCTTCTGGCCCCCCTCCCCGGCGAGACCCTGAACCTTTCCCCTGTCCGGCCGGAAAATATGCCGGATCTCTTCTCCAGGAGCTTTCGCGGCGGAATCGACCGGTCCTGGGGGATCACCAGCTTTTCCTCCCTCACCTCCAGCCGGCGTCATGCCATGGAAACCCCTGATTATGACTTTGAACCGGATTTCCCTCCCGGGTTTGATTATGACGCGGCCGGGACTCCTACGGACCGAAGGAAGCCGGCCGGCCTGTGCGGATTCCCTGCAGGGACCCGTTCAGGAACATGTCTTCACTCGATACTCGAATCCCTGGACTTCATGGATCCGGACCCATCCGCCCTTTCAAGGACAATTCAGGCAGGGCTCAGGGATTACGGTTTTGATCCGGCCTGGGAAGAGACGGTAAGCCGCATGGTATGCGACTTGATCTCCTCCCCACTGGACCCGAAAAACGAGGGCCTTCGTCTCAATCGCATTTCCACAAAGGACCGGCTGAACGAGCTTTCTTTCTTCTTCCCCCTGAACCGCGTATCACCGGAATTATTACGGGAGGCCCTGGCTCCCCACGCAGGCCGAGCGCTTCCGGAACCACTACCGGAAAGTATTGGGAGGCTCCGGTTTTCGCCGGTCAGAGGCTTCATGAGGGGCTTTGTGGATCTGGTCTTTCGATTCGAAGACCAATGGTACATCGTGGACTGGAAATCCAATAACCTGGGTGCTGCAATGGACGACTACAGCCAGGAGCGAATCGCTTCGGCAATGGCGGAGGGACTATACTCCTTGCAGTACCTCCTGTACACCCTGGCCCTGGATCGATATCTTTCACTCCGGGTCAAAGACTATGAGTACCGAACGCATTTCGGAGGGGTCTATTATATCTTTCTTCGCGGGGTGGATCCGGCCCGAGGGCCCGGGTCAGGAGTATTCGGGACCTTGCCTCCAGAGCACCTTATTCACGACTTGAGAGAGACGCTGATCCCGGACTGCGGCCCCACAGGTTCCCAGCCAGCAGGCTGAAACCGCATCAAACGGACACACATGGATCTCCCGACCCACAACATTCTTGACGCACTCTGCGAACACGGGGCAGTGTCCGGACTGGACATCCGTTTCGCCGGGCTTATGGCAAAGCTGGCGGAAGCGGCAGATTCAGAGGAGCTTTTTCTGGCTGCGGCTTTGACCAGCCGGTCCACACGCGACGGAAACGTCTGCCTTGAACTCAGGCGCAGCGAAGAGACGATCTTTCCCGAGGGCCGGCCGGCCGGCATTCCGCGTTTTCCTTCAGCCGGCCCATGGACGGACCGGCTTCGGCGGACCGCGGTCGTGGGTGGCCCCGGTGATTTCACTCCCCTGATCCTTGACGAACACGAACGCCTCTATCTCCATCGCTATTGGACCTACCAGGATACTCTCGCCCGATGGATCCGCGATCGGGCCTCGCTGGAGGCAAGGCTTCCCGACCTCAAATCACTCAGAAAGGCCCTCTCCCGGCTCTTCCCTTCATCCAGCGGCCGAAACGACGAATTGGACTGGCAGAAAATCGCCGCCTGCGCCGCAACCCTGCGCCGTTTCCTGGTGATTTCGGGCGGCCCGGGGACAGGCAAGACCACGACAATAACCGGAATCCTCGCCCTCCTTCAAGAGACCCGCGGCAATGAAGGCCCGCCCCTCCGAACAGCACTGGCTGCGCCCACAGGCAAGGCGGCTGCGCGTCTGGGTGAAGCAGTCCGCCGGACCGCATCAGGGTCTTTCATACCTACCGAAGCCACGACCATCCACAGACTCCTGGGTACCATTCCCGGATCACCCTACTTCAGGCATAACTCGGAACATAAGCTTCCGATCGATGTCCTCGTAGTTGACGAGGCCTCCATGGTCGACCTGGCCTTGATGTCCAAGCTCGTCCAGGCCATCCCCCGCGATGCAAAACTGATTCTTGTCGGAGACCGTGATCAGCTTGCCTCGGTTGAGCCAGGGTCGGTCCTGGGCGACATCTGCGGCAGAAATGAATATCCCGGTTTTTCCTCCGGATTCGGCAGGCTCCTGCAGAAAGGGACCGGACTGCCGGTGCCCCACCCGAAGGATCTTCACGGTAAGCGCGCGATTCAAGACAGCATCGTAGTCCTTCAAAGGAGCTACCGTTTCGACAGCAACTCCGGACTCGGCAGAATCAGCCGCCTTTTCAACGAGGGGGATGTGAATACCGTCATATCATTGCTGCAGGGCGGCTCCCTCGAAGACATAAACTGGTCATCCGTCCCGGGCCGAAATGAGCTGGGTCCGGCCCTCAGGCGTCTTGCGCGGGAGTTTACAGCCGGAATCATGCATGAGACCGACCCGGCCCTAGCGCTTCAGGCCCTTGAAAGGCTCCGCATCCTCTGCGCACTGAGGGAGGGTCCTTACGGTGCAAAGAATGTCAACAGAATAGTGGAACGATCTCTCGCCTCTGAAGGGCTTATTCATCCAAGGGGTCCTTGGTACGCCGGACGTCCCATCCTCATTGTGCGCAATGACTACGAGCTTCAGGTATTCAACGGTGACGTGGGAATTGTTCTCCCGCAGGGTCAAGGAGGGGAGCTTTTCGCCTGGTTTCCAGGAGCGGGCGGGGAGATTCGCGGCCTCCACCCCATGCGCCTTCCGGAACACGAAACCGCCTTTGCCATGACCGTGCACAAAAGCCAGGGATCGGAATTCGACCGAGTGCTCCTTATTCTGGGCGATCGTCCTTCCCCGGTTCTCACACGGGAGTTGCTCTATACGGCCGTCACCCGCGCAAGAAATTTTGTGGAGATATGGGCGTCTGAAGAAGTCCTGAGGGCCGCCGTCTCCCGGCGTGTACAAAGGAGTTCCGGCCTCGACGAGGCAATCTGGAACGGGCCTCACGTCGTGCCCAGGCCCTGATTTCCCTTGCCATGAACGGCTCCAGCGATAGACTGACCCTGGTCCTCCTGCCAAGACGCCGTAAATTTTAGTGGCTACGTTCCGAAAGGCTGCCATGGCAATGATGTCTTTGTGCCCGCACAGAGGCTGGCGGAGGAGGCTGCACCTCTTTTTGCTTGCAGGCGACGGCCCGCATTACAAATTTGTCGGCTTCGCGATCTTTGCGGCCTTGCGAGAAAGACTTTTCTTTTCAAAAAAACAAGAAATTAAGCGATAATTGCACATAGGACCGGGAAACAGCCCGGCACGGGGGAAAGCGATATTGGCTGAACTGCGGGGCCAGATCGAGCGTCTCACTTACACCAACGAGGAAAACGGATAC
>CAZEIA010000272.1:0-3512 GCA_964512335.1 uncultured Desulfobacterales bacterium
GCCGTCATTTTCAAAGAGGTCGGCGTCGGGGTCCGGGGGCACGACTTCCAGCTTCCTGCGCTGCCGGGTCCGTTCAACAAGGGCCTTGAGCTCCCGGACCAGGTCCGGATCCTCTGTGAGCGCCAGGGCAAGCCGGAAACACTCCTCGGCGGCCTCGTCATAGTCGGACTCCAGGATTTCCAGGCCTTCCTGCTTGTGCTGCAGGGCAAGTGCCTCGCGAGTCTTTCGGACCTTGTCAGCAAGGCGCTTTTCCTGTTCCGTGTCCCGGGGAGACTTCTTGCGGCACTTGTCCAGCCCCTTGTCATACTCCATCTTGGCGAGCCCGTACTCTCCTGCCTTGAAAAGGCCGTCACCCCTGTTTTCCAGGTCTTTCGGGGTCTTTCCTGCAAAGAGCTTCAGAAGTCCCATGCCGTCCTCCGAAAAAAGCGTTTCTCTTTCCGACTCGAGAAACACCCATACCACAGCCTCTCCGGGTTCGCCAGCACGTTAAAGAGTTGACGCCTCCGGTTGGGGGCTTTCCTGAGGATTTGCCTCCCGGGATCGATTCCTGTATGATCCCGGATGCCGACCGGATATTCGGGCGCAGAGGTCATGAGCGGATTGACGGGATGTAAACCCGCGCCCGTACCCCGAAGGAGAGATCATGAACGAACTCCTGACTCAGGAAACGATTCTGACATGGGTCACAGAGGGATGGCAGTGGCTGGTGGAACGCGTGTTCACGCCGGCCATGCTGGTTCAGGCGTTGGTGATCCTGGCTGCACTGGCCGTGGGCGCACTGCTCGGCCGGCCTGTGAGGAAGTACCTGGAAGGCCGTATTGAAGGCCGGCTGAAGTCCGGGACCCGGCTGGACCGGCTCGTGCGCAGGGCCGTTCAACTCGTTCCGGTGGGCGCCGTGATTGTTCTGATCTGGATTGCCTCCCTTGTTATGCGCCAGGTGGGCGGAGAGGCCATTTTCCTGGGCATCGTTCAGACCCTCCTGGTGGCCTGGCTGACCATAAGGCTCTTCTCGTCAGTGCTCCTGGACCGCACCTGGTCCAGGTTTATCGCCATAACCGCCTGGGTCCTGGCCGCCCTCCACATCGTGGGCGCGCTGGGTCCGGCCCTGGCCTTTCTGGACGGCGTAGGGTTCAGTATCGGCAAGGTTCAACTGACCGTGCTTTCCTTGTTCAAGGCCGCGATAGTCCTCCTGGCCCTGCTTCGCATAGGGAGCTGGCTCGGGGAAACGGCTGAACGGAAGCTGGGGACCGTCTCCGGCCTGACCCCGTCCACCACTGTGCTCCTGAGTAAGATCATCAAGATCACGCTCTTCACCGTAATTTTTCTGGTTGCACTCAACAGCGTGGGCATCGACTTCACGGCCCTTGCGGTCTTCAGCGGGGCCGTGGGTGTCGGCGTGGGCTTCGGCCTTCAGAAGGTGGTGGGGAATTTCGTCAGCGGCGTTATCCTGCTTCTCGACAAGTCCATCAAGCCCGGCGACGTGATCCAGATGGGGGACGTGTACGGCTGGATCAGCAACCTTCGGGGCCGCTATGTCTCCGTGGTCACGAGGGATGGAAAGGAGTTCCTGATTCCCAACGAGGACCTCATCACCCAACAGGTGATAAACTGGAGTTTCTCCAACCGGAAGATCCGGCTCAAGGTGCCCATCGGGATCTCCTACGAGGCGGATCCGCATCAGGCCATAGAGCTCGTGGTGGGGGCGGCCAGGGGCATGGACCGGGTCCTCGACGATCCGGCGCCCGTGTGCCGCCTGATGGGGTTCGGAGACAACTCCGTTGATCTGGAACTCAGGTTCTGGATCGAGGACCCTCAGAACGGGACCATGAACGTGCGGAGCAAGATACTCCTGGAGGTGTGGGACCGGTTCAAAGAGCACGGCATCGGGATTCCGTTTCCCCAGAGGGACGTGCATCTGGACGTCTCGGATGCGAAAGAACTTGCAAAGGTGGTTGCCGCGAGGCCTGATGGGGCCTGAGAGGTCCTTGAACGTCTTTCGATGTATTGCAATGCCTGAAGACATTTCCTATACTCTATTTTCGATCCCCTGCCGCGGTTGAAGCCCGGATTGTTCCGGCACGGTACAGGGATTGATCCGCAAGACAGCGTGCCCCCGGATAAGCCGTTTGATGGAAGGAGGACGAGCCCATGGCGGTGGAGACATTCAAAAAGGAATACAGGAAGGTAACGGTCAAGACCACGGACGGTTCGACCTTGATGGGCAGGATAAACATCGGCATAAAGGACCGGGTATCGGATCTCTTCACGCGGTCGGAGTCACCTTTTGTGGTGCTTACCGACGTGGAGACGCGCGATGGTTCGGGTAAGATCCTCATCCTGAACAAGAGTCATATCGTCTGGGTTGAACCGAACGAGTGAATCACATATAACAGGCGTGAAGCCCGGATATAATTCGGTTGAACGAAAAGGGGATGACGTATGGGACGAATCGCGCTGTTTGTCCTTTTGATCCTGCCGGCTGCCGGGTGCGGGTGTTTCCAACCGGAACCGGATGAGAGCCCTATGGGTCCTTACACATCCTGGGAGGCCCTTGTCGAGGCGGTGGAGTGCGGCGAGGCCGGGGCGGACGTCTTTATTCGAGCGGTCCGGGAGGATCCGGTTCGGCTGGAGTACTTTACGCCGGAGGCCGTGGCCAACTACATGGAGGCCCTGGCATACGATCGAATGCTGGAATGCGTCCCCGAGAGATACAAGGACTCTGAGGAGGTGGTTGTCTCCTTTGAGACGGTCTTTGAGGATCCGAGGAACATCTTCAACAACTGGGAGGCCTTCAAGGGATTCCTGAGAAGCGTCTACGGCGCGGATCTTGGTTGAGCCCAAACGCTCATGGAATTCTTTTGCCTTTCACGAAAAAATAATTGACAGTAGAATTTTGTCTGGCATAATTCTTCTTATCTTTTTTATGTGGAGCTTTGTTGCCGGTCATGAATTTCATGCACACTCAGGGCTTTTATTTTATCTATTTTACCGGGAGAACCCGGATGGCCTGAGTGTGTGCAAAAGCCCGACAATAAAACCGGGAAAACAGAATGAGGCGGAGCACATGCTCCGCCTCTTTTTTTTCGTGAGCGTTCAAGGTGGAAATCGCCTGTGGGGAGGACGGAAATGCCTGATGGTGCAGGGGCGGTCGACAACAAAAAGGAAAAGGGTGCGGAGCGGTCAGGCTCAGCGAGCCTCGGGCTCAACGAGCGGCTCGGTCTGATAGGGCTTATTGACGAGGGCGCGCGATCCGGGGAGGAGAGTTCCCCTGTGGTGGCGGACCTCTTCAGTGATCTATGGCACCTGGTGGACCGGACCATCAAAGGGGCCCGGGTAAATCCGCTCAGACCCGAGAAATCCCATAACGGCTTCGGCGTCCTGGAGATTAACGCGGAGACCGGAGAAAACCTGGGCCGCCTCAACATGCTCTACCTGAGAAAACCCATACCCTGTTATTATCTGGTGTATGTGGAGGTGTCGCCGCCTTTCAGGAGCAAAGGGCTCGGCCGCCT
>CAZEIA010000273.1:0-3466 GCA_964512335.1 uncultured Desulfobacterales bacterium
ATCCGGCCGATCCGATGGTGTTGAACATGTGAAAGAGGTTTGCGCCGGACAGGCTGCTCATGATTGAATCGGCCAGCTGCCGCAGGATCTTGTCCGATATGCCGAGCACAAACCCGTACCAGGCCTCCGACCCATCAATTCTTCCCTTTGCCGGCTGCTTGAGAAAACCCTTCACCTGATCGTTGCCTTCGATGACAGCCTTTGCCTCTCTTTGAAGGAGGTCTGTCAGTGGATCAGGATTCGTGCGGTGGAAAGATATGTGGGGTATGTGTGCGGCCAGTGTCGTCTTGAACCGCTCCACGAGACCTTCCTCTTCTTCGCTTTCAGGGGTCAGGGCGCGATTCACAAACCGGAACAGGAGTTCCCGGCTGACAAAACGATCCAGAGTCAGCTTCTCCCGGTAAAACCTATAGGCTATGCTGTAGAGGTTGCGGGCAAGAGTCTTGGGCGAAGAAGCACTTCCGTCAACGCGTGCGCGATTCTGTCCTATTCCCGCCAGGAATTCATCAACAGATGCCGCACCCTCCACCTCGGTCCAGGTGCAGGCGATGTTGAGCGAGCTGTGGTCGTCCGACCCTCCTATGAGGCGCTTTTTCCAGGGAGTGATACCGAAAGGAGCGATCCCGTGTTTTTCCTCCAGAAAGTCCAGGTCCTCCTCGGTTATCCCGGACAGGATAGTAGCGAGTGCCCTGTTCTGGTGATCGTCTCTGGATCCGTTCAGCTCGAATGTATTGAACAGGAGAAGAATTTTCTCCACGTGATCCACTGTGAGACGGTCGTTGATGCTGTATAGGGGATGGGCAACGGCATGGTAGATGTTCTCACGGTTCAGGAAGGGGATAAGCTCGAAGATGTTCTCCCGAAGGCGGGAGATCTCTAAGTGCTGGTCCTCGGTAATACGGTGGGCAAGCACATGGAGCTTACAGCGGTCATCCGGAAAATAGGTTGTTATCTCCTCGCTCACAAATGCACCTTCGAGGTGCGCAATTTCCAGGCTTCCGGCAATAGTGTTGTGATCCGTTATGGTCACGAACGACATGCCCCGGGCCTTGGCCATGGAATAGAGCCGTGCCGGCTCGGTGTAGCTCTCGGCACAGCCGATTTTACGAAGAATCCATTCCGACGGTCGGGTGGAATACTTTGAGTGAACATGAAGGTCGGCCTTCATGACTTTGGGTTTCATCTTCCAAACCTCCTCTTGGAATTACCTGTTATCCATTTGCCTGCGCCATTTCACGGGCTGTGTGGGTTTGGAGGAAGGCTTCGGACGCCTCCTTTCCCATGTATCTGGCCAGGGTTCTTTGCTGCGTGCGGCCGAGATCCACCAGGATCAGGGCGTCAAGGGCGTCACTGAAATCAGGGTCTACATTGAATCCCAGCACCTCGCCACCGAGCCGCATGTACTGACGGATGAGCACCGGCACGCCTTTACGATCCTCTTCGATCTCGGAGATTAGATCCGACAGGTCCCGGATGTGTTGCAGTGTCTTCACTGCACTGAGGACCTCCAGGGATTTCAGGCCTCTTTGCATGAAGGGTCGTCTGGGCCGGACAAGCCGGGCCAGGTCAGTAAACTTCCCGTTTTCTTTGAGAAACGCCACCATGATTTGAAGAGAGCGGCCCTGATAGGCACGGGTGATGCTGACAGGCCCGAAGAGATGGCGGTACTCCGGGTTAAGGGATACGAATCGTGCAATGCCTTTCCAGAGCAGGAAAAGCGGCTGGTAGTTCTTCTGGTACTCCTCCCTGACAAAGGAGCGCCCAAGCTCTATGGCCGGCCCGATCCGGTCCAGGAACCGCCTGTCATAGTGAAACAAAGTACTCGTGTAGAACCCACGCGGGCCGAAAACCGGAAGAATCTGCTGGGAGAGGCCCATGCGGTATCCCCCGGCCACCTCCTGTTTCTCTCTGTTCCACAGTATCAGCTGCTGGTAATGGAGATCAAAGCGGTCCATGTCCATTGACTTGCCGGTCCCGCCTCCCTCCTGTCGGAAGGTATGCTCCCGCAACCGGGCGATTTCTTCGAGCATGGTTGGTATTTGTCCTGCCTCCGCCCTCAGCACCAGAAATGTCTCGTTTTGAGCAAGGATCTGTTCGGCCGGGAGGGCCCTCATTTCTCGGGCGAGTCGTTCCGGCGCCTGGGGACGAGTAAGAGACATCAGCCTGGGAGTTCGAGACCGGCCCGGAAAGGACCTTTGAATGTTTTTACGTTCTTCAGCCAGAAGGTATGTGCGGGATCGAAGAAGTCCGATTCTTTCTTCATCGTCAGGAATTCGCTGAAGGCGATCTGCTGAAACAGGACAGCCTATGCGCACCTGAATGCTCACCCCGAGTTTATTGAGGGTCTCTCTCGGAAGAAGTGCGGTCCTGAGCATGGGATGGATGAGGCCCGCCATCTGAAACAGGAGGCTGTTTCTGCCTGCCACGTAGGCCGGTACCGTAAGGGCGCCCGTCTTGCAGGCCAGTCGAGCGGCCATGGGATTCCAAGGAGGGTCCATGATGCGGGGAGGCCCGGGACGGACATACAGATGGGATACTGTACCGGAAGGGAACATGCACAGCATTTGACCCTCCCTGAGAATGCGCAGGCATCTCCTGACAGCCTGTGTGTTGTCTCTTGTTGCTAGGTTTCCTCCGAATGGGTTTACGGGGATCAGTATATCTCTCAGCTCTTGAATCCTGCTCAGCAGTTGATTGCCCATTACCTTCACGTCCGGGCGAACCGACAGGACTGTGGAGAGGATGACCATGGGGTCCACAATGCCATAGGGATGATTGGATACCAGAACGGCCGGACCCTCGGTGGGAATGCGCTCCATGTCCCCGGGGCTGATGCATTTTTCGATCCGCAGTATCTCGAGCGCCTGCTCAAGAAAATCTCTGCCTGAGAGCGACCCGGAGACCTTACTGTACAAGGAGCTGATTCGTTTCAGGTAAAGAACGCGTTCTATGGGTTGCCTTGCCGCGCTGAGAAGCATCGCGACAAAGGCATTGTTGGTGTTTACGTCCAGGGCAAGTGCGTTCCTTTCCGTTGTAGTTGAAGTGGTCACGCGGCACCCTCCTTGTTATGAGGAATGGTATGACGAATTCCTGCCTTAGCACTTGACACAGGATTACAAGGAGTTGGTAAGGTTTTAGTGAGTCCGGAGTGTTTTTTCGGTTGGATTTGTGTTCAGGTGTTGTTTGGACGGGTACCGGCAGATCATCTCCCTGGCAGGTATGAATGAAGTGCGCCGGGCTTACCGGGTGTTTCACTGTACCGTTGCCAGCAGCAAGATCAGTATATTCAACAAAAAGAAGCTGATCACGAAAAACTCACATACAGATAATCGAATCCTAACATTTCAGACCTATTAAGATAAATGTCTATATTTGATTAAATCAAGAAAGGATGCCGTGTTCACAACAAACTGGAAGGCCTCATCATGCAAGTCGAGATCCGTTGCCCCACTTGTGGATCCGAAGC
>CAZEIA010000274.1:0-3436 GCA_964512335.1 uncultured Desulfobacterales bacterium
GTACAACTATCATCGATGGGGGCTGAATCCCCATTGGGAAGGGTGTGTATACTATTTCCCACAAAAAGGAGTAACCCATGAAAGCCGAGGTTGAACAAAAACTCAACGCGTTTCTTAATGAATGGAAGGATACGCAGGAAAGGAACCGGGAGGCCTTTCTGCGACTCAAGGCATACCTTGAAACCAAGGATGGGGCCATACTGGATTTCATATCCAGGCCAGGGCTTACTTACTCCCTCCGAGCGGTCCATAAGAACCAGAAACAGAGAAAACTTTTTGTCATGGTGGACGTAATTGAAGACGAGCCTCGGTGGCTTTCAATATGCTTCTATGGTGAGATGATCCAGGACCCCGACGGAAAGGCGGATTTTGTCCCTGAAGGGCTGCTCGGAGAAGATGCCATGTGTTTTGACCTTGAGGCTTGGGACGACGCGCTGATCGCCTACATTGAGGCCCGCCTGGACGAGGCCTGGGAAAGTGGGGCAGAAGAGTAGTTTGCCGTGTAGAGACGCTTTTACGGGCTATGAATGCCTTTGCAGCCAACGAAAGGATGCCATATGGGAGAGAAGAGGAAAATCGGGATAATTATCTGTGATCGCTATCGCCGGTGTGCGGGCGGAAAATGCCTTCGGGCCATGAGAAACCGGGAAGGGGCCTTCAGCATCTATCCGGACGTGGAGGTGGAACTGGTCGGCTACACGAGCTGTGACGGATGTCCTGGAGGCAACATCGAGTATGCCGGGGAAGAGATGGTGAAGAACGGGGCTGAAGTCATCCATCTGGCCACCGGCCTGGTTGTCGGGTATCCGCCCTGCCCCCATATCGAGACGTTCAAGGCCTTTCTGGAAAAGCGCTTCGGCGTCAGCGTGGTTGTGGGCACGCACCCGATTCCCAAGAAATATCTGGATATGCACACACACCTGGACACATGGGAGAAAGAAGAGTGGAAGCCCCTGATCGCTCCCACCATGGCCGATGAAGCCACGCGGGCAAGCTACGATTAAGCCGGGTCAGTCGGGTTTTTTATCGCATTCGCAATGGCTACGCCGCAGTTCAGCCTGCGCAATCCATCCTTGGAGGCCCAACCCCCTGATGCCCTGATTCATTGATAATAGTAGTCATTTATGGCAGTTATATGATCATGAAAATAACAAATTAAGAACGGACGCGGTAATCGGAACGCGGAACGCAGAAAATGCTTATGGACAACTCAATCCTTGTAGGCTTCATCGTGGGGTCCCAGCAAAACGAACTTAATCGTCTGATCTGGTGTTTCGCGGCAATCCGCACAGACTACAACCGAATCGTCGCCCTTTTTGCGGCAGACCTCGCAATACAGATAGATGATAATGAAATTGTGCTTTACGGGACATGAATAGAAACCTTGCCAGTTGCCTTTTAGCGGTTCGCCGACGACAACGGGGTTTTCAATGATCATATCTACCTTTTTCTTGACCAGGTTTTTGATGGAAGCATGTTTCTTGGCGGCTTTCATAAAAGCGGTTTCGAACCGAACTTCCATCAGTCCCCGAAGACCTCATCGTAGGTGTGCCATTGAGCGGTTCCGTCCCGTAATTTGGTCTGAATATCTGCCATGGCCTGTTGAAACGCGGGATTCTCGAGCACGGTTTCCATCTGTTGTCCATCGACCCGGCGTTTCAGGGCAAGCAGGTACTGGGTGACCATTTCGGCCACCGAGGTGCGGTTTTCCGCGGCAAAAACCTTGGCGAAATCAGCCAGGTCCTGATCAAGGCTCACATTGAGACGCGTCTTGGGCATAAGAAACCTCCTATTGCTGTTCCTATCATGCACACTATGGGAACAGATGTCAAGATCAATTAAGTCATTTTTTGCGGTCTTACCCGCAGAAGGCCGTGCGGTTTTGTGAGAACTTTTTCGAGTTGAAGGCCCTACACATTGTCCTGAATCCAGGGTATTATGCGGCGTGTATACCGCTTTGTATCCGGCTTCCCATTAGCAGAGAGACCGTTGATCCCGCCCGGAAACATGCGGTATCTTTCAATGACCTCGAGACGAAATTTTAACAACGCCCCCTCCAGTTTCATATCCGTACTTCAAATATCGGTATAATTGTGCTAACGGAAGAAACTGTTATCTCAGCCGGGAGGACCTCCGGCTCGAAAGGAATCCTTCCATGCTCAAGATCATGCAGGAAATGCTGCTCTCACAAGATACGTGCGTGCTGGCGACGGTCGGCGGCAGCCGACCGCACTGTTCGCTGATGGCTTATGTATGTGATGATGCAGCAAGTCACGTGTACATGGCCACCTACCGGGATTCGGTCAAGTTCCGCAATCTCTTGCAGAACCCGGCGGTAAGCCTGCTGGTGGACACACGGGAAACCCATGGAAAAAGCCGGAAGGCTGAGACCAAGGCGCTCACCGCTTCCGGGGTGTATGAACCGCTTACGAGCCAGGTTGAAACGGATGCGGTCAAGGGCTGCTTGCTCGCGGCCCATCCAAAGCTCAAGGTTTTCCTTCAAAGTGAAGCGGCCGAAGTCATCTCCGTTAGACTGACATCCTTTCTGATGCTGGACGGATTGACCGACTCAACCTTCCAAGAACTCTGAGAGTTATGGCAGCCATAACGATAAAGCTGCAGATCGACAACGCAAATCAGCACCCCTCTTCACGCTCGTCCCTCATATGCTAATTTCGTCTTGAATTGTAAGAAAAGAGCTACTACTTCTTTTTTTGAGACATATCGCTTATGAATATGCATTTTAATGAGTCTTTTTATAAGTCTATATTGAATTCTTTAGTCTTAAACATCGCCATTATAGATTCTTATGGGACCATTATATATGTAAACGATGCCTGGGTCCAATTTGCCAAGGAGAACGGCGATCCCGACCTTATCTATACAGGCACAGGTAACAACTATTTAGGCGTATGTCAAAGGGCGCTAAGAGAAGACCCTTCTCTTGAAGGTGTGGTCCAATCCATTGAGGACATAATAACGGGACGTATTCCCCGTTTCTTTCATGAATATCCCTGCCACAGCCCCGATAAGAAAAGATGGTTTCTGCTGGGCGCCAGGCATATTAAAGCCGCACCTGGAGGAGCGGCCATATTTCATCTCGATATCACGGAGAAGAAACTTGCCGAAGAGGCCATGGCCGGCATGAATGAAAAGCTCGAAGAAAGACTCGCTGAAAGGACATCCTCTCTTGTCAGGGCGAACCAGGAGCTGCAGAACGCGCTATTGGAAGTACGAATTTTGGAGGAGAAGCTCGAGAGTGAAAACCTTGTCCTTCGGGAAACCATCAAAACGGATCAGGCATTTCCCGGTATTGTGGGAAACAGCGATGCCATTCACTCAGTGCTCTTGAAGGTGGGTCAGGTAGGGCCTACCGACGCCCCTGTACTCATTCTTGGAGAGACGGGAACCGGCAAGGGTCTGATCGCTAAAGCCA
>CAZEIA010000275.1:0-3415 GCA_964512335.1 uncultured Desulfobacterales bacterium
TGCGATTATGAATGTGGAACCCATTGTCTCATTGACCGATGTTACCAAGAACTACCGGCAGGGCAGGATCCTGATCACCGCCCTCGCAGGGGTTACTCTGGACATCCCCAAGGGTGATTTCATGGCCCTGGCAGGTCCTTCGGGCTCGGGCAAGACCACCCTCCTCAACCTGATCGGCGGCCTAGACCGGGCCGACTCCGGGCGGATCCGCTTGAACGGAAACGATCTTGGGGCCATGACCGAGTCGGAACTGGCGGACATGCGGCTTCATCATGTGGGGTTCGTGTTCCAGTCCTACAATCTTATCCCCGTACTTTCGGCTGTGGAAAACGTTGAATATGTCATGCTGCTCCAGGGAGTGGGCGCGCGGGAACGCAGGGAGAGGGCAAGAACGGTATTAGATGATGTGGATCTAGAAGGACTCTACAACAGACGCCCCGCCGAACTATCCGGCGGTCAGCAGCAGCGCGTGGCCGTGGCGCGCGCCGTTGTGTCCGGACCGGGCATAGTGCTGGCCGACGAACCCACCGCCAATTTGGACACCGCCTCCGGCAGGGCGCTCATGGACATGATGCGGGGCATGAATGAGAGCAGGAACGTGACCTTCGTCTTCTCCACCCACGATCGGATGGTTATGGAGTATGCCGGAAGGCTGGTCCGCATTCGAGACGGCAAGGTGGAGCGGGACGAGCGGAAAAACCCGGAGGCCGTTTCGTGAGACTCCTTCGAAACCGCCCCTTTCGGGCCTTGCCGGTTGTTCTCTTCCAAGCCCTCGTTCTCTGCTGCTTTCTTGTGGCGGCTGATGCGCCTGCCGAGCCTTTCCCCGCTGTCCCGGAAGCGCAATGGGGAGGTCACATCAAGCTACGGGGATCCGCCTCCCATGTGGATGACCGGTCCCTTTACGGCCTTACAGATTCAGGCACTCACCTGGACTGGAGCTTTGAAGGCCGCCTCACAAACAGGACCTTTTTCTCTGACCATGTCCATGGAGAGGTCCACTATGAGGTGCTGCTGTCGGGCGGCAAGACCAGTAAGGCTCAGGCTGACTTGGGCCGCCGGCTTCCCGATCTCTTTTCCGAGTCCTCTATCCTGAGCACAGAGACCGAGGACGACCGACGATTCCTGGATCTCACCCGCACGCTTCGACAGCGTGACGGCTACAGCCTCACGCACAGGCTGGACCGTCTCTTTCTGGCCTTTACGCCGGGACGAACGTCAATCCGCATAGGGCGCCAGGCGGTCACCTGGGGAAACGGCATGCTTTTCAATCCCATGGACCTGGTAAACCCTTTTGCCCCGTCCGACATCGAACGGGAGTACAAGATCGGGGACGACATGATCTCGGCGAGGGTTCCCCTGTTCAAGAGCGGAGAGGCCCAAGCCATCTATGTCCCCCGGCGTTCGTTGGAATCAGGGGAAGTGAAATGGGACAAAAGCTCTCTGGCGGCCAAAGCACATTTTTCTTCGGGCACCATGGAGTTCGACATCCTGGGAGCTCTTCACTACGGCGAGGAGGTCATAGGCCTGGGTGTCTCGGGATATGCAGGAAGCGCGGTATGGCGGATGGATGCCACATGGACCTTTCTGGAACACAGGCGGGAGAGGGACGGCTTTCTTTCTCTGGCAGCAAACATGGATTACTCCTGGGTCTGGTGGAACCGAAACATATACGGGTTTCTCGAGTTCCACTACTCAGGCATCGGCGAACGCGACCCGGCTGCGGCCTTGACCAGCGAGGTCCTCATGGACCGGGTGGCACGGGGAGAGGTCCACGCCCTGGGCCGCTATTATCTGGCCGGGCACATAAGTGTGGAACTCCACCCGCTCCTCAATGTGCTCTTGACGTTGATCCACCGCCTGGACGAGTCTTCCGGGCTGATCCAGCCGAGGGCCGTTTGGGACTTGGCCCATAATATCCAGATCACGGCCGGCGCTGCAATTCCCTATGGAAGAACAGGCACGGAGTTCAAAGGGTTTCCTGTCCCCGGCACCGACCGGCTCACGCCCGCGCCGGCCCGGGCGTTTCTCTTTACGACCTATTACTTCTGATCTCCAGGAAGAAAAACTCCTTTTCAGCCTGATAGGTTCGTTCATCCGGTCATGTGCAGTTGGTGAATTTAATGGATTGATCAACCGGCAAGGGAGGCATTTCAGATCTTGTCCGCCGTCCGGACCGGACCGGAATCGAGTACGGCCCGAATGCGCGCTTCGAGGTTGATCCGGTAGGCCGATTCGGGCTGCCGCGGGAGCGGCATGGGATCATACTCCATCACCTTGACTCGTTCGACGGTCTCTTTCAGATTACCGCCGCTGGCCTCCCACACCTGTTCCACCAGGGCCTGGAACTCCAGGGCGGCTCGAGTGGACTTACGCATGAACACCTCCACGTCCCGGCCCGTAAACACATAATGGTGGGCCTGGCACAGGATATCCGCGCCGAGCCCGGCCAAACGCCTGAGCGAGGTCATATAGACCTCGAAGCTCACCAGGTTCTCGGTCACTACGTAACCGTTCGGGTGCAATACACCCGCAGCCTCCGACGCCACCAGAAGCCCTATCTCCGGGACATGGAAGCTCAGAAAGTCCCAGGTGTGACCCGGCGTGTGCAGTGCGTGGAGGCTGAGATCCGGTCCTATGGACGGGCCTGGTCCGGGCTCTACAACCATGTCTACGGTAAAAGGCTCAAAGGGTTCTTCCACCAGCAAGGCCGGATCAATGCCGAAGACGGCGTCCCCGGCCTCACGGTTGAGTTTACTAATCAGATTAATAGCATTGGGCCGCTCGAGAATCTGCCTGGACCGCTCGGAGGCGACTACCTTCATGCCCGGGAACGCCTCCTTGAGGCGGGACACCGCACCGCAGTGATCAAAATGGACATGCGTCAGGCACAGGAGAGACGGGGACCGATCTCCCAGCACGGCCCGCACGGCCTTCACATACATCTCTCCCAGGCAGGTGATGCCTCCGTCGAACAGCACCGGAAAAGGTCCGTCAAGCAGATATACCGGAACTGAGGCCGAACCAAGGACATAAAACCCGTCCACGACCCGGCCTGTAGTATTGAAAATCACGTTGTACCTCCCACAAATTAATGAATCCGGCGGACAGAGCACACGAGGACTCTTTCAGCGGATTCTCGATCCCATGCTCCGAACCTTTCCCCGGGAGGCCGATCGGGTCAGAGGGGGCTCTGGTCCGTTGTCGGGCTACGGTCTTTTCGAAGGTCTTGAAGGATCTCAAGAATCTCCTCCAGCCGGTCCTCCGGGGCCGCAACCACGCCCCAGCCCTTCTGGGCCTGAAACAGGCCGTCATATGCAGTGTCGTGGTAGCTTCGAAGAAAGTGCGGGATGCCGCGTTCCTTCAGCACAGACTCCAGAAGCAGGGCCTCGATCTCGTTTTCAAGCGTGGCCGCCTT
>CAZEIA010000276.1:0-3398 GCA_964512335.1 uncultured Desulfobacterales bacterium
AGGCTCGGGGAAAGCCCCTCATCTCACCCTATGCAGGGTCCTCCGATTTACTCGGGACATATCCAAACTTCTCTGAAATGCCCTCTGCTGCGTCTTTGAGCATCTGTATCAATTCCCGTCTATCTGTTTTCAACAGGTTTTCCGTGGGCCCGATGATCGAAATTGAACCCACAGCCAGGCCTTGGTGATCAAAGACGGGAACAGCTAAAGCAGCAGCCCTGGGATCCACCTCTGAATCACTTTGATTATGGCCTTGCCTCCGAATGGACGCCAATTCCCGTTCAAGCTTCCCCTGATCAGTGATGGTGTTCCTCCTGTTCGCCTTTCCAAGCCCCCTCAAAAGAATTGTTTCTTGAAGAAATGATTGACCCCGGTAAGCGAGCAAGACCTTTCCAGGGGCTCCTGCGTGGAGAGGAAGCCGTTCCCCTTTCTTCATCGTCAGCTTGACCGGTCTCGGGCTTTCGATAGTATCCACACAGAGGAGATCAGGGCCGTCGCTCATGGCCAGCACAACTGTCTCCAGAGAACGCTTTGCTATGGATTCCAGGTAGGGACGGGCTATTTTCATCAACGAGAATTTTTCCGCTGCAAGGATTCCCAGCTTGAAGATCCTGAAGCCGGGGTAGAACCTGCCCGTTTTGTCGGCTTTGCCCAGAATATTAATTTGAAGGAAGACTTTCACGCACAGGGCCGTATCCCATGAATATGAACGCGTCCTTCGGAACCCGCAGCTAGGCAAATGTGAATTTCCTGGATTTGTCCTGCCGCCCTAACGTCTCCGGGTAGTTGATGACGTTCTTTTGAGCCCGCGTCCCACATGCATCCCCTTGCTTCGGTTTATCACTGAAGACCCTTTTTAGATATATCGTTAATGTCCCAGATACTCGTCTTCTATCGCCTTGACCAGGTTTGCCATGGTAGCATAACAGGGGGTGGGAACACCGGTCTCTTTTCCGTATTCCACGACCTTTCCCCCGAGAAAATCGATTTCCGTACGCGTTTTATTGGCGATGTCGACACACATGGAATCCTTGTGAACCCCAACCTTTTCGAGGTAGCCCAATGCCTGGGCAAGGTAGTCCTCATCTAGGTCATGTCCCTTTGCCCTGGCAACGGCCAGGACTTCCCTGAAACAGGCATCGGCGATTTCCCGGGTAGGGGGGAACGACAGGGCCTCCTTGATTGTCCTGTCCGTGACGGCGCAGATGGAAGCCATGGTGCATTTCATGATCATCTTTTTCCAGACATAGTGTTTGATGTCATCGACATACTCCGTGTCCAAGCCGCCCGCAGTGAGTATTTGAGCCATGCGTAAACCCGTTTCACTGTTTTCGGGAGCCAGGGCGCCCAGATGATTGGGCCGATTGAAAAACGCCATTTCAACCTCACAAGGTCCCTTCAAAGAGACACCGTAATTGAGCGACATTCGAAACGCCGCTGCAGCCCCGAAAGTCTCTGCAATTAGATCCTCAGTTCCCAAGCCGTTGTGCGTGCTCACGATCTTCGTCTCCTTTTGAAACACCCCCTCTAATTCCGCTAACACCTGCGGGAAGTGAAAGGTCTTGGTGGAAACGAATATGAGATTCGGATTGAGGTCCTTGCACTTTTCGATCTTATCGAAGAATTGACGAACAGGGACCTGGTAGTTCACCTCGCCTGAAACCCGAATGCCGTTCTTGAGGATCTCTTCAGCCAGGCCCGGTCTGGGGTCTATGAGGATCGTATCGGGGTCCTCGCTCAGCAAGGCCGCAGCCAGAACGGCACCTGTGGCTCCGATACCCACAACAGCGATTCTGAGGTCATCCATGGGTAAAGCCGCCTTTCTTTTAATGTTGTCCATCCTGTGAGATCAAAAACTGCGAGACAAGGGCCGGACTGCCTTGCGCCGGAGAGTAGATTCTCATAATTAGATAGTTAGTTCTCATATTATGAAAGAATAGGCCGGATTTTTTCAAAAGTCAATAAATTTTCCTTATCTTGAAGGTAATGGGCTACTGCGGTGACTGTTGCTGGCCTTCGCTTCCCGCTTATGGCCCATATCGCATCGAATACAGGCCGCACCTCTCATCGGGAAAATATGAACTTTAGTTCATTTTTTATTGACAAAAAATGAAATCAGGTTCATGTTTTGGCCGGTGATCGACCGGTCGCCTAAAAAGGCACTATCAACGAGTGAAGGAGGGTGTTGTACATGGCTGGATCAGCGGCGATTTCAAAAAAACGCATAGGGCGGGTCTGTCCCTGGTGGTTGGCATACACCTTCGACAACCCGATCCGGCGGACAATTCATCCGCCGGATAAGATTCTGGGGCCTTACGTCTGTGAAGGAATGACCGTTCTGGACGTGGGCGCCGGTTTCGGGCACTTCTCCATCGGTATGGCGCACCTGGTAGGGGAGACCGGAGAGGTCATAGCAGCGGACGTCCAGGAAAAGATGCTGGAAAAGACCTTGTCCAGGGCCCGAAAAGCAGGGGTGGAGCGGCGAATAAGGCCCCTGCGCTGCAGGCCCGAGGCGCTTGGGCTCAACGTGGATATTGATTTTGCCCTGGCCTGCAATGTGCTGCACGAGATACCCGATATTTCAGGGTTGTTTGCAGAATTGCTATCACGGCTCAAACCTGATGGACGTTTCTTCATCATGGAGCCGGCCGGGCATGTGGGGACAAGGACCTTCGAGAAGGAACTTGCACTTGCCCTGAAGACCGGGTTTTTCGAGCAGTCCAGACCCAGGGTCTTTCGCGAGCGCTGTGTGCTGTTGGAAAAGACCGCCCGCCAGGGGTGCTGATGAGACGGGTCAAGGGGGAGTACGAGCCCAGGCAGAAAAGGGCCGAGGAAAAGAAGGGGCGCATCCTTGATGCCGCCCTGGATCTTTTTTCGAAAAAGGGGTTCCACGGGACCAACACCAAAGAGATCGCTGCATCTGCCGGGGTGGCTACGGGCACATTTTACCGGTATTTTCGCGACAAGAAGGCTGTCTTTATGGGTGTCTGGGTCCGGATGGAGACAGGCATGCGCGAACAAATTTTCGGCTTCGGACGCCGATTGGCCGGAGAGGGCCTGGAGCCCGGGGAACTCTTGGGTACGTTCGTCCGGTACACCATGGAGGCGCATCGCGTGCACCGGGGTTTTCACAGGGAGATCATGGTTCTTCAGCTCCTGGACCCTGATGTGGCCGCATTCAACCGTGTTCGTGAGCAAAGGATCATCGAAGAAGTCAGGGGTTTCCTCGAGGGGCTGCACGGAATTTTGCAGGTGCGTGATCTGGAGGCCGCGGCTGAACTGGTCTACCTGGCGGTGGAGGAGACGGCCCACCGCGCCGTCATAAACGAATCCAGTATCGATGAACAGCGGCTGGTCGCCGCCCTCACGGACATGCTTTCCTGCTATCTGCTGTCTGC
>CAZEIA010000277.1:0-3274 GCA_964512335.1 uncultured Desulfobacterales bacterium
AGTACTCGGAGGAATTCCTGCTTCGAAAACCATATCCCGCGACGTGCTCCAGGAACCGGCGAAGATTTTCTTCCAGGTCCCCGCTGAACTGTCCGTTGAGCACGATGGCGCGCTGCTTGATTTGATCGAAGAAGGGGTGGGCGTTCTTGAGGGTGACTGGAGACTGCATAGCCCATCGTCCCTGGCTGAGCACCGGAGAAGCGAGCCCGCGAAGCGTCAATGGGCCGGCCTGACCGTGTCCTGGTTTTGCAGGCCGTGACTCTTGATGCCCTGCGAAAGGCGATGCGGGGAGAAGTTCGTTGTTTCGCAGGTGGGACAGGACGGCTGAAGCCGCCCGGCCGAAGACATTAACACTCTTTTCCGCCCAGTAGAGGGTGCGCCACCCGCCGGTCTTACTTAGGGCTTTCCCCTCAGGCCACAGCCCGTCCATTGTGTCCTGAACGGCCTCACCAAGGCCGGGAGTGGTATTGATTCGACTGAGCAGGGCTGCGTCCAGGAGCCTGAAGAGGCAACGTACACCATCCCTGTCAAAGTCCGACGGGACTCGAAAGGGTGTGCTTACAAGGTACTGCCAGAGATATCTTTCGGCGTATGGCGCATCGGGCTGGGTTCCCCCGTAAAGACGCTGCGGCCGGGGCGAGCGCTCTTCCCTCGAGGCGGTATCGAACAGGCGGTCGAACGCATTCAGGATTTCCAGGGGCAGAACGATCAGTGTTCCTGCCAGGACATCACGTTCCAGTGCCTCGGCAAGTGTTCGGCGGATCAAGGTGCGAACGACCACCGGAGAGAGGTCATATTCAAAGGTGAGTTCCTGAATCACCCGCTGGAACTGTTTTCTGGACCGGATTCGGATTTCGGGAAGAGGCCCCGGCCTTCCAGGACGCCCCGGTTCAAGGGATATCGGCCCGTCAGGGGCGACCAGTTCCTCAAAGGAGCAATAGGCTTCCTGACCCCTTTCCATGGAGTCCAGGATTTCCAGCGGCAGGGATTCGTATTGGAGGAGCCGTCGCTGAGCGTTTTGCAGTGGCTCGGCCGGATCCTCCGCGAGGGCCTTGAGCCAGTCGGTCGAATCGGGGTAGGCCGGATTATGGATCAGGGCTTCCACCAGTGGAGCAACCGAGCCCAGGGACTTGCGCAAGCGGATCGGTTCGAGTTCATCTCCGAAAAGCCCTACACCTGTACTGTCAGGGGCCCGGTAGATGATGGCCGACATGGCTGTGAGCACGCGCGTGATATTGTTCCCAGCGTCTCCGAAATATGCGACGATTCCGCACATGGGTAGGCACTACCTCCAAAAAAACCTTTTATCTCCCACAGAGACGCAAAGGAAAATATGAGCCCTGATAATCTGCAGGATCGCAGGATGCAGGCCGTAATGTCAAGACGTTAAGGGGAAAATGCCGTGGTTGGCGGGCAGGAGCGGCGATTCGCGGCAAGATCGATTCGCTGAACAGCCCCTTTGTTTGAGATTACGTTCAGTGCAAGAAGGCCTTACCCGTATTCTTCAGGGTGTGGTCGTCACGCATGTAGTTGGCCTGGCTGCCGTTTCGAACGATCACGTCAAAACCCTCAGCGTCATATACATCGAAGTCATAGCCGGGCGCCTGCTCAGGACCGGTCTCATGCATCAGCTCTATGTGGCGCTCGAGTTTGGCGATTGAAAACGAGATCAGTTCCTTTAAAAACCCGAAAGAGTGGCGCATCTGGTGGAAGCCGTGCTTTTTCATCATGGCGAAGCCGGCAACAGCCTCCTCTTCGGCTTTTTTGTTGGGGTGCTCCTGACTGGTGGTGCAGGCCGTCTGAATGGACGGGAGGTCCAGCATTTTGCTCACTTTTTCCATGAGGAGGTTGGCTGCGTTGTGCGAGACAAGCCCCAGGTCTACGGCATAGTTCTTCTGTATATTTGCAATTGAGGGAAGTCCGGCATGGACCGTCATGAGTCCCGGCTTGACCAGTTGGGTCAGAGTGATGCCGAACAGCGCCTCAGCATGGGTGAGCGTCAGAAGGCCGGACATGGAGTATGGGGCGCTCAGGCCGGCCATGGGCATGGTGGAGACGTATATGGGAAGCCCGGCCCTGACACAAGCCAGAAAGGGCTCAACCATGCTTTCGATGAGAAGGAGCGGACTGTTGAGAAGGGAGAACTGGATGGTGATGCCGCCTCGGGTTTCGTGAATCTCCTTGGCCCGGGCAATTCCCTCTTCAGACACTGCGGCAACGTAAACAGGTTTGCTGCAATGCTCCACGATCGTGTCCATAACCTTTACTTCCTGCTGCTTGAGCAGGACTCCGCGGGCCATGAACTCGACTCCGTCGGCCTCGTTTACGGTCTTGGCTATGCGGGTGAGATGCTCAAAGGTCGGCTCGATGAGCTCCCCCGTCCGGTCATCGTAGACAAAAGGGGCCGTACCTCCGACGCCGAAGGAATTTTCCGGAATCCAGTATGAATCCCGCTTCGGGGCCGTGTTCAGGGCCTGTTCCACCAGTGGAGACAGGACGTGGAGATGGCCCCTGCTCTCGTCATAGGCCGCAAGGCCTGTCTCTTCAAAAATCCTTCGAACATCAGGGGATACACACCTGACGCCTACTTCTTCCAGTACACGAAGGGCGTCCTGGTGAATACGCCGAATAAGGTCTGATTGCTCCAGGGGCTTGCCGCCCTTATCCGGGGTGAGGGGGGATGCGGTGGATGATTCCATGGTATTACTCCTTGTAGACGCCGGCGCCCCTTCGGGGAAAGAATCTATGGGGCGCGGCTGGTTGTCAAACTTCAACGCGCATGCCGTCGTAAGCAAAACTCATGTTCGGCAGCTTTTCTTCGATTGCGAGGTACTCTCTATACCCTCGGTTCCAATATTCTTCGAGGTGAACAAACACCACCCTGCCTGCTCCAATTCGACGGGCCAGAGCTGATGTCTCCTCAAAGGTGTAGAGGGTGGTTCGGCTCACATGATCGCTCGGATAGCGAAAGCCGTGCTTCAATCCCTCTTCAAAGATGCCGGGCTGAATAAGGAGGCAGTCCGGATCTTGAACTTCCTTTCGCGTTTCCGGAAACGGTTTGATGTCACACGGCGCGTAGATTATTCTACGTTCACCCTCATCAAAGACGTACACGTACACCGCCTGCCCGCCCCGGTCCACAGGGACCGCGTGTATCCGGATCCCGTTAATCTCCATGACTTCGGCAAATTCGACGATCTCCAAATAACCCTGTTCAGCGTAGAAGTCGATCAGAGGTCCGTATTGAGACCTGATCTCCCGGATTTTTTCCCTG
>CAZEIA010000278.1:0-3231 GCA_964512335.1 uncultured Desulfobacterales bacterium
GCGTTCTCTGCCCTGACGGCACGTGCACCGGGATCATCGAAAACGGCCGCTGCACAGAATGCGGCAAACGCTTCGGCCCTGCCGGCGAATCCCTTGCCGACGCGGAAGAAGAGGCTGAGGGAAGCAGGGACTGATCAATGTATGAACTGAAAATCCTTTCCCAGTTTGCAGCAGCTCATCAGTTGCGGGAATTCGGTGGTAAATGCGAGCATATGCACGGGCACAACTGGAAAATGGAGGTCTTTGTGCGAGGTGAGAACCTCGGAGACAACGGGCTTCTCATCGACTTCCATGAGGTCAAGGCGGCCACAAACCGTGTGCTCGAGAGGCTGGATCACAAATTGCTCAACGAGGTGAAACCTTTCGACCGGATCAACCCTTCCTCGGAAAACATTGCGCGGCACGTCTTTGAATCGCTGTCCAGGGAGCTCGACAACGACGCCGTCAAGATCAGCCGCGTTACCGCCTGGGAGTCCGATACGGCCTGCGCCACCTACGAGTACCCCTGAAAAAGCGGCTGCTGGAAAACGGCATCGGCTGTGGTTTTCAATCCATGCGAACTGTGGCGATCATACCCGTACGATTCCGCTCAACCCGGTTCCCGGGCAAGCCCCTGGCCTTGATTTCAGGGCGCCCCATGGTGGAACACGTCTATCGAAGGGCATCCGCTTGTGGAGAACTGTCCGACGTGGTGGTGGCAACCGACGACGAACGCATATTCGCATGTGTAAAGGACTTCGAGGGCAAGGTGGTTATGACCCGGAGTTCGCATGCATCAGGGACGGACCGGATCGCCGAGGCCGCGCAAATACTCGGGCTCGATAACAAGGATATCGTTGTCAACGTGCAGGGCGATCAGCCTCTGGTTCCCCCTGAGAGCCTCTCCGAGATGATCCTGCCGCTGCTCGGCGACGAATCTCTTCCCATGAGCACGCTCATGATTCGAATCCGCGACCCGCGGGAAACGGCGAATCCGAACCACGTCAAAGTGGTGACCGACGCCCGCGGCCTGGCACTCTATTTCTCCAGGCACCCCATCCCCTTCCACCGGGACGCCGAAGGAGGCCACAATGTGCATTTCAAACACCTCGGCCTGTACGCCTACCGAGCGGCATTTCTCAGGGCGTTCACCCGGCTTCCCCAGGGCCGCCTTGAAACAGCCGAAAAACTGGAGCAGCTTCGAGCCCTGGAACACGGGTACTCGATCCGTGTGGTTGAAACCGCCCACGACTCACCGGAGGTGGACACGCCTGAAGACGTGGACATTATCGAATCCGTCATGAGCGGCACACGCTCCAACGGATGATTTTGAGACGTGCAGACTCCGAAAACAGCCTGGATCGTCAGCCCGCACCCCCCGGAGACCTCCAGCCTGGCCGACAAAGCAGGCATTTCCCTTTTGCAGGCCAGGCTCCTTCTTAACCGTGGGATAACCACAGCCGAAGCCGCAACCTCCTTCTTCAACCCCTCCCTCGCCGGTTTGAGCAATCCAGGCATGCTCAAGGACATGGACGCAGCCGTTGACCGGGTCATGTGGGCGGCCCGCAGGGGAAGACCCATTACGGTATACGGCGACTATGACGCCGACGGGATCACGGCCACCGCCTTGCTTGTACAGTTTTTCAGAGAACTGGCCATCTCGGTTTCCTCTTACATTCCCGATCGATTCCAGGAAGGGTACGGGCTTAACAGCGAGGCTGTCCAGGCCATCGCCGCCAACCGCCGCGGGCTTCTTGTCACCGTGGACTGCGGAACAAACGACCGGGAAGAAGTAGCGCTGGCCATGAGTCGAGGCCTCGAGGTGGTAATCACCGACCACCACCGTACGGAGGAAGACTTCGAACCGCTCTGCCCTGTTCTCAACCCCAAACGCTCGGATTGTACATTCCCTTTTCGCGGTCTTGCCGGTGTGGGTGTTGCTTTTTTTCTGGCTGTTGCGGTCCGCTCGGCACTGAGAAAGGCCGGGTGGTTTCGCTTTCGAGGCGAGCCCGACCTACGAAAGTACCTGGACCTGGCGGCTCTGGGGACCGTTGCCGATATGGTCCCGCTGCTGGAAGAGAACAGGCGTCTGGTGACCGCCGGCATGAAGGCCTTGGCGACCAGCCGGTGGCCCGGCTTGCTCGCGCTTCAGGAGCGGGCCGGAGTGAACCCGGACCGGGTCTCTCCTGAGGATGTCGCCTTTCGGCTGGCGCCCCGTATCAATGCGGCCGGTCGTCTTGGTAAGGCGGGTATAGGCCTTGAAACCCTGCTCACATCCAACCCGGCCGAAGCGCGGGACCTTGCCGAACGGCTCCACCTCATGAACGATAGACGTCAGGAACTGGAAAAGCGGGTCATGGGCCAAATCGAATCACAGCTGCCGGACCCGGCTGACATGGAGGACATGAGAACCCTGGTGATTCAGGGCAACGGCTGGCATCAGGGAGTTCTAGGCATTGTGGCCTCCCGCATTGCAGTCCTTCACCACCGGCCGGTCCTCGTCCTGGATGTTCGGGACGGCCTGGCATCGGGTTCGGGCCGGAGCATCGAGGGATTCGACCTTCACCGGGCGCTGCAACGACTCGAGCCCCTGTTCACTAGATTCGGCGGGCATCGCCAAGCCGTGGGCCTGAGCTTGGAGATGCGGCACCTGGACCGGCTTCGCGATGGACTGGAGGCCGCTGCACGGGAGGAATTGTCCGAATCCGATCTCCATCCCGTCCTGCACGTGGAGGCGGAGCTGCGGCCCGGCGCGGTCACCCGGGACCTCATTGATGAAATCCATTGCCTTGGGCCTTTCGGCTCGGGAAATCCCGAGCCCCTTTTTCTGGCCACCGGAATTGACGTTATCGAATCCCGGGTCGTGGGAGACAGGCATTTGAAACTGCTGGTTTCGGATGAAGGCAGGCAAATGGAAGCGATCGGCTTCGGCCAGGCCGGCCGCCACCCCCTGGCAGGTTCAAGGATGGACGCGGTATATTATCCGCGAATCAACAGGTGGAAGGGCGCAGAAAACATTCAGCTCAACATACAGGCGCTCGAGCCTGTGGACGGATCGCCCTGAAGTTCCTGCTCAAAGAGGCGGATCGCCCTCTTCTCGAAAGATCTTGGCGGCCAGATCGATGTCCTCCGGGGAAAACACGAACAGGGCCTTGCCCTCTCCGGAAAGGACCGAACCGTAAACATAGTTGATGTTTATGCCCTCCTCCCCGAACTTCCGGGCCATTTCCGCCAGCATGCCCGGGCGGTTGT
>CAZEIA010000279.1:0-3224 GCA_964512335.1 uncultured Desulfobacterales bacterium
GAATGTCATCCATACAGATACTGGACATGCTTACGCGCGGCGCCGTGGTCACCCACACAGTAACCATTCCGGAGGGTTACACCGTTGAGCAGATTGCCTCGGTCCTTGAGCGCGCCGGCTTGGGGAACCGGACAGAATTCATGGAACTCTTTGACGATCGTGAATTTTTAAAGGCAAACCAACTGCCCGGGCCGACCTTGGAGGGGTATCTTTTCCCCGACACTTATAGATTCGCCCGAGGCCTTACCAGCCGGCGTATGGCCGGGACCATGGCCCGCCGGTTCCGGCAGGTGGTGGACGCGCTGAAGCCGCGAATGGCCGAAAAAGGAATGAGCGTCCGGGAGGTGGTAACGCTGGCCTCCATCATAGAAAAAGAGACCGGTCATCCGGATGAACGGCCTCTGATCGCCTCGGTGTTCCTGAACCGCCTGGAGCGGGGCATGCGCCTGGACAGCGATCCCACAGTGATTTACGGAATTGAAGGCTTTGAGGGGAATCTTACCCGAAGACACCTTCAGACACTCACTCCCTACAACACCTATCGCATACGGGGCCTTCCTCCAGGCCCCATTGCAAACCCCGGGGAGGCCGCGATCAAGGCTGTACTCTATCCGGCCGAATCGGACTACCTTTACTTTGTCTCGCGAAACGACGGATCCCACCAGTTTTCCCGTACACTGACGGAGCATAACCGCGCGGTCAGGATCTACCAGAGAGGCGGAAGCTGAGGCCGGGGCAAAACATCTTGACAGGCCGCAGTTGTATACTGTATACCACACTCATGGGGCGCGGCCCGGAATTGCGGCCCAGGCTTTATGGGCCTCCCCCAAGGCAAATCCGTGACCGGCCCCCACATTTCCCGGAGAAAACCATGGACAGCCTGAAAAACATCACCGTCTTATCTTTGGAGCAGGCCACTGTGCTCCCATACCTGACCTACCGCCTTGCCCAGGACGGCATTCAGGTGATCCGCCTGGAGCACCCCGTGTACGGGGATCCTAACCGCATGATCGGGGAGAACATCCTCGGCGAGGAACGAATGAACGCCTACTTTCTGTGCATAAACGCCGGGAAGAAGGCCCTGACACTTGACCTGGCTGACCCCGAAGGGCAGGAGATATTTAGAAGTCTGCTACGTGAGCTGGACGTGGACATCTTTGCGACGAACCAGCTCCCCCGCAACTACCGAAAGCTGGGTATCGATTACGAATCATTGAGGGCGGTCAAACACGACATTATATGGCTCGGGGTGACCGGTTTCGGTCCCGACAGCAATGAGGCGGCCTATGACCCCATCCTTCAGGCCCGTTCCGGGCTCATGGAGATGACCGGTGAATCGGACGGCGATCCTCAGGTGCTGGGCATACCCCTCCCGGACATGGGGACGAGCGAACATTCCTACGGGCTCCTGATGAAGGCCCTTTATCACCGGGCTGTTACCGGCGAGGGCGCCTGCATCAACATGTCCATGTTCGAGTCCTCCGTGTCCTGGCTGACGGTCCCGATCACCCTGTCGACGCTTTGCAACCGGGAGATGAAACGGCGAGGCAACACCCACGAGTTCTTCTGTCCGGTCTCGGTGTATCCCACCGGCGATGGATTTATATACCTGGCCGTGGGCAATGACAGGCAGTGGAAATCCTTCGTTTCCCTCGATGGCTTCAACTCTCTCGACCGGCCGGAGTACGAAAAGAACGCGGGAAGAATAGCGGACGTGAAGAACCTTAATCGTGAGATCGCCGCGATCACGAAGCAGTTCACGTCCGAGTCGTTGATCGAAATGTTCAGGTCCATCACCCTGCCTGTGAGCAAGATCAAGAACATCCCGGAAGTGGTGGCGGATCCGCTGGTGGAGCGCCGTCTCATGACCGCGACAGACCCAAAGACCGGCACCCGGATCACCCTGGCCCCACCGCCGAACATGACGCCGTTTGTGGAGGCCCGCAATCGAATATTGACTTTTCCGCCCCGCTTCGGGGAGCACAACGAAGAAATATACGGCCGGGTCCTCGGGGTCTCAACCGGGAAACTGACCGGGCTCAGGGAGAAGAAAGTCATTTAGTATCGATTTTCGTGTACGGGCGCAGACTCATCTTGGAGGAATACAATGGATTTTCAACTGAGCAACGAGCAGAAGGACATTCAATCCGCGGCGCGGGAGTTTGCTGAAAAGGAATTCCCCGAAGTGGGTCCGGAGTGCGATGCGAAAAATGAGTTCCCGGAGGCTGTCTGGGGGAAGGCCGGTGAGCTGGGTTTTGTGGGAAGTACGATCCCCGAAGAGCACGGAGGTCCCGGTCTCGGGTTTGTGGATCAGGCCCTCATCCTGGAGCAGTTCTGGCGGGTGGACCCGGGGATCGCCCAGGCCCTGATCAATTGCTCCTTCGGAAGCGAACTCCTCTGGTGGTTCGGTACGGATGAGCAGAAAGAGAAATATCTTCCGCCGGTGGCTGAGAGCAGCAAGAAGATGGGCATGGCCACCACCGAGCCTGAGGCGGGGAGCGATGTATCCAACGTGAGCACCAGGGCGGTCAAGGACGGAAACGAATATGTCCTGAACGGAAACAAGGTGATGATCGGCAATGCCACCATTGCGGACTATGTCCTGGTCCTGTGCATGACAACCCCTGAGGCCGAGGGGCACAAGAAGTGGAGTTTCCTGATAGTTGAGACGGATACGCCGGGCTACGACGCCACCCATGCTGAGAAGATGGGCACGCGGGCCGCGGACCTGGGCGACATATTTTTCAGCGACTGCAGGGTGCCGGAGAGCCGCCTGCTGGGCGGCAAGGAAGGCGCCGGCTTTTACCAGCTCATGAAATTCTTCGATCACTCCAGGGCGTATGTGGCGGCCCACGGCCTTGGTTTGGCGCAAGGGGCGATGGAACAGGCCGTCAAGCATGTGAAGAAGCGCGTGGCTTTCGGGCAGCCCCTGGCGGCTTTCCAGGACGTCCAGTTCACCATCGCCGTGATGGATACCAAAATTGAAACGGCCCGAAACCTTATATACAAGGCCTGCTGGAACCTGGACCAGGGCCGGGTGGATAAAAGGCTCGTGGCCATGGCCAAGTGGTACGGGGCCCGTATTGGAGTGGAAGTGGTCGACGAAGCACTGCAGCTCCATGGCGGGTACGGCTATCTGAAGGACTACCCCATCGAGCGGTTCTACCGGGACGCCAAGGTGATCGAGATCTACGAGGGCACCAAGGCGGTGGAGAAGATGATCA
>CAZEIA010000280.1:0-3176 GCA_964512335.1 uncultured Desulfobacterales bacterium
GACAGACGCCCACGAGACTCCCGGCCCACGGCTGGCTCCTTTCCCTTAACCTACTTATAATAGGAGCAATCTGCGTTTTAGCCTGGACCTCTTTTGGGTCTTTTAATTCAATTTATCTGGTTATCGTAATTTTTTTATCGGCTCTCTTGGGGGTATTGTTCTCCATCCGTATAGGCGGGGCCGACATGCCTGTGCTGATCTCTTTTCTGAACGCCACAGCCGGGCTGGCCGCGGCGTTCTGCGGCATCATCATTCAAAACCGCCTGCTCATTGCCTGTGGCGCCACTGTGGCGGCCTCCGGCTCCATCCTGACCCACGTGATGTGCAAGGCAATGAACAGGAACCTTTTCAAGGTCTTTGTCGGTATCCAGCAGAAGATCTCAGCGAGGCCGGCGGACAAAGAAGCCCCATGCAAGGCCCCCACTGAACCGCTTCAAGTGGAAGGGGCTGATGAGTGGCCGTCGCAGCAAGCCGAACCTGAAGAGCAGGACAACATGTCACAGGTCGTCTCTGCCATGAAAGATGCCGGCAAAATAATTATTATTCCGGGCTACGGCATGGCACTGGCCCAGGCCCAGTTCGCGGTCTGCGAGCTTGCAAACAAGCTCGAGGACATGGGGAAACAGGTCAAGTTCGCCATTCACCCTGTAGCAGGGAGGATGCCGGGGCACATGAACGTGGTGCTCGCAGAGGCTGACGTCGATTACGACAAGCTCTTTGAGATGGACGAGATCAATCCGGAGTTCAAGGACACAGACCTGGCCCTGATCATCGGGGCGTGCGATGTGGTCAACCCCGCGGCCATCTCCGTGGATGACACGCCCATCTCAGGGATGCCCATCCTGATGGCCCATGAGGCCGGTAAAGTCGTTGTCTGCAACCTGGACGAGAAACCCGGCTACTCCGGTGTGGAGAATCCATTATACAAAAACGACGGGACGATCCTCCTTTTCGGGGACGCCAAGGGGACAATCACTCAACTCGTCAAGGGTTTGGAATGACTTTTTTGATGGGCGGACTCTGAGGAACTCACCCCATGCATGCCAAGCATGTGAACAGGAGGACAGGATGCGAAGGGCAAGCTTACTTCCGGCGGCGATTGTAACGGCATGGGTAATTGGTTTTCTATCTACCCCGGGTGCGGCGGCGGAGTTCACGGCCGACATCGTCATCACAGGGCCGGGTGATTCGTACTCATTTGAGCTCCATGTCAAGGGCCCTATGTATCGCCTTCAAAAGACCCAAGGACCCATGCACATCCCCCCCTTTCCCACCATTGTGAATCGGGACACCGGCATAACCTGGGGTCTGAATCCTCAGATGAAACAGTGTGTGGAGATGGAGGACATTGAAAAAACCATCCTTATGAATCCCCTTGCCGGATGGGCCGCCACCAGGAAAGGCATGACCGAAAAGCCAGGACCTGTCGAGACAGTGAACGGTTATCAATGCGAAACATTTCTCTATTCGGAGCCCGGGAAATCAGATGTCGCCGTCAAGGTATGGGTCTCGAAAAAGCTCCACCACATCATTCGGGAAGAGCGTTTCGGCATGAACGAAAACCCGGTCCTTGAACTCCGGAATATTCAGGAAGGGCCTGTGGACCCGGCCCTCTTTGAGATCCCCGCCGGGTATACCAAAATGGATATGGACGGAGGTCCTGAAACCAAACCCTCCGAACCACCGCCATCTGTCCCCGCAACCTCGTCTTCATCCGATGTCGACGCCCCAAAACCTGCTTCGCAGGCCGCTTCTTCCGGAAACCTCATCTTCATCCTGGACGCCTCGGGCTCCATGTGGGGCCAAATCGAGGGCAAGGCCAAGATCGTAATTGCCAAGGAAGTGATGACAGGCCTGATCCAGGATCTCCCGGACGATTCCGTGGTGGGGCTGGTGGCCTACGGTCACCGCCGCAAAGGCGACTGCGATGATGTTGAAGAACTGGTCCCTTTGGCAAAAATCGACAAGTCAAAACTGATCAACATTATCCAGGGCCTCAACGCACGCGGCAAGACCCCGATTTACCGTTCGGTCCGCATGACGGCTGAGCGGATCAAGCACCAGGAGGACGAGACCACCATCATCCTGGTTTCCGACGGAATGGAGACCTGCGATCCGGACCCCTGCGGGCTGGTGAAAGAGCTCAAGGAGGCCGGTATCAAATTCGTGATGCATGTTATCGGCTTTGATGTCACTGATAATGAAAAGGAACAACTGGAGTGCATGGCTGAGGCTGGAGGCGGCCGATACTATACGGCCGCCAATGCCGGGGAGTTTATGGCGGCAGCCAGAGAGGTAGTGCGCAAGACCCAGGACCAGGGATTTCTTCGTTTGACCGCCCTCCGCGGCGAGAAGATTTTTTCCGCGGCGGTCGAGGTTATGGCGGCCGGCGAGAACAAAGTGATCAAAGGCGGACGAACCGGGACCGACCCTGGTCGACGAGGCGCGCCTGTAAAACCCGGGATCTATGACCTCCGTTTCAGGGACACGGATCTGGCCCACCAGCCCGAGGTGTGGATTCGTGGTGTGGAGGTCAAGGCAGGAGAGACCGTAGAACGAACGGCTGTTTTTGCTGAGGGAGGCATTTTAAGCATCAAGGCCGTCAAAAACAACGCCCCGGCCAAGACCTACGTCAAGGTTTTTCGCCAGCAAGACGACAAGTACATGGGCGACGGCTGGACCAGGGAGGACGGCTCCCCAGCCGAGTACAAACTCCTGCCCGGAGTCTACAAGATCCAACTCCAGGACCAGAGCATCAAGCAGCGGCCTGAGATCTGGATAGACAACGTGGAGGTCAAACCCGGAGAGACCGTGGAGAGGTTCGCCACCTTTGTTGCGGGCGGCGTGCTTAAAGTCACGGCTACCAAAAACGGCGCGCCCTACAAGGCATATGTCAATATCTTCCAGCAGGATGACGACAAGTACATGGGCGACGGCTGGACACGGGAAGACGGCTCCCCCGCCGAGCACAAGGTCCTGCCCGGCACCTACACGGCAAAAGTGGAAGATCGCGCAGATCGATCGGTCCGGGAGATTCGTGAAATACAGGTCCAATCAGGAAAGGCCACTACGGTTAACGCCTCTTTTCCCGTTGAAAAAGAGGCCCCGGAACCCGCAACGAAACAAACCCCCGAGCCGGCTCCAGCGCCGGAGCCCCCAACCGGAAAAGCTCCGGC
>CAZEIA010000281.1:0-3154 GCA_964512335.1 uncultured Desulfobacterales bacterium
GAGATATCGCCCCATTGCCCGTTTTTCCAAGGCAGTGTTATGTCAGCGGAGACTTTCATCTGCTCGTCCCGTGGAACGAAATAGGTCACATGGCACTGGGCGCAGGCCAGCATTCTCAGCTCCTGCCGGCTCGGGTCTTTCTTGGAGATCATGCGCAGGCCGTCATCGAGATGAGCCTTTTTGATTTTGAGGGTCATGGGCTCGGGCTTGTGACAATCTATGCAGGCCGGACCCAACTCCCTGTGTTTTTCAGGCAGCATTGCAACGGCGTCCCTGAAGGGCTTCTCGAGGTAATCCATGCCGTGCGTATCGGTCATCTCCTTATGAAACGGGCTTTTGCACCCCAGGCAGACGCCGCCGGGGGACACTCTGGACGGATCGATTTCCAATTGATCCCGGACCGCGTAATAATGCCCTCTGGGTTGATTGTACTCTATACCGAACCCCCAACCATGGTAGAGGAGACCCAGGAAAGGGAACTCGCTGAGCTTGTCGTATACAATCTTATCATCGTCCCATCCTCTCTTGTATGCGCTCTTGCCGGCGGGCTTGGGGTCTTTGGTCTTGAGCCAGGATTCGTATTGCAGAGGGTACACCCTGCCCCACACCTCAGGGTCATACTCGTCAGGGGCGATCTCACGGACCTCTGAAGACTCCGGCTTACTGAGGCTGAAAGGTTGGAAGGCCAAAGACCCAATTAGTGCAAGTGTAATCAACAGCTTCTTGTTCATTAGGAGGAAATCCCCTGTAACAGGTCCGATTGCTGAATGAGGATTACACCATAGGGTTAAATCTGTGATTAAATTCAATTAAACTATTGATTGTCAATAGGAATTTTGGTCAATTGAGCACGCCATGAACAGAGAGGGATAATGGCCTTCAGGCCCTGCCCTGCATGGATCTGCGAATCAGAACGAGGGACCGGATTCATCCTGATCATCAGAGTCCGAGTTGATATCGAGGATCTTTCCCTTCAAATAGCTCCTGGTCCTGTAGTTTGTAACCGTTGTAAGCTTGCGCGTGATCCGGGCCATCCGTCCCGCCTGTTCAACTATCTTCTGAATCTTTGAAAAGGCCGGGTGCTCCTCCTCCAGGTCCATGAGACAGAGTTCTCCATAGGCTGAAACGGCCATGAGAGGCTGATTCATCTCATGGCATACAGCCCCCGCGGTTTCCACCAGTGCCTGAAGCTTCTCCTTCTCCAACCTCTCCAGCTCGGCGCGCCGCAGCTCGGTGATATCAGAGATGCACTCAATCAGCCACCGGTCTCCGTCCACATCCACAGCCAGCGCTGTTTTCAGGACGGGGATCTCTTCCCCCTCAGCGTTAATTATTACACACTCGGTCCGATCCATGGTCTTCCCCTCTTCCGTCATGGGACAGGCGCACTCTTCTTTCGGAGATATGAAGGAATGGCATGTCTTTCCGGCAATCCGCTCCGAAGGCAATCCGAGGAGAATGCAGGCCTGGGGGTTCACGTCCAGGATGCGTTGAGTGTTAGCCTCGATCACCAGGACGGCCTGGGGAAGGGAGTGGAGGAGAAGCTCCAGTCGCTCGTTTACTCTTCTAAGCCCGTCTTCCGCCTTTTTTGCGGCGGTGATATCTCGAAGCACCAGCAGTCCTCCGATCTCAGAACCGACGTTGTCGATAACAGGGGATAGCCATGCATCCATGACCAGCAGCGGGTCGGCTCTGAGAACCAACTCTTGACGAGTCTCCCGCCCTGAATAAAAGAGCGCGGCAAGGACGGGGTAACGGGCCAGGACAAGGGAAACGTCCCGGCCCAGGAGCGTTTCACCCTCAATCCCCAGCAGCTTGCCAGCTGTGGGATTAATCTCAACGACCCTGTTTTCCACATCCGCCACAATGATGCCGTCCTTCAGGTTTTCCAGCAGCACGTCCCGGGCCAGAGGGAGAAGATCAAACAGCTTATAGTGGAAAAGCCCCAGTGCCACGACAATTCCGGTCACTGTGAATGCGAACGGGGTTATATCCAGATATCCAAACGGTCGAATGCCGGACAGATAAATAATGTTCGCCGCAAAGGGGACCGATGCACCCAGCAGCATGATGCCGGCCTGGCGACGGTAGATCGTGGCTGAACGAAGCCAGATGGAAAAGATCACCAGGGTCCCCCCCACCATGCAGGCGTAGGAGAAAACAACGTGAATCCAGTATCCGGGCCCAGGGGTCAGGGCCTGAAAGGGAAATACGCCACCTGGATCCAGGGCCACATCCCGGTAAAAAAAACTGTGCGATTTATTTGTCCACACCAGGACCACAGACAACAGAGGCACAACGAACAACCCCGACAATCCGGGCCATCTAAGCCAGCGATCCTTTCCCGCATACTGCGCCGAAAAGATCAGCCAGAGGACCGGGGCCGTGGCGATTCCAGGATACTGCAGGCGTATCCAGAACTGCATTCCGTCCAGGTCCGTGCTCGCCACCTCCATGCCGTAAGTGAAAGACCACCAGCTCAGGGCGAACATGAGCAGGGGGAAGGCGTGAACAGGGGCAGTCCTTCGCCACCTCCGCACGAAAAGGCCCACAGCGGCCCCCGCCAGGGCGGTGCAGATCAGGGAAACCGAATAAGGATTCATGTTCACTATGGCTCTTAGCTCCGGATCCAACAACAACCGAGTATTATAAGCAGGAATCATGCCGGATCCGGCTTTTTGGTGAGGGCAATGGACGGCCCGAATCAAATCAAGGGATTACACGGAGGCGTACTGAAGTACGCCGCACAAGGAACCCCCTAGCTTGATGCCGAGATTGCGGAAAACAGCCATTTCTGGATGGAATCTAACTTGATGAACCCGGCTAAAATGTAATATATGTACTTTTCACAGGCAGAACAATCATCAACGGTAGGGGAAAAATTTGCCAAATTCTCGACGAATCGTATACACTGGCCCTGCTGAAGATCTTTGTTGAGCGCCGCCCCTTCTTTTGGCCAAACATTATCAACCCCCGGAGGACCGTCCATGGGAAAGGAAGAAGACCTCAAAAAACGCACCCAGGAAACAGCCAGGACACTCTTCGGCAAAGGCATCAAGATGGACCCACCCTACCTTACCTGGAAGGCCTTTGACCGGGAGCTTGCGAATGAACTCTCAATGCACATCACCGGAAACCTCTATTCCAGGCAGGT
>CAZEIA010000282.1:0-3126 GCA_964512335.1 uncultured Desulfobacterales bacterium
ATGGATCGGCAAGAACTGAAGGAACACCTTCCCTGATGTTTTTACGGATTTTCACCGTGGTGGGAATGGAGGCCCGCAGCATCTTAATGGATTCTTTCGCTATGGGCTCCAGGCTAATATTGGAGACCGTGTGCTCCTTCTGCCGCGCGAACATCAGAATCTGTTTGACCAGTTCCCTGGCCCTGAGGCTCGCCTCTCGGACCTCCTTCAGGTTGTCCTGGGCGGGGCTCCATTCCGGGACGTCCAGCATTGCCAGTTCGGTGTTCCCGACGATAATGCTCAGAATGTTGTTGAAGTCGTGGGCAATACCGCCTGCCAGGGTGCCGATGGCCTCCATTTTGTGGGCCTGGGCCAATCGGGCCTGGAGTTTCTCCCGCTCTTCCTCGGCTCGCTTGCTCTCGGTGATGTCGATTAGGCTCACCAAAACGGTTCCGGGCTTCGCATTTTTCGGGAAAAAAGACATAGTCAGCAAAACCTGGATCAATTCCTTGTCCACCCTGCTCAGGCACATCTCCGTTCTATAGGTCGGACTGCCCTCGGCCAAAGCGGTGAGCTCACCAATAAAGCCCGGCAGTGTGTCAGAAGTTGCAAAGACGGTCTCCAGCGAATGCAGCAAGTCAGCCTTGCCCTCTGCGCCAAACATGCGCACCGTCTCCTCATTGACGTCCATGACTTTCACTGAACGAATGGCTTCTTGGACCACTTCAGGGTGTTGTTCGAAATAATTACCGTAATGTACAATCCCTTGCTCCTGCAGCCGTTGAAGGATCGGGATCACACCGCTCCAGTCCTCCTCCCAGATCGAGACGAGAGCTTCATCCCAGATGCCATGGTAACGCGCCTTTTGATCGGCCAGTTCAGCCTCCACCATCTTGCGCTCAGTGATGTCGTCGTGCGTGCCATACATCGACAGCGGCCTGCCCGCATCGTCCCATGTCATTATCCGGCCGCGATCCAGGATCCAGACCCAGTGTCCGTCTTTGTGCTTCATGCGCAGTTCACAAGTATAGTCCCGTGTTTCGCCTTCCAAGCAGAGGTCCAGAAGAGCTTCGGCCTTTTCCATGTCTTCGGGGTGAGTTAAGGCGATCCATGTCTCGATATCAGTAGGCGCCAATTCCTCCAGCGTATAGCCGAGCATCGCGGCCCATGCTTCGTTGAAGATCGTCTCGTTCGTCTGGACGTTCCAAGCCCAAGTGCCAAGGTGTGAGCCTTCAAGAACGAACTCCAAACGCTGCCGCTCGTCAAGCAGCGCCTCTTCCGCATGCTTACGCTCGGTAATATCGCGCACTGCAGCTACACGTAATTTTTCATCTCTTTCTATAAAATTACGTGCTTCCACTTCTGCCCAAAAGATATCTCCACTTTTCTTTACACCGCGGACTACGTATGGATAGGCATAATCCTCAATAATATTTTCCTCGACAATTTTCCGGTCTTCTGGATGCACAAATTTCAGGAAGTTTTTGCCAAGCAGTTCCTCTCGATTATAGCCAAGGAGTCTGGTTAGAGATATATTCACATCCTGGGCAATGCCCTGTTTGTGAATGAGTATCCCTTCCATTGCGACGTCCGAAAGCAGGCGGGAACGTTCTTCGCTCTCCTTAAGGGCTTTTTCAGACCGTTTCCGTTCCGTCAAATCCCGAACGATGGATCCCCACCCGATCCTCCGGCCTTCATCGCTTGTCAATTCCATGACCGTATGCTCAGACGGGAAAACGGTCCCGTCCTTGCGTTTCATGGTGAATTCCAACTTATCAAGAAATCCGTGTTTCTCCATCGCAGTCTTCAGGATCTCCTGAAAATCCTTCAGATGGGTCTCATCAACGTGCAAAATGTCCGCACCTTCACCGACCAGCTCATTCATCTCATAGCCGAAAACATCAAACACAGATCGATTATACTCAACGATGCGTGCTGGAACTTCGGCATTCAGTAAAATTATGGCGTCCGGCTGGGCATCGAAAACCTTTTGCAGCCTCTGGGAAGACTTCCTAAGCGACTTTTCAGCCTGCTTTCGATCTGACTCAACTGTCTCCAGTTCCCGAACCCGCTGCTCCAGTTCCTCGTAGGTAGGCCTATCAGTCATGATTACCACCCGTCTCTTCCCGGTCCTCTGAAGTCAGTATTACCAACAGACTACTGGATAAACGCACGACTGCATGATCAACCCCAACTGCTTGAAAATCCATCGACGTGAAATTAAAACCCGAAATTCAAGCGCCGCTTGATGCGTACAGCCTTATCGAATCATGCGCAGTTAGGGCGGCCTAAAAACGTAGGTATTTTAGAGCAATCCTTGAGGCTTCAGGAATAGGAAACCACCTTGCCACAGGGTGCCCTGGTGTTGACTTTCTGTTAAACTTACAGTATTCCTGCAGGGCATGTTCTCCCCAAACCATGCCTCCCCGCAACCCAACCTCTACCCCCCAGGAAACCGCAGGCCACTGCCTTCTATCAGTGCGTGGAAGACCACTTCGAGACCCTGGAACAGGTCTACGATGAACGCTTTGCCCGCCAATACGGATTCTTCCGCCCGTATGTACGAAACGTCATCTACCGGTTTCTCGACTGCGGCGTCCTCCAGAACGGCTTCGCCCGGGTCCGATGCGATACCTGCGGCCACGAGTACCTCCTGGCCTTCTCGTGCAAGCGCCGGCACTTCTGCCCATCCTGCCACCAGAAGCGTGTGGTCGAATTCGGCCAGTGGCTTCTCGAGGAGGTCGTTAAAGCCGTACCCCACCGCCACTGGGTCTTCAGCATCCCGAAGATACTCCGCCGGTCTTTTCTCTATGACCGAAAGCTCCTTTGCGATCTCAGCCGGTGCGCCTGGGAGACCCTCAAGCAGTTCCTTCAGGAGGCCTTGCCGGATGCAGATTGCCAGCCCGGCGCGGTCATCGCCGTGCAGACCTTCGGGGGACTGCTCGAGTTCAACCCGCATTTTCACATCCTGCTCGCCGACGGTGGATTCTACGGCAGGGACATGTTCCGCGTTGCGCCCCGGCCGGAGGTCAAGCCCGTCGAGGAGCTCTTTCGCCACAAGGTGTTTCGGCTGCTCCTGCCCCGTCATGCCGGTCCATGGAAAACCTGGCCCGGTACATCATTCGCGCATCCTTTGCCCAAGACCGG
>CAZEIA010000283.1:0-3062 GCA_964512335.1 uncultured Desulfobacterales bacterium
CAGGGCGATGTTGAGGTCCCGCTGGGTGTTCTCGATCACCTTGGCCGCCTCGGCCACCTTGATGCTCGGAGCCCGGTGCACCCCGGCCGATGTGACGGTTCCGTAGACTTCGGCAAGAATGTCGCAGGTCTCCTCATTGGACCCCGACACCACCTTCACGATGCGGTCCACAGTGTGGACCTTGTCCCCGGGGTTGATGCGCTCCGGCGAGTACCCCACCGTGAAATCCACACCCAACGTGAACCCGGAAGTCTTCTCCAGGATGGGTACGCACACCTCCTCCGTGGCCCCTGGGTAAACCGTGGACTCGTAAACCACGCAGCTCCCTCTGCCCATGTGCGCCCCCACCGTGGTGGAAGAACCCACCAGTGGACTCAGGTCCGGACGGTTGTGTGCGTCAATGGGCGTGGGAACCGCCACGATGATCAGACGGCAATCACCGAGCACTTTCGGATCGCTGGTAAATTGCACCTTAGCCCGGGCCAGGTCCTCCGGCGTCACCTCGCCGGTCCGGTCCCGGCCCGTTTCGAGCTCAGCCACCCGTCCCGCATCGATGTCAAACCCCACCACCTCAAAGTGGTCCGCCAGATGTACCAGCAGGGGAAGGCCCACATACCCCAGCCCCACCACGGCGATCTTCTCTTTCCTGCTCTTGAGTGAATCGAAATCAAGCATCTAAACCTCCAAGTATTTGGATGGCGTCACCTTCGGGTGTCAACTATAAGCCCTGCTGATGCCCCGCGCCTCTGCTTGCGTCTCTGCGGGAGAAAAAGGCCTATCAAGCTAATAATAATATGATGTACGTCCCCCATGTTCTACAGAAATGCCTCATAATCTGCAGGTGTGATCACACGGGTCCTGGCATTCGGATAGGCTCTGGTAAAGGTTTTGGGGAACCTCACGCCACTCTTCCCCACGTTCCACTTAAACTCAAAGGCGGACAGGCTTTGGCTCTGTTCTTCTATGTAATCGATTTCCTGATGTTGGGTTGTACGCCAAAAAAAACCGCTCGCTTCAACGCCACGGTTGTCGCGGCACTTGAGCCGTTCAGAGATCAGATAGTTCTCCCATAGCGCGCCCGTATCGGTTCGATTCGTCAGGGGAAGAAAATTGCCGATCACTGCGTTCCGGATGCCATTGTCCAGAAAATAGATCTTCTTGCTCTTCTTGATTTCATTGCGTACATTGCGGCTGTACGCAGGCAGTCTGAAAATGACGAAAGCCTTTTCCAGCAGATCGACGTACCGCTCGACAGTGTGGCTGTCGGCCCCTGTGAGCTGCCCTATTTCATGGAATGACACCTCGCTGCCGAGCTGAAGAGCAAGGGCTTTTACGATATTCTCAAGAAGAGCGGGTTTCTTGAGGCCCTCCAGAATCAGTAAATCCTTGAAAAGGTAACTCCCTGCCAGAAGCCTGACCAACTCCTCTTCATGGCCGGGCGACGTGACAATCCCGGGGTAGCCGCCGTAAACCATACGGTGCTCCAGAAACCGCCGCTCCTCCAGTACACCATGGTCTGCAGCCAGCTCAGCAAAAGAAAAAGGGTGGAGAATGAACTCATATTTTCGTCCGGTGAGTGGCTCTGCAATGGTTGAATTCAGCTCGAGAGAAGAAGATCCGGTGGCTATCACCTGGATTTCCGGCATCTGGTCCGTTATGAGTTTCAATGTAAGCCCGATATTGGGAATCCGCTGTGCTTCATCCACACAGAACAGGCGATGATCTCCGATGATGGTGCGCAACTTCGTGGAGGTGGCATTCGTAAGAAGATCTCGAACATCCGGCTCATCCGCGTTTAAAAACAGGTGCCTTTCCTTTATCCGGGCAAGAAGCTCTCTGATCAGGGTGGTTTTTCCAGCCTGTCTTGGTCCCAGCACAATGATCGCCTTCCCTTTGAAAAGGCGTGCCTCCAACCGGGGCATCAACGACCTAGGTATAATTTTATTAGAATTCATTCCTGTATTAATATACTAATTTTGGAAAAGCTCAAGATTTTTCTATTCTCGTGCCTCCCGCACTATCATACACTCGCAACATAACGTCCCCGTAAAAACTCTTTTTTTCGCGCAGAGACGCCAAGGCCGCCAAGTAAAAAATATTTTAATATTAATAGGTTACCTTTGCGTTCTTTGCGAATCGGGGCGGGAATCGGACTTTTTACGGAACCATCCACCTTTCTTCGAGTCCTTTGCGCCTTGAGCGAGCAGGTTCTCGAATCTCACCCATCAGAGATGGTGGTCCGAAACGGCCTGTACAGCGGGTCACCCACCAGGACCATTTTCCAGGACCAGAAGGGCACGCTCAGCGCGTAGCACTCGGCCAGGGTCCATCGCCCTTCCAGCAGAAGCCCGAAAAATATCTCCGGAATGGGGAAGGCCTGCACATACGGCTCACCCACCGGCCCAACAGTGGCCGCCACACCCTCCTCCAGCATTCGCTTGCACCACACCTGGCTGTTGCCGCTTCTGAGGGTTTGACACTCCTGGCTGGCTATGTGGTATCCGATGGATCCCGGTTGCCATTCAAATGCATCCACGTACCTGGCAAGCCTGTACCATCCGCAATAAAGGGCTGCATTTGGGCACTCCCCGGGCTGAAAAAGCGCCTCGTCATCCTGAACCACCACAGGCATGCGCCTGCTCTTCTCCACACGCTCGGCCGCTTTGTGGATGGACAGGTCGTAGAATCCGTACCCGACCGCGGCAGGCTCTTTGTCTTCGGAGGGCCTTGGCCAGCGCGCATCAAAGTAGGCCGCTCCTCTGAGCCCCGTCTTCTCAACCTCCACGGAGTCGTCGATGATTCGACGGACGATCTCCGAGCCGGGGCCGTCGAGTCTTGAGACCATCAGGACTTTTTCTTTGGCAGGCATCCCCGAAAGGATCTTTCCTCCATATCCAAGAAACAAGGGGTTGGGAACCCACATGGCAAGGTCATATGCTGATGCGAGCGCCAGGGCGATTTCCGAGTCCAAGGAGGCCCTGTGGTCTCGTTTATCCGCACGCTGGATTTGTTTTTTCAGCTCTCCCAGTTCGTTCCTTAATGCTTTCTTAGCGTCAGAATCG
>CAZEIA010000284.1:0-3004 GCA_964512335.1 uncultured Desulfobacterales bacterium
CTCCTGAAAAGGCGATACCTTTTGACGACGACGATTCCTTCAAGGACTTCTAATGGGGGGCAGGCCTGCCGGGTTTTATGACCAGGCCTGGCAGGTCTGCTCCATAGAAGGTTTTCTGAAGGCCCAAGCCTGTTGTTGAGTTCTTGAGAGGTCCCATTCGCGAGAAGAAAGGTTCAGCCATGGGTCTGAAACGGTTGATGGAAAAGTATATCACAGGCAGGAAGGCACATAAGGAAAATGAATCAGCTCCTTTGTCTTTCAGAGAGATGGAGTATCTACTGAACAGTAAGGCGATCTCCCTGTTCAAGAAGTATCGCGAGGAGCTCCTTGAAAAACCGCCCGTCTACATAGTTCCTGCCGTATGGGGCGGGAAAAAGCCGGGCGACCTCGATGCCACGCAGAAGGAAATCCACCGAACTCTGGCTCCTGTGCTTGAAGATGTTTACTCTCAGATCTCCGAGTTTGAGACTGATAGGCATGGGGGCCAGTGCATCGATTATCTCCTAAAAGGCCTGGTTCTCTACAAGATGGCCTACATGGTCCAGTATTACATGAACAAAAAGGGGTACGCATCACTGTTGAGCATGGAGGAGGACAAGTTCCTCGATGACATGGATCCGGTGGGAAGGGCCTGAACGGCGACTTGCGTCCAATGCCTTGAATGAGAACCTCTCAGCACCATCAGAATGATGGCAGGCGGCCAAATGTCTCAGGAGGCAGCATCATGAACGAACCGGCAATCGCTTTATCGCCCGATGAGGAAGACAGGGCGTCCTCGATCAGAGGAGGAAAGGTCCTCACGTTCACCCTCGGCAAAGAGGGGTACGGAATAACCATCACCAAGATACGGGAAATCATAGGCATGATGCCCATCACCAAGGTCCCCAGGACGAGTGATTTTGTGAAGGGTGTCATAAACCTGAGGGGGAAGGTCATTCCGGTCATTGATCTCAGGATGCGGTTCGGCATGGAGGAGAAGGATTACACGGACCGTACGTGCATCGTGATCGTGGAAGTCATCTCAAAGAACGGGACCGTTCAGATGGGGGTCATCGTGGATTCGGTCTCCGAGGTCTTAAACATACAGGAGGACGACGTGGAAGCCGCCCCCGATCTCAGTGCCGGTGACAGTACACGCTACATCATGGGAATGGCTAAGATAGATGAGTCGGTAAAGGTCCTTATCGACATCGACAGGGTACTCGGGGAAAAAGCAACAGAAGAAGTGGAACTCGCCGCAGCCTCTTGAGGCCGGACTGTTTATTCCCACTTTGAGCTCAGGTCCGTGTCAGGGATGGTGCTGCGCTCAACACACTCCTGGAAGGATGCTTTCATGGATTGAGTGAAGTACGCCATATGAAACAGCCCTTCTTATCCGAAAAGACGGCTCCTTCGACAGGAGTTGATGAAATACACTTGGTTCGAGAACGTTTTTTGCGAAACATGCTTGTGGTATTGGCGATCACCGGACTTCCGGCGCTTCTTATCGCGGCAAGGGAATCACGGGAAATAGGCTACTATACCGCCCCCTGGTTTTATCTGGGCCTCTATGTCCCGGTGCTGTTAACGACAGTGTTTCAGAGCAGAATCTCCTTCGCATGGAAAACCTTTATCCTGTTCGGAGCCTTTTTCGCCCTGGGCGTCCATAACCTGCTCCACTTCGGATTCAGCGGGGGGGGTATTCATTTCTTTCTGCTGGTCTCTGTGCTGATGACCGTGCTCCTGGGCCGGTCCGTTGGAGTTCTGGCGATGACAACGGGGCTGGTTTGTATTTTGGCCGTTGGTTTTGCCATGAGCACCGGTGCCGCCGAGGTAGGCATCGACCTAAACGCTGTAAACCGGAATATGATCGCCTGGCTGTCAGCAGCAGGTGTGTTCATATTGCTTGCGGGTGCCGGTGTCCTGCTTCCCGGGAAGCTTCAAAGCGAACTGGTACGATCCCTGGATATCTTGAAAACCCGCTCCAGAGAGCTTTCCAACTCCAACGAGAAGCTCAACAAACAGATGCAAGAGCGCAAACAGATGGAGGAAGAAAGGCAGAAGCTTGCAGCACAATTGCTGCAATCACAGAAAAGAGAATCCATCGGGGCTCTCGCTGGAGGTATCGCACACGACTTCAACAATATTCTTTCCGGCATTATAGGTTTTACCGAAATAGCCAAGGCAGATCTGCCTGAAGGATCACCAAACACGGAATACCTGGCCCAGGTACTCAAGGGGTGTGATCGTGCGAAGGCCCTTGTAAAACAGATCCTTGCATTCAGCCGCCAAGCTGAACTGGATATGAGACCATTGAGGATACAACAGCCCGTAGAAGATGCGCTCAGAATGCTTCGCTCTTCACTTCCCACCTCCATAGAGATAAGCCTGCACGTGGGCCGCGATCTTCCTGTGGTGGTGGCTGACTCCACGCAGATACACCAGATCATCATGAATCTCTGCACAAATGCCGCTCATGCAATGGAGAACGAGCAAGGCGTCATCAAAGTGTCTCTGGATCAAGCACTAGTGGATAAGAACGGTGCGTCACAGGCCCAGGAACTCGCCCTGGGAGTCTACGTTCGGCTCAGGGTCAGCGATACTGGCAGGGGCATACCTTCGGAGATACAGGACAGGATATTCGATCCCTACTTCACCACAAAGGAGGTGGGGAAAGGGACAGGCCTGGGTCTGGCTGTGGTCTACGGCATTGTGAAAGACTACGGCGGGGAGATTTCCGTCGAAAGCGAGGAGGGCAAGGGAACCACATTCACGATCCATATCCCTGCAATGGAGGAATTAGAACCCCAGCCCCTGGATTACGTCTGCCGGGCCCCTCTTCCCACGGGCAGGGAGCACCTCCTTTTTGTCGATGATGAGCCGACCATCGCCATGCTTGGAAGGACAACCCTCGAACGGTTGGGGTACAAAGTAACAATAAGGCAGTGTTCGGTTGAGGCTCTCGAACTGTTCAGGAATGACCCTGATCGCTTCGATCTTGTAGTCACGGACATGACCATGCCCC
>CAZEIA010000285.1:0-2996 GCA_964512335.1 uncultured Desulfobacterales bacterium
TGGATGGTCGCCGGAGGTGGATCCAGACAACGGCACAGCCTGTATTTGATGGTGACGAGAGGATTTCAAGGGTCATCGGAAACATCGTGGATATCACCGAGCGCAAGCAAGCCGAAGAGGCTCTACGGGAGAGCGAGAAAAAATACAGGGACTTAATTGAAGGGCTGAACGATACTATCTATCGCATGACGCTTCCTGATGGAAGATACGAATACTTCAGTCCTTCAGTAGAGGAAGTGTTTGGATATAACAGTGAAGAATTTATCAACAATCCGGTGCTTATACAGAGCATTATTCACCCGGAATCTGCTGGATATTTTAAGGAAAAATGGAAGGAATTGTTAGAAGGAAACGTACAGGAAACATATGAGTACAAAATAATTGACTCAGAAGGAAATGAGCGCTGGATAGTTCAGTCCAACAAGGCGATATTCGATGATTCAGGGAAAATTAAGGCTATAGAGGGTTTGTGCCGGAACGTCACCGAGCGCAAGGAAGCCGAGCTGCTGCTGGAAGCGGAACGTGCGCAATTGAGGTCATTATTCGAGTATTCCGGCGAAGCGATCTTATTGCTTGACCTCGAAAACCATATCCTGGACGCGAACTCGGGTTTTGAACGGATCTTTGGCTACTCCTTGGGAGAAGCACGGGGAAAGCTCATTGAAGACCTGATCTGTCCCGACCGCTTTTACTACACGGAAGCAAAGGAACTTGATGAGCAGTCACTCAACGGGATTAAAGATGTAGAAATCATCCGGAAACGCAAAGACGGCGAAGAAATTGACGTTAGAGTGTCAGCCGGACCAATCAAGTTAGGAGACAGGATAACCGGCCGTTTTGTGGTTTTCGACGACATCACCGAACGCAAAAGGGCGGAAAAGGCGCTGCGGGAAAGCGAGGAAAAGCATCGGGCGCTGGTTGATGGATTGCCGGATACCGTGATGCGCTTCGACCGCGATGGGCGGCACCTGTTTGTATCAGACAATGTCCGCGATGAGGTAGACATCGAACCAGCCTGGTTTATCGGCAAGACCCATTCAGAGCTGGGTTTTCCCGAGGCCCAGTGCCGATTCTGGGAGGAATCCATCCGGCGGGTATTTGACAGCGGCGCGCCTTTCGAGACCGAGTTCATTTTCGAGGGAAAGGCCGGCGCCGCGTTTTTCAACTGGCGGCTAGTGCCCGAGTTCGATCCGCAGGGCGCGGTGCAATCGGTGCTCTCCATCACCCACGACATCACTGAGCGCAAGCGGGCCGAGGAGGCATTGCGTCGCGAGGAAGAGAAATTTCGTACGCTCTTGGAGAATATTGTGGATTGGGTATGGATGGTGGATGCAAGCGGACACTATACCTATGTGAGTCCTCAGGCAGAAGAACTCCTAGGGTACGACGTGGATGAAATCCTGGGCAAGAACCCTTTTGATTTTATGTCTTCAGATGAAGTTCAAAGAGTTGCACCGATCTTTTTCGAAGCTGTAGAAAAGCGTGAAAGGATTATAGGGTTAGAGGACACGCTCCTTGCGAAAGACGGATCCGAAGTGATTTTTGAAACGAACGCGACTCCTCTTTTTGGGCAAGAAGACGATTTGGTTAAATTCATGGGAACCTGTCGGGATATTACCGAGCGCAAAAAGGCGGAAGAGGAAAGAGAGAAGCTTCAAGGCCAATTGGCCCAGGCCCACAAAATGGAGGCCATCGGCACCCTGGCAGGCGGAATTGCCCACGACTTCAACAACATCCTCAGCATCATCGTGGGAAACACCGAACTGGCCATGGTGGATCTCCCAGATTGGAGCCCTGCCCAGGACAACCTGAAGGAGGTCCGAGTGGCGACTCTCAGGGCCAGGGAGCTGGTCAGCCAGATCCTGCTCTTCGCCAGGCGCAAAGAACACGCCATCGCAAGTCTCCACCTGGAACCCATTGCCAGGGAATCCCTCAGGATGCTACGGGCTTCGATACCCACCACGGTGGAAATCCGTGAGAACATCGAGGAAGGCTTACCAAACGTTCTTGCGAATCCATCCCAGATCCAGCAGATCATCATGAATCTCTGCACCAACGCCGGGCAGGTGATGGAGGCCGAGGGCGGTGTATTGACGTTCACATTGGACAGCGTTGACCTGGAGGCCCCCCTGCATACCGTGGTGGAGGAGCTTCTCCCCGGCCGTTATGTTCGCATGCAGGTAAAGGACACGGGTCCGGGAATTCCACATGAAATACTGGACAGGCTATTCGATCCTTTTTTCACCACGAAGGATGTTGGAGAAGGGACAGGTCTGGGCCTGGCCGTGGTTCATGGCATTGTCCAGGACCGCAAGGGCGGAATCATCGTTGAGAGTGAAGAGGGCCGGGGAACCTCATTTTCCACATACCTACCCGTATCAGAAGTCGAATCGTTTGAAGTGAAAGCCGAACAGAAAAAGGAACTCCCCCGGGGTACCGAGCGGGTCCTCTTTGTGGATGACGAGCCCATGATCATGAAGCTGGGACAGCACATGCTGGAGCGCCAGGGGTATATTGTGGAGACGCGAGCGAGCGGCACGGATGCTCTGGAGTGTTTCCGGCAGGATCCTCATCGCTTTGACCTGGTGGTCACGGACATGACCATGCCCGGCATGAGGGGGGACAGGCTGGCAGAGGAAATCCTGGCGATACGTTCCGACATGCCGGTAATCCTTTGCACGGGTTACAGCAGACAGATTTCCAAAGAAAAGGCCGGGGAGATAGGGGTGCGCGCCTTTGTTATGAAGCCTCTCACTCAACATGAACTGGCGAATACGCTGCGAAAAGTTTTAGATGAGAAGCCCCGGAAGTAGCCTCGTGGCTTTTCTCGCCGGTCAAGGATTGCTCTGGAATCCTGGCTATTCGAGACCCACTGAATCTGCAGTTTTCGTATCATGCAATTTCAGCAGGGTCTGGAATCGCTGCTATTCCATTACAATCATGATGCCCTCGTAAGAACCCGGTTTTCCGGGTAGCGCGCTTTGAGTATCGCGGCC
>CAZEIA010000286.1:0-1216 GCA_964512335.1 uncultured Desulfobacterales bacterium
CCCGGGCGATGGTGTTTTGCCATGCCTGAGGGCAGGCCGGTGATCCACCTTTGGCATTGAACGAGTTCCCTGCTGTCTTGAGGTCTGCGATCACCTGGAGGCCCGGTGTGATCCAGTCCGCCCGGAGCTTGCATTGAACCCCGGTCGCGGGGTCTTTCCAAAAACCGGAAGCCTCGGCCTGGCCCTCAGACAGGAGGGCTTTCGCGTCCGGGTGAGACCGAACCGCCTCCGCAATACGGCGGATGCGGTCGTGGTCGCCTTGCTTGATCGGGGTCATGCCATTGGTGGCGCACTCCTCTTTGAGCTTCGCCGCGAATCGGGTGCCGTCCGGGAAAACCTCATATGCCTCGGCATACACCTCCGGCTCCAACACGGCGCAGTGAACCGCTGTACCGAACGCCATGGCCGGCGTCTCCTGGTACTCGTCCCGGCATGCGTAATGGCCAGGGCTGCGCGCCATGAGCTTGAGGCCGGATGCCGAGAGACCGGCGGCCTCAGTGTGGTAGGCCTCGTTCGACATTTGATACCACCCCTCGAGCTCGGAAGGCATAGGAGTCGGGATCGGTTTCAGCTTCATATTGCTCCCCCTTGCAAAGGGGGAACACCCGGCGGCCACACCACAAGGGTTGTGACGCAACCGTGGCATCCAGAGCCGCCAGGTGTTCCGCTCAGTGAATGGTGAACGCCTCCCCGGCCAAGGCTTGCCGGTAGACTGCCTCGGCCTCGGTGTGGGCTATCTCAGCCGCACACTTCTGAGCGACCTCCGAAACGATTTTGTTTCTTTCCTCTCGGATGGCCCCTCGGAGAATGGCCAAGGCCTCGGCCGGGTCTTCCGTTCCATGGAGCCGGCTCATCAGCTCGTCGTTTTGAAAAAGGCGCGCCTCGAGGCTGTCGAGCTTTTCGTCCACCATACGTTCCAGGTCAAACACGTCCTCACCTCCTATTGAAAAGAGACGTAGGGGTTGCAGATCATTCGGATCAAGACATCATCCGGCACGTCCTCCACCTTGCGGTATGCACTGTGGCCGGAAGACTCCGGCTTCGGCTCGGATGGCCGGCATGCATTCAAGGTGGGGAGTTCGGCGGCCAGCCGAAGGAGCTCGCGGGACATTTCGCCCATGGTCCGGCCTTCTCCCACCATGTCTATGATTCGGATTTTGGCCTCAGGGCCGATGTTGCCGGCCTTTGACATGAGCTCCTGGAGCTCCGGGAGAGA
>CAZEIA010000286.1:1226-2987 GCA_964512335.1 uncultured Desulfobacterales bacterium
CTGAGAGGAAACATTGAGACCGGCAGGCGCGCGAACGATCTCCACGCCGTCCAGACTGCGAGTGAGATCACGACCCACCCCCACGCTCGGGTCCGCCGGAATCGGCGTCAAGGAAATCTCATAAGGAGCCCACCTGAGGCCTATTAGGGCCGGCCCCGGGAGGCCGTTGTACTCGTCGCCCTCCCGAACCTCCTGCGCCTTCTCGATCATGTAGCCCACGGAAACCCCCCGCAGGCTTCCGCTCTGCACCTTCTTAAAGGCCCGCTCCCCGTCCTCGTCGTCGTCGAAAATCAGCGTGGCCTTGCCGCGTTGGTTTTCGATCCGAACGTTCTGGATAGGCCCCACAATCACGTTCGGGTTGTGATTCATAAGAGTGGCGCCCATGGACTTCAAGCGAGACAGGTCCACGTTGTCACGGCCATGCAGGAGGATCTCATTGCCAAACCATCGAGGGACCGGAGCTTCGGAACTGAACGCAACATCAACACTCCGCTCGCCCGGGTCCACCTTCGCGCGGTCCAGGTCAACGCCTCGGTAGAACAAGCGGTCTTGGGTTCTCATTTTTCTGCTCCTCACCAGGACCCCGGAGAAATGCCGGCCCGGCCCAGGGCTGCATACTCCAAGGCTGTCGTTTGTGTGATCTGGATGCCCTGGCGGGCCATATCCTCACGGGTGCGGGCTATAATTTCGCTGCCCTCGAGGCCAACAACAGCCCACTCACCATCCAGTGTGTCTCGAGTAATTCGGGCCTTGACAATTTTTCCATCTGGTAGCCGGATCTCCATGGCTCCTCCTATCGAAAAGAGATGGACGGGTTGTTGATCATTCGGGCGAACACGTCGTCGGGCACGTCCTTCACCTTGCGGTTTGGGGCATTTCCCTCCGTCCGGGTGTGCTGTCGGGTAGTATCGCCCGGGCGGGCAACCCCGCCGTCATCGGCGAACGAGTACAAGGACGGATTATTGATTGCCCGTGCAAACACGTCGTCCGGGATCTCCTGCACTCGGCGGTAAGGGCTTCGAGCCGTGGTATTCCCGCTGTCCCCGGCCCTGTTGGGAAGGCTGTCGAGGAGGGCGGTTGCAACCTCATGCTCCGTTGCGCCCTGCTTGAACATCTCGCGGGCACTGTCCTCCATTCCCAGGACGGCCGCCCGGCCGAGGAGCTCGCGCCTCCCCTCGTGGGTTTCCTTCACGATTTTTCGAACCTCGGAGCTGATGGTCTCGGCGATAAGTTCTCGAGTTTCTTGTCTGTCCATGGTCTTACTCCTTTCCTTTTCCTTTGATTTCGGTTTGGACGGCATCGTGGATCACTGATGAATGACCGAAGGCACCGTCATTGAAACGCTTCGCATCAAACCCTTTGATTTCGGCGATCCGGCTGCTCGGGATGGCTTTATAGGCCTCCCCAACAGCATCACGGTAAACGCCCTGCTGCCCGATCTCCCTGAGCTGGCGATGACAAGCCAGCAGACGGCCGAGCCGGAGCCGGAGCTCCTTTGCGGCCGCGTCGTATCGCCCCACCTCCTTGGCCAGCCACGCCTTGGCCAGCTTGCCGAAGGTGGCGTCACGCTCCTCTTCAGTTGACTTGAGGTCCCGTTGGAGGGCTTCGAGCTGATCGTCCAGCCCCGCCACGAGGAGCTCGTCGTGCTTGAGGCTCTTCTCCTTGAGGTCCGCAATCTGCTTCCGCAGGGACTCGGCCTTCTTCACGTCCTCGCCCACGAGGGCGTCACGGAGCCCTTGCTCGGCCTCCTCGATGGCTCGG
>CAZEIA010000287.1:0-2983 GCA_964512335.1 uncultured Desulfobacterales bacterium
GCACGAGATCCCGGAGGCCGGAAGGACCTCCCGGGGAAAGGCCATCGTAAACCTCCTCGACCTGCAGAGCGGAGAGCGGCTGGCAACAACCCTTGCAGTCAGGGACTTCGAGGAAGGCAAGTACGTAGTCATGGCCACGCGAAAAGGACTGGTCAAGAAGACCGAACTCGAGGCTTACAGCCGTCCCATGAGCCGCGGTATAGTCGGTATCAAGATCAACCCCGGAGACGAACTCATCAGCGTCCGCGTATCAACGGGGGATGAGGACATCTTTATGACAACCAAGGCCGGAAAGTCCATTCGGTTTCACGAGAAAGACCTCAGAGATATGGGACGGGCTGCCTCGGGAAACATAGGGATTCGGCTGGAAGACGACGACGAAGTCGTGAGTATGGAGGTCATTCGCGAGGGCGCCACCATTCTGACGGTAACGGAAAACGGGTTTGGAAAGCGGACCCGAACAGGGGAATACCGTGTCCAGAGCCGGGGAGGAAAAGGGATCCTGACAATAAAGACCACGGATAGAAACGGTCCGGTGGTCTATTCTTACCAGGTGACCGACCTTGACCAGCTCATGATTATCACGGGCCAGGGAAAGATCATCCGTTTCCGGGTCGCCGACATCTCCGTGAGGGGTAGAAACACCCAGGGTGTCAAGCTGATCGAGCTGGCCGAGGGAGAAAACGTGGTGGCGGTGGCAAAGGTGATGGAGGACGAAGACGAATGAGTTTCGTCCCCACCGCCGAAAACAACCGATAATCGGCCGAGGAAGAGAGATTGCCTGACCACTTTCAAAAATGGAAGATCGCCGTTATAGGTGCAGGGAGCTGGGGAACCGCTCTGGCCGACCTGCTTTCGGAAAAAGGCCACGATGTTGTGCTCTGGGTCAGAGAGCAAGAGGTTTTCAGCCATATCCTGGACCTGGGCGAAAACCGGGAATTCATGCCGGGCGTGAAACTGAGCCGGGACCTCCGGCCTGTAACGACCTATAAAGAGGCCCTGAATGACAGGGAACTGGTGGTGCTCGTGGTCCCTTCGCATGTGATACGGGAAGTCGTAAGAGGAATACGACCTCACATCCGACAGGGGACGGTCATTGTGACAGGGACCAAGGGTATTGAGAACGATACTCTGATGACCGTTTCCGAAGTGGTTGATGCAGAACTGCCGGGATATGATCCCCGTCGTTTCGCCTGTCTGGCCGGGCCGAGCTTTGCACGCGAGGTGTCCCGGCGCCTGCCTACGGCCGTAAGCGTCGCCTGTCCTGACGGGGACCTCGCAAGGCGCCTTCAGGACGTCTTTTCTACAAAATCCTTTCGCGTATACGCCAGTCGCGATCTTGTGGGCACCCAGCTCGCCGGCGCGCTCAAGAATGTAATCGCAATAGGGGCCGGCGTGTCGGACGGGCTTGGATTCGGAGACAATGCCCGGGCTGCTCTTATTACACGGGGGCTCGCCGAGATCACCCGCCTGGCCGTCGCCCTGGGGGCCAATCCCCACACCCTTGCGGGACTTGCCGGGATGGGGGACCTGGTGCTGACCTGCACCGGGGACCTGAGCCGTAACAGGACCGTGGGGTTGAAGATCGGCCGGGGAACGAGGCTTTCTGAAATCACTTCCTCAATGAATATGGTGGCCGAGGGGGTGAAAACGGCTCGTTCGGCCCACGAGCTCGGAAGAAAGGTCGGGGTAGAGCTTCCCATAGTGGACCAGGTATATTATATCCTTTATGAAGACAAGGACCCCAATGATGCGGTAAGAGACCTCATGACCCGAAGGCTCAAGGATGAGCTGGAGGGCTGAAACCCGTTACCGGAGTGCGGATACCGTGTCGGGCAGGAGCTTTTGGAAGCGGCGGGGAAGGGCGAAAGAGGCCCTGTGAAGCTCAGGTGTGTAGAAGTCCATCTCCCCAAGGGCGTGAGCGCGCGCCCGGTCCGGGTCTGCAGACAGGGGGTCGGGACCCATGGAACAGAAAGCAAAACCCATTATACCGCTCGTGTATGTGGGCACCAGGGTATTGTAATAAGCGAAAAAAGGAAACAGAGCGGAGAGGGTGCGGGACATCTTCCTTACCAGGTCCGGGAACACGAAACAGGACTCCGCCTGGAGCACCGAGACACCGCCGGGCCGAAGGGCCTGTTGAACATCACGGTAGAATCGTTCACAAAATATTCCCTCTGCCGGTCCGATAGGGTCGGAGCTGTCCACCAGTATTACGTCCCACCTGCCGGGGTTTTCCCGGACGAATCCCGTGGCGTCCGCAATGTGAATGGAGGCCCTTGAGTCGTCCAGGCCTTTGCTGAGCCGGGGCAGAAAAAGCCGGCTCATTTCAATAACCTGGTCATCGATCTCGCAGAGGTCCACCCGCTCGACGCATGGGTGCCTGAGAACCTCGCGAAGGGTTCCTCCGTCCCCGCCACCCACTACAAGGACGCGGCGCGGGGCAGGGTGGCTCAGAAGGGGCACGTGGGCAAGCATCTCGTGGTAGCCGGTTTCGTCGAACTCCGCCACCTGGATGTTTCCATCCAGGATAAGGACCTTGCCCAGTGGGCCGGCCTCTGCCACGACAAGGTGCTGATACGCCGTCTTTTTCTGGACCAGAACCCGGTCTATTCGAACGGCGAGGCCGTAATAACCGTCCAATTCGGGCTCCTCCAGAAAGAGGGCCCCGTCACGTATATCTCTGTCCATGACCGAGTCGTCCACGGTCAAAATCGCCCTTATCCAAGGATTATCGTTGATCCGGAAGGTTGGCGACCCGCCTAGGCCGCACGGCGAACTTGGGTGAATCAGGTCTCGGGAACACAGTAGAGTGCTGGTTCGGGCTTGTGGCGGATCATCTCATCGGGCAGGTCCAGCATGCCTCGCGTAAGAAGCATTTTCTGAACCGAAGCCGCGCCGAATCCCCTTCGGAGAGTTTCCAGGGCTACCTCCATGTCGATCTGGTCTCCACAGGTGAAGATATCAATTGCCGCGTAACCGT
>CAZEIA010000288.1:0-2972 GCA_964512335.1 uncultured Desulfobacterales bacterium
GGCTTTCCCCGAGCCTTGAAGTCGTTCATCAGGCAGCACACCAATTAGCCGGATGAACCATATCCATTAAGTTCCCGGTTCCATCAAATCCACATTCAGTGGTTTTCGGGTGCGCGCGCCGGGAAGGGCATTTTCAACCGGGCGGCAAGTATCATGCCTCCCAGGGTCAACATGCCGAAAAGGCCGATGCCGAAGGAGAAGCTCCATACATCACCCATCACTCCGATGGTTATGGGGGCCACTCCCCCACCCAACAGAAAGCCCGCCGCAATCGTAAAGGAGACTGAAAAATTCCGGGTTTCAGCCGTCCCTAAGCGGGCGAGTGCCGAAAAGGCCGGAGGGAAAAAACACACAGCCGCCATAGGCTGCAGGAACAGAGGGAAGACCAGTAGTTTCTCCGGGAAGAGCGCCAGGCAAAGGATGCATAACCCGGACAATCCCATCACCCCGACGAGGGTCGATTTGGGCCCCAGCCTGTCGTTCATCCAGCCTGCGACAAAGGCCATGAAAAGCCCGGACAGCCTGGAGAGCGCTATAAGGGTGTTCGCCCAATCGCGCTCTATGCCCCGTTCGGCCACCAGGAACAAAGGAAGCATGCTGAAGATACCCATGCTTCCGGTGAGTCCGAGGCTGAAAAGCGCCACCATGACCCAGAAGGAGGGCAATGATAAGAGCGTGCGCGATGCGCCGATGCTAGGCGCCTGACCGGGGAAATTACCGCCCTTACCCCAAAACGCAAAGGCAATGCCCACACATATGGATGCAAGCCCGATCAGCCCGATTATGCCGCGCCACGACAGTCGCAGCAGAAGAATTTCACAAAGGATCGGGGCAGTCACATAACTCAGGTTCGGAGCCAGTTCATGGACTGCAATGGCTTTGCCCCAATCCCTGGGGTTTATAAGGGAAGTAAGGGTCGCGATTCCAGATGGAAGATAGAACCCGGCGGCCGCACCCATAATCAACACTCCCACGCGGAGGGCCAGGGGGGAATGAGACAGGGCTATCCCGATCAGGCTCAACCCCACGAGCAAGGCGGAAAAAATAATAGCCCCCCTGTGATTGATACGGGAAGAGATGCAGCCGGAGAAGATGAGCGCCGGGCAGTAGCCGCCGGAAACCAGGAGGAACAATGCTCCTGACTCGCTGTGTGTGAAGCCCAGATCCTGCTCGATGGACGGAAGCAGCGGAGCCAGGCTGATGCGCCCTACAAAATTGATATAGAACAGCGCTGTCATCAAGAGCAACGCAGGAAACGCCGAACTTAACGGCAAAGCATCGCTCGGGACGGACCGTTGTTGATTTTCTTGGCCTTGCATGTCACAGCCTTTTCCGGCTGACACCGATTATCTTCCTCAGTGAAATCAAGCCTGGAATCTCTTTCCTGCCAACTGTTTTTACGTCGCGTTCGACGGCCTGTCGACGGCCTGTCGCCCGGGAAGATACGAGGGCTAAGGCTCATAAAACCTTGCGGCTCATAGCCTCAGCCTCCCTGGGAAGCTCCTCCAAGAGCTCGCGAGCCGTCCACGACTCCGATGTGGGCGTTAATGTAGCCCAAAGCTGGCGGGGAAGACCCGCCTTCCTAAAAGCCCCCATAAGGCCGTGAAGTTCCCTCTGAGTAAATCCCGAAAGGATCATAGCCCGGCCCAGCGACGATTTGAAGCCTTTCCCTGACTCATGAGGCAGGGACAACAGCTCCCCGCCGGTCATGGGTCCTCCTTCCGGTGATCCGTCCATATGTTCTCCTTCCAGGCCTCGATCTGGTCCTGGTAATCCTCGGTCCCGGCCTCCATTCCGCAGCACGTGCAGACCACACGGGCGTTGCATCACCGCCCCGTGAGTTCGGCACGGCCACCGCAGAAAATACAGATCAAATCGTCCATGGCCCCCTCTTGGATCGATCTCCGGCAAAATCAAATCATGCTATCAGCCCGGGCCTTCACTGGCAACCGTCTAATGCCCTTGTCGGGGCAGGCTTGCGGCAGAGTTGGCACGCAGCCAGAAGACGTTTTGACGGAAAAGGTTTCCATTCGTTGCCGGCCCCCCGTGCGAAACCCTCTTCATAACCGTTCTCTTTTTCCCGAAGTTAACCGAAAACCTTCAATATCAAGGGGTTATCAAAGATCAGGCCGTTCCTGGTGAGGCGGAAGCGGCGTCAATGTCAATTTCCTGCAATCAATTCCTAAAGACGCTGCTTACCAAGTGGGCGGTGTAGACGACATAACAGATCAGCAAGCCCGCGCCTTCAAGGCGGTTGATGCGGCCGGGCCGGGCCCGGAACCCATAGCCGATGACAAACAGGGAAACGGTTAAGAGGCCCATGACAAGAATGTCCCGTGATAAAACCTCGGAGCCCACTGTCATCGGCTGGATTGTTCCGGCGATCCCAACAACGGCCAGGGTGTTGAACAGATTGGAGCCGAGTATGTTGCCAAGAGCGATGTCATGCTCATTCTTCCGGGCCGCGATAATCGAAGACGCCAGTTCCGGCAGCGACGTACCTACAGCCACGATGGTCAGTCCCGCGATCAGATCGCTGATCCCGAAACCACGGGCAATCTCCACCGCGCCCCAAACCAGAATACGCGAGCTGACGATCAATAGAACCAGACCGACCACAAGCCATAGAATGGCTCGACGAATCGGCATTTCGCGGACTTCGAGCTCCTGTTCCATCTGGCGGCCCAGTGCGTCGGTTTTCTTGCGTCCACCTTGCCATAAGGTCCAGGCCATAAGACCACCGAACGCCGCCAGCAGTACCAAGGCGTCAGTTCGGGTTATTTCCCCGTCCCAAATCTGCCATGCGGCCAGTGCCGTGACCGCGGTGAGGAAGGGAAGCTCCTTGCGCAGCACCTGGGAATGCACGGCGATAGGACTGATAATGGCCGCCAGGCCCAGTATGAGGGCGATGTTGGTGATGTTTGAGCCGTAGGCGTTACCCAGGGCGATGCCGGGATTTCCCTGCGAGGCGG
>CAZEIA010000289.1:0-2966 GCA_964512335.1 uncultured Desulfobacterales bacterium
AATTCAAGGATGGCCTCCCCCGGCAGTTTCATCTCGGCCACAAGCCTCAGCAGCCTGTTCTCTTTCACCTCCATGACCCTCCAGAAATCAAGTGCATCCCCTGTGTAAAGCTCTGAAGGGTCCCTTCGGCCGCCACGAAAACCCACCCCTCCCATGAGGCGGTCCAGCGCTCCCCTGAGTCCCCACAATACCTCCCCGTAATACCAGCCGTTGTCTCCCCCCAGACCTTTTATCAGAGGCCACACCTCCTCGGGCCGGGCCTTCAAGAGCACGCGATAGCCGCTCTCAAAGACCGTACCTCCTGCATAGTCGGCGTCCCCGCACTGGGTCCACTCCGGGACAAAGATTTCCCCGGCATCGGCCCAGCAGGTATGTACAGAGTGCTCCTCCGTCCTGCGAAGGGCGGCCCTTATGGCCTCCCTGCAGGTCAGAAGCTCTTGGGGGATCATTTTTCTTATGCTGTTTTCACGGCACACAACAGGGGTCTTGAGGCCTTCAATGAGCGGCCTTGCAATTGATGAAGGAATGGGTGTCACAAAATGAATCCAATAGCTGCTCAACCTGGGGGTGAGCAGGGGGACGGGTATGATGAGCCTTTGCTTGAGTCCCGCCTCCTGGGCGTAGATCTCCATGAGCTTCCTGTAGGAGACAATATCAGGCCCCCCGATATCGAGGGTCTTTCCTGTGGTCTCTTGGTTTTCGAGACAGCCTGCCAGATAATTCAGGACGTTTCTGATGCCTATGGGCTGGCAGGGTGTATCCACCCAGCGGGGGGTCGTCATGACGGGCAGCCTGTCCACCAGATAACGGAGCATCTCAAAAGAAGCGCTGCCCGAACCCAGTATGACCGCGGCCCGCAGGAAGGTTACAGGGACTCCCGCTGTGCCCAGAAGACCTGCAACCTCATGCCTCGAGCGGAGATGCTCGCTCATCAGGTCGCCTTCCTCACCAAGGCCTCCCAGATATATTATCCTTTCAAGCCCTGCCGCTGATGCCGCACCCGCCATATTAAGCGCGGCTTTGCGGTCGGCCTCGGCAAAGTCCTTTTTTCTCGAGTTCATGGAATGAACCAGGTAATAGCCGGCACCGCAGCCCCTGCAGGATTCCTCAAGAGAGGCCCTGTCGAACATATCGGCCCGGGCAAACTCCACATCAGGTTTTGATGCCCAGGGCCGGCATTTCAACTTTTCCAGCGAGCGTCCCATGACCCGGACCTTATATCCTGATTCAAGCAGGAGAGGCACAAGGCGTCCGCCCACGTAACCCGTGGCCCCGGTAACCAGCACCGGTTTCGCGCGTATATTCGTAATTGGTTCTCTCATCATCGGTTTCACCTCAGATAAACAGTCATGACGGTCTTTTCCAGCCGATGATTCTATCCGTTTTCAAAGTGCTGCAAGTATGGTAGCAAGGGTAATGACGGCCCCTGAAGCGGATTTGCAGTCAACTTTTCTCCTTATGAAAAGGGATAGGCCATGCCCGCTGAAAGCTCCCGTAACTCTGGAGTAAAGACGCCCGCCGACACCGGTTTCCCCTCAAAGATTCCTCGGTTGAGGATAAGCAAGGCAAACAAAGCGTCAATCAATCCGGAGGGAGGGTATGTCCTTTACTGGATGATAGCCTACAGAAGGACCGAATACAATTACAGCCTGCAAAGGGCCGCAGAGTGGTGCCGGGAACTCAAAAGACCCCTTTTGATACTGGAGGCACTTCGGGTCGGCTATCAATGGGCCAGCCTCCGCCTTCACCGCTTCATCATAGAGGGCATGTTTGACAATGCCTCCAGCCTAAAGGGAAAGAACGCCCTCTACTATCCCTACCTGGAGCCTGAAAACGGCAGGGGGAAAGGGCTCCTGGAAGCGCTCTCCCAAAAGGCATGCATCGTGGTTACCGATGATTTTCCATGTTTTTTCATACCGGAAATGATCAATGCCGCAGCCGGAAAAGTCCCCGTTTCACTTGAGGTCATAGACTCAAACGGAATACTCCCCTTAAGAGCCGGGGAGCAGGAATACAAGACGGCCTATTCATTCAGGCGCTTTCTCCAGAAGGTCCTTCCCCTGCATGTGCATAAGCGGCCTCTCAAGGAGCCCATAGGGGAGCTGCCAGTTATGAATCATGGCTCCTTGCCGGAGAATGTATTGAAAAGGTGGCCCCCGCTCGGGTCCAGGGATCTTGAGGCGCTCAGCAACTCCGGTCTTTCAGCCTTTCCCATCGACCACGGGGTGAAAGAGGCACTTTTCAGAGGGGGACGAAGGGCGGGCCTGGAAAGGATGCAGGAGTTCCTGGAAAACGGCCTTGCCCATTACCCCGAGAGGCGCAATGAGCCTGAACTGGAAGGTACGAGCGGTTTTTCACCCTATCTCCATTTCGGTCACATATGTACACACGAGATTCTCGAGGAAATTTTCCAAAGGGAATCCTGGTCATTTCACAGGCTCGGACAAAAAGCTACAGGAAAGAAAACCGGCTGGTGGGGCATGGGGGAGGGAGCGGAGGCCTTTCTCGACGAGTTGCTGACCTGGAGGGAGCTGGGATTCAATATGTGCCATCTCAGGAAAGACTATGACGAGTATGAGTCACTTCCGGACTGGGCGCGCAAGACGCTTCATTATCACAGGGAGGACAAAAGAGATTATATCTACTCGCTGGATGAATTCGAGTCAGGCGGGACTCATGATCCATTGTGGAACGCCGCGCAGATGCAACTGGTGAGGGAGGGAAGGATTCACAACTACCTGCGCATGCTTTGGGGTAAAAAAATCCTTGAATGGTCCCAGTCAACTCAAGACGCCCTCCATACGATGTTAACCCTGAACAACAAGTATGCTGTGGACGGGAGGGATCCCAACTCTTACAGCGGCATTTTCTGGACGCTTGGAAGGTATGACAGGGCTTGGGGTCCTGAGAGGCGGATATTCGGCAAGATACGCTACATGAGTTCGGAAAACACCGCACGGAAGGTC
>CAZEIA010000290.1:0-2931 GCA_964512335.1 uncultured Desulfobacterales bacterium
TTTACGAGTGAGTACGAGCAGTTCGAGGAGGTGGATCATTTTGTCTTGAACGAGGCCGAACTCACACTTCCCCCTTTTCTCGAGGATCTGGAAAAGGCATGCGCCGGGAGGATCTACCGGTCAGGTGAATTTCCGGACATAGAAAAGACCCCCGCCCCCCTTTGGGGGCTGGCGCTGATGAAGAAGTATGCGGGTATGAGCATCCAGTTTTCCAGGGGATGCCCCTTCAACTGCGAATTCTGCAATGTGACCACCCTGTTCGGTCACAAGACACGCATAAAGAGCGCAGATCAGATCATCAGAGAGCTGGATCGTCTCTATGATTTGGGATGGCGGGGAAATGTCTTTTTTGTGGATGACAATTTCATAGGAAACAAGCGCTATCTCATGAATACCCTGCTCCCCGCGCTTATCGCGTGGCGAAAGGGAAAGCGCGGCATCCCATTCAATACGGAGGCCTCACTGAACCTGGCCGACGACGAACCTCTGATGAAGATGATGGTGGAAGCCGGATTTGATTCCGTCTTTATCGGAATCGAGACTCCGGACGAGGAGAGCCTGGCCGAGTGCAACAAGAAACAGAATACGAACCGTGATCTGGTGGCAAGCGTGAAACGCATACAGAGGTCGGGTCTGCAGGTACAGGGCGGTTTCATCGTCGGGTTCGACCATGACGGCCCTTCGATTTTCCAGCGTCAGATCGACTTTATTCAGAAAAGCGGGATAGTCATGGCCATGGTGGGGATGCTCCAGGCCCCGCCGGGCACACGGCTGTACGAGCGAATGAAGAGTGAGGGCCGTCTGCTGGGTCCCATTTCAGGGGATATCGACGGGACTACGAACATTGTTCCCCGCATGGGCCTCGATCTTCTAATCGATGGGTATCAGGGCATAATACGCCATATTTATGCCCCCAAGCAATATTACCGACGCGTCAAGACCTTTTTGCGGGAGTACCAGGTCCCCAAGGTCCAGCCGTCCCTGGACTTCCAGCGCTTTTTAGCTCTTTTTCGATCCGGATTTCGGCTTGGAATCCTCGGTCGTGAGAGGTTCCAGTATTGGAAGCTTCTAACGTGGACAATGTTCTACCGGCGCAAACTGTTGCCCCTGGCCATCACCTTGACGATTTACGGCCATCACTTTCGAAAGAGCTGCCGCATAAAGGCAATGAATCAGTGAGCCGGGCCGGTGAGTGTAAAATAAAAAAGAGGGGACATCCATCCCCTCTTTAACCCGCCGGTTTTATGGGGTGAGTGATGGGACTCGAACCCACGACAACTGGGGCCACAACCTAAAAAATGGCAATGAGGACAATAACTTGCTTCCAAACCTTTCCATCGACTTCCGAGCAAATTTCAAACGACCTCAAGTGCTTGTGTCACAAATGGAACACCATGGAAAGAGGCAATAAAGAGGGGAATTTTTCGAGGGTTGTTAGATTTTGTTAGATGAAAAAGCCGGTTGATGGGGCAAAGATAATGCAGTAAAAAGTTTGGAGGGCTACCCTTGGCCGGGGGAAAAGGCGTTTCCTGGACGCCCTGCCCTTCATCACCTTCCAGGCCACTGCGGGGGTGGGAAATTGAAGAAAGAAGAGTATATCAGGCAGCTTTATCTCATCACGAAGGGTATAAGGAAAGACAAGGAAGAATATAAGAAAAAATGGTCTGCCGTTCCGCCATATGGCACTCCTGAGAATGACCAGTGGTACTTAGATGTCCTTGGCCTTATTCATAAGTACCCGGACATGGAGTTAGGCTTTCTTTATAAGGGTGAAGAGGCTGAAGAGATAGTATTCAGAAAATCAATATGGATTGATCCAGTTGAGAGGTTCCAAAAAGGGTTTTCGAAATTTGAAGGAGAAGAACGAAAAGAGCTAGAAACAAAACTGAGGCGACATTTTGCGGGAATGGCTTTTGAAAATGTAAAACTTGCCATCCCAATCTATCCGGATACATCGAAAGAAGATATAGACGATATTTGGGAAAGAGTAGAAAGATTAAAGAGAAAATACTATGGAGCGGAAAAAAGGCCAAAGAAAAGCAAGTGGGAGGAAAACTTACGGCTTTATAAGTTTGGCCAAGAGCGTGAATTTGTGGCTGACTTCAGCATATCTCCTATGCCGTGGAAAAATATTGCTCGTCAGCTTGGTATCAGTTGGCAAACATGCAGAGAGAGGTACAAGGAGATTAAGAATCTTCTAGCATTAACTCCTTCGCAATCTCTCAACAATGAACCCTCTAGCAAGGAAATTGACTGTGAGAGTTGCATATATAAGAAAGATTGCGTACTCCTAAAAAGTAACGGCCAAAGCGGGAGTTGTAGGGTTTTTGATGAGAACGAAAACATGCAACCGGAATTACCGATACAATCAAGCATTAGTATTGAGCAGTGGCAGGATGACACAGAAAGGCTGTTGAAGAAGATTCCCCACCATGACTAACCCACCCCTGGCCTAACAAGAAAAACCCTCTCCCCTTTTCCTTGCCTCCCTCTTATTGAGGGGGGCTTTTTTTGTCCCTAATCGTAAACCATTGTTTTCAGAAAGGAGTGCCCAGAATGAGAACCCTTCCCAACAAACGGCTGAAAATGGCGTTGTTCGACAGGGGAATCACCCAGAGGGAACTTGCCTTTTATGCGGGAGTCAATGAGGGCAGGTTGAGCAGGATTGTACGGGGGTATGAACTCCCAACAGATGAAATCAGGCGGAATGTTGCCGATTTCCTGGGCGTCAAGGAAGCGGCCATTTTCTAATGTGGGCTTTTGACAAAGACATGATGGACGACTCCCAAGACAGAACAGTGGTCGATGACCTCCCTTTAGCGGCCTACTTGGTCGGAACGGGCCACATGCTTCAGGACATCGAGCCCCATCCTTCTAAGTCGGGGCTTTCGAGGTTCATCTTCAACAACGATGACAAGACCGTGGGGGCGA
>CAZEIA010000291.1:0-2921 GCA_964512335.1 uncultured Desulfobacterales bacterium
AACCCTGGTTCGGCACGCCGCCGACGCATACCACAACGTCCCCGCTCTTTACCAGGCCCTTGGAAATGGCCGTGAGAAAGCCGATTTTGAGATACCCGATCCGGGTGAGTTGAACGTCCGGGAGCATCACCGTGGTGATGGAGAGATTCTCCGCCTTTTCAATGCACTCCCTGCGCTTGGTCAGCAGGATCAGCCGGGCGTCGCTCGTAATCTTGGAAAACGGGTCAAGGTCCTTGGTGCTGTCCATGTAGAATAGGATTGCATTGGCCTCGATCCGCTTGGCCATCTGGATAGCCTGGCGGATGACCAGGCCCGTCCACTTGGACGGATCAAGCCTCTCCGCCGCCTTCCCGGAAGGGGGCCTGGCTTCCTTCTTGACAGGCTTTTTCTCTTGTTTTTTGTCCTTTTTTGATCCCACGGCACTTAATCCTCCACTCCGTAGAGTGACAGGTAGGCGTCGAAATCCGCCTTGGTCCCCGAATCAATGGGCCTGTTCTCTCCCTTTATGCGAACCGGGGTCCGGCTCTCGAAAAGGTAATTCACGATGTCTCGAATCCCTGCGACGGTGAAGACGGGGACCCCGGTCCTTGCAGTAAATGACTTGATCGCATTTTCCCCTTTGACCTCTGTCACGGCCCGGCCCTTGTCGTCGTAAACGGCAGTGGTCTGCTCGCGGTCCACTGCAATCCCCACCCCGATCCATTGTATCGACAGGCCGCCTTTTGCAGACTCCTCCCAAACCCGTTCCATGAGCTCCACCTTGGTACCCATGGAGGTGGCAACATCATCCACCACAAACACCCGGCACCCGTCGAACAGTGTCTTGTTCACGAGAATGCCGCCCCCCTTGCTTCCTTCGCCGTGGGTCTTGGCCTCCTTGCGATCGTATTCAAAAAGCAGGTCCACTCCGTGGTCCCTGTAAAGAGCAATGGCCGTGGACAGGGCCAGGGCGCTGCCCTTGTAAGAAGGCCCGAGCACGATGTCCGTCGCGACGGCAAGCCTCTGCTGGACCATCATATCTGCAAACACGGCTCCCAGTTCCATTGCCAGCCGGCCCGTCCTGAACATCCCCAGGTTGACGAAGTAGGGTGTGGGGCGCCCGTCCTTGAGCACGAGTCCGTCGTCGAAAAACAGGGCACCGGTCCCGGCAAGGGCCTCGGCTAGACGCTTCTTGTATTCTTCCATGCGGTGATCCTAACGGATTGGAGGAGCCGGTTCAATCGTAATCTACCCGGGTAAAGGATTCCGGCCGCTGAAAGTCTCGAGGGCGGCCGGGATCAGTTTTCGGATAAAGGACTCCTTTTCAAGTGGAGTTACAGAGCAATAGGCAGGGTAATCAGGATGCTCCCGGCTCAGGTCGGGGACCCGGGCCTGCATGCCGGGCGCCAGGACTTGATAATGGATAATGAGTTCCGCCAGGGAGTGGTTTTCCCCGGGATAGGCATCCACCCACCCCAGACGCCGCATCAACTCGAATCGAAGCCGGTCCAGAAGAAAGAGATAACGGTCCATCACGTCCATGCGGTCCGCCGGGGAAAGCCCGCGGATCTCGAAACCGCTTCCCAGGTGAAGCAGATTCATGATCAGGTCATAAAGATAGAAAGCCGTCTCTTCTGTTCCCCGGGACAGGAAGAGGATGGTGTCGGCAGGCAGGTCCTTCGCTCGGGTCGCCTCACCGAACTCCTCTCCGAAGCGGCTTCTCCAGTTCCTGTAGCCCCGCCTGAGAGCAGCTTCACGCCTTGCCTTTTCCAGATCCACAACGCGGTCCATAACACGCTCCGAACCCTGAGGGATTCGTTAAAGCCCTTATCCCGCTCAGAGGCGCTGGTTGGTCGTCCCCGGCCCCAGCGGACATCCACACCGCTCGCAAACGGCCTTGCGCAACTGTTTCATCCCGCACTTCGGGCACATGGTAAACTCGTCCAGCGAAGGGATGCTGTTCCGGGGCACGGGCCGGCCGGTCTCATGGATCCAACCATGCTCCTGAATGCTTACATTCCCTCCGGCCTCCTGCACGGCCTCGGCATAAAGGCGCGCAGGTCCCAGGGTAAGGCCCCGCTTCATAATAACCGGGGCATCCACCAGGATACGAGTCACCGCCTCAGGCCCGACGCCAAGGGCCTCCATTCGCTCTCTGAAGGTCTCCTCAGGATTGTTCAGGCCCTGAAACACTATTTGATAGGTCTTGATCATTCGCTTCCAGACAGGCCTTGACGAAACCGAAAAACAAGGGGGCGGGGATTTCCATGCGGGACTTGAGCTCCGGATGGGCCTGAGTGGCCGCAAAGAAGGGGTGATCGGCCAGCTCGATGAACTCCACCAGCCGTCCGTCCTCGGAGAGGCCGGAGAATACCATGCCCTTTTCCCTGAGCAGGTCATGATAGGCGGGGTTGACCTCGTACCGATGGCGGTGACGCTCGGAAGCCTCCGGGGCCTGGTAAAGACGGCGGACAAGGGTGTTTTCCTCGAGCAAGGCACGGTAGGCGCCCAGCCTCATGGTCCCGCCTTTATCCACAATGTCGCGTTGTTCGGGAAGGATATCAATGACCGGATGGGGGGTGTCGGGATCGAACTCCGTGGAGTTCGCCTTATCCAGCCCGCACACGTGTCGCGCAAACTCGATCACGGCCAACTGAAGGCCAAGGCAAAGGCCGAGGAACGGGACGCCTCGTTCACGCACGAGCCTTATGGCCTGAATCTTTCCCTCGGTCCCTCTTGTGCCGAACCCGCCCGGAACCACGACCCCGTCCACGCCCTCGAGCCTGCTGGTATTCTCCAGCTCCGATGTCTCGACCCACTCGAGGTTTATCTTGCAACCCAGATGGGCGGCACAGTGGTTGAACGCCTCCACAATGGAGGCATAGGAGTCTTCCAGCCTGGTGTACTTGCCGCACATGGCCACGGTGATCTCCTTGTCCGGA
>CAZEIA010000292.1:0-2906 GCA_964512335.1 uncultured Desulfobacterales bacterium
CACATCGATGCGGGCAAGACCACCATCAGTGAACGTATCCTGTTCTATACGGGACGGGTGCACAGGATGGGTGAGGTCCACAATGGAGCCGCCACCATGGACTGGATGCTTGAAGAGAAGGAGCGGGGCATTACGATCACCTCCGCGGTTACCACCTGCCTCTGGCGCGGACACAGCATCAACCTGATCGACACTCCCGGGCACGTGGATTTCACCATAGAGGTGGAACGGTCCCTCCGCGTCCTGGACGGGGCCATAGGCGTTTTCTGCGCCGTGGGCGGGGTGGAGCCACAGTCCGAGACGGTCTGGCACCAGGCGGACACTTACAAAGTGCCCAAGCTCGCCTTTATCAACAAGATGGACCGCATCGGCGCAGACTTCAACCGGGCCGTAGAGATGATTCGTGACAGGCTCGGGGCCGCGCCCATTATCCTTCAACTGCCGTGGGGGGCTGAGGACCGTTTCAAAGGCGTCATAGATCTTGTTAAAATGAAGGCCGTCCTCTGGGAACAAGAGACCCTGGGGACCGAATTTCAGGAACTAAATATCCCCGAAGAAATCAAAGAGGAGGCGGCCATGTACCGCGAGGGTCTTATCGAGACCCTGGCGGACAAGGACGACCTGATCATGGGCAAGTACCTCGGGGAAGAAGAAATCGAGCCCCCGGAAATCAGGTCGGCGATCCGACGTCTGACGCTCAAGCTGGATCTCGTACCGGTGCTCTGCGGCACGGCCCTCCGGAACAAGGGTATTCAGCCTCTCCTGGACGGCATAGTCGACTACCTCCCCTCTCCCATGGAAGTGCCTCCCATAGAGGGCAGAAGCACCATCACCGGCAAGACTGAAACGCGGCCCGCAAATGTGAAGGGCCCTTTTGCAGCCTTGGCCTTCAAGGTGAGCATGGACCAGGGCCGTCGCATGACATACATCCGCATATACTCGGGAAGCGTTCGGGCGGGTGACACTGTCTTCAATCCCCGGCAAAACGTGAAAGAGAAGCTCGCACGCCTCCTCAAGATGCATTCCAACAAGAGGGAAAGGGTGGACCGCGCGTCGGCAGGGGAAATCGTCGCAGTAATGGGACTCAAGCTTGCGGCGACCGGAGACACCCTCTGCAGCGAAGACCATCCATTGATGCTCGAACTGATGCAGTTCAACGAGCCTGTCATCTCCGTCGCTGTGGAACCCAGGCGGGTTCAAGATCAGGACCGGCTCATGGATTCACTTGAAAAGCTTTCCGCAGAAGACCCCACCTTCAAGTTCAAGGTGGACGATGAGACCGGGCAGATCGTGATATCCGGAATGGGGGAGCTTCACCTGGAGATAATAACAGGCCGCCTCAGCCGCGAGTTCCATGTTGAGACCAACCAGGGCCGGCCTCAGGTGGTGCACCGCGAAACCATTCGAAAAACCGTTGAGCACGAAGAAGTCTTTGAGAGGGAACTGGCCGGGCAGCAGCACTATGCGGGCGTGCGGATCCGCATGGCTCCTCTTCCCCGGGGACAAGGCTTTCGGTTTATTGATCAATGCGACAGCCCGGACTTAAACGACAGCTTCCTGGCAGCCGTTCGGCAAGGCATCGAAGAGGCCGCCACCAGCGGTCCCATCATGGGTTACGCGGTCATAGACGTGGAAATCTCTCTTCTGGGCGTCCGGATCAGCGAGATGAACTCGAGTGATACGGCCTTCCGGGTTGCAGCGGGTATGGCCTTTCAAAAGGCTGCGGCCCAAGCCGATCCCGTTCTCCTGGAGCCCATCATGAAGACGGAGATCCTGCTCCCCGAAGAATTCATGGGGGAGGTCATAGGAGACCTTAATGCCCGGCAGGGCAAGGTGGAAGAGATAACAAACCGTGGCCCGGTCCAGGTTGTTTCCGCCAAGGTGCCCCTTTCCAGCATGTTCGGATATTCCACGGCCCTTCGATCGGCATCCCAGGGCCGCGGGACGTTCACCATGCATTTCAGCCATTATGACAGCCTGGAGCAGGCCTCGAAAGTGCATTGACAAACCCGCTTGTTTCGACGCTCTTCACAAAACGGCCAAGACGCGCCGGGAGGGAAGGAACGAACCCCTCTTGAATCACATTCTTTCTTGACAACCTTTTTGGATTTTTACTATTATCTCTAAAACCCCAGCTGAACGCTTGGGCTTTTGAACAAATATCCATGAGTCCGTTAGGGCGAATTAGAACAGATGAAAGGAGGTATCTCAGTCTGATGAAAAACCGTTTTTTCAACCTCACGCTGGTCGCTCTGGTCGCTGTAATCTTCGGCACGGTCGATGTTTTGACGGCGGAAGACTGCGTCTCCGATGCAGAAGACGTGATCATGATCGACAACAAAGATGGGTATGAACGCGCCAGGCAGGGCCCCGTTCCGCTGACTCACAAGAAGCACATCGAGGAGTACGGTGCAGCTTGTGTGGACTGCCACCACGTTTACGAGGACGGCAAGAACGTATGGGCGGAAGGAGATCCGGTTCATAAGTGCAGCGAGTGCCATGATCACAACGAAGACCAGGGCAACGCCAAGAAACTCCAAACGGCATACCATGCCAACTGCAAAGATTGTCACAAAGAGGCCTTTGATGCGGGCAATAAAAATGCTCCCGTAAGAAAGTGCACTGACTGCCATCAGAGGTAAACAAGGCCTAAAACCAGACGTTTGATTGAATGCAGTAGGGCCGCTTCTACATAATAGAAGCGGCCTTTTTCTTGTTGAACACAAAAATGTCAACCGCTGACCGCACAGAAAAAAAAACGCCTTGCCCCTCATGAAGGGCAAGGCGTTTAGCTTCTTCTCTTGTCTATACTATTAAGACTGCTTTTGCCGGGCAAAGGCCGCCCCAGGGCTAAACCTCGGTGACGGTAATGGCTTCCGCGTCACAGACCTCTACGCAGCTCTCGC
>CAZEIA010000293.1:0-2886 GCA_964512335.1 uncultured Desulfobacterales bacterium
AAGGTACCAGACAGAGCCCTTCTTGTAGACCAGACCCCAGTCCAAGGTTGATGCAGCCGCCCCGCCCTGCACACGATTGTCGGATTTTTCCTCGCCCACCTGTTGAACCCCCTTTTCCTCGGGTCGGCTTCGAACAAAAAGGAACACGACAGCGGAAATAACCAGTACCGCACCCCCCAGATAATACCAGGAATACCTCCATCCTTCATTGCCGTAGGCCGAGAGTATGGGAGGAACCAGCAGGCCGGAGATGAGGGTGCCCGCACCGATCCCGCCGGATACAATGCCCGTTGCAAAGCCGCGCCGGTTCATGGCGAACCAGGCGGAGCCGAGGGCCATGGCGGGCACATAGGACGCCCCGTTTCCCAGGCCAGTCAGAAGCCGCATGGCAAAGGCGAAACCGAACGAGTTGGCAAGGCCGGTCAGGATCATGGTCACCCCCATAAGGAGGAGGGCAAAAGTGATAACGATTCTGGTACCGAACCGGGCCGCCAGAAAACCGCCGATTATCGCCATAGTGAGGTATCCGATAAAGTTGCCGGTCCCCAAAAGTCCGAGTTGGGTGTAGTCAAAAGCCAGGCCATCTTTCATGGCAGGGAGGATTATGGTGTAAGCCATTCGTCCGAAACCATGTGCCGCGATGGTTGTAAGCATCCCCATGAAAACGACGATCCAGCCATAATGAAGTTTTGAATCACGCATGGTATGCCCCCTTCCGACATTTTTTTCTTGACAGGTTTGCCATAACCCAAACGGGACCAGTTGATTGAACCTATAACATATCCAACCGTTTCTGGAACCATATTTTACGGGATAGACTTTTCGGGAGTGGCTCAGAGGTCATTGCTCACTTGTGAATTGACACTCAAACACCGACTCGCGTATTCTGCAGTTAACAATCCGGCGCGAACAGCCGCAACCGGGACCGGATACATCAAAAAGATATTTGTATCTCGACAATTTGCTATGACAGCCCAAAAAAAGAAGAGGAGATCGTCGCCCATGATCCAAGAGATTACCTCCCTGCAACTCGATGTAGACAGTTTTATCGACGACAAGGTCCGTTCCATCCGGAAGACGGTCGCTGACGGCACAGCAATCAACGCCCTTTCAGGCGGGGTCGACTCCTCCACAGTCACCATGCTCGGCCACCGCGCCCTGGGCGAGCGACTCAAGACTGTGTTCATCGACAACGGCCTCATGCGGGAGGGAGAGCCCGAACAGGTAGTGGGGTTCTTTCAGGAACTCGGAGTACCGGTTGATACCGTAGATGCACGTGAAGAGTTTTTCGGTGCTCTTTCGGGAATCACCGACCCGGAGGAAAAGCGGGAAGCCATCACTCAGGCCTTCTATCGAGACGTATTCGGCCGCATTGTCCGTGAAAGCGGGGCAAAACACCTTCTTCAGGGAACGATCCTGACGGATGTGGATGAGACCGTGGCAGGTATAAAGAGGCAGCACAATGTCTTTGAACAACTCGGTATTAATCCCCTGGACGCATTCGGATACGGCATTATCGAGCCGCTCATTCAGCTCCGCAAAGACGGCGTGCGAAAAGTGGGCAGGGCCCTGGGGCTTCCGAGTGATCTATTCGACCGTATCCCCTTTCCGGGGCCGGCTCTTGCGGCCCGCGTTATCGGGGAGGCGACACCGGAACGTATCGAGACTGTGCGAAAGGCCACTGTCGTGGTGGAACGACTCCTCGAAGACACTGATGCGTTTCAGTACATGGCAATCCTGCACGAAGATCGGGTGACCGGCATGCGGGAGGGCAAGCGTGATTTCGGCCTCCAGATAGAGGTTCGCTGCTGGGACAGCGTGGACGCACGCACTGCAACCCCCACAAGGCTTTCTTTCGACGTCCTGGAAAAGATCGCCTCCGGGATCACTCGCGATGTCCCTGGGGTAGTCAGCGTAACCTACAATATCGGAACCAAGCCGCCGTCTACTATTGAGGCGGTCTGATGCTGTGCGCTTCCTTTATCTCCCACAGCAATGCAAAAGCCAGAAGGGATAACCGACAGAAAGGTAAAAACGCAGAAAAATAAAACGGGTAGGCCCATCCCCAGAGCGCCACGCTGGGAATCGGCCTACCCCGAAGGAAGGAGAACAGTCATCAGGAGGCTATGCCGAGTCCTTCTCCCGCCCCATTGCTTTAGCAGGATTCGTGCCATGACATGGGATAGTCTTCCCGTTTGAAGGAGACTTCCACAAAAGGGAAAACGCACCCCCCCCTTCCCTAAAAAGGGCTTTGCCCGGGCACTGCGCTTGAAGCAAGGGAGGTCCGGTGTTTTTCTGCGCTGTTCCAATAACCGTCCGGCCGGGGATGGAAGGGCCAGAAAGAAAAAGTAACGTTACTTTGCCCGAAACAGGCCAGGGCAAAACGTTATTGTAACGCTTCCTCAGGGCCGCTATGATTCATCTTATGAGCTTGTCCGGGATTGTTTGACGCAAAGAAGTTTGGAGCATATATATTGAACGTACCATAGCCCCCTCTCTCAATATGCGTTGCCGGATACTTCATCGTGATGACGGCGGGCCGGTTACTTTTACCGGCGCTTTTTGCAATTTTGGATCGAAAGGATGGTGAATATGAGCAGGCCTGTCGATACCATACTTGTGAGAGCAAATGTGGAGTTGACGCCCAAGGCCCTTCAGTCGATTGTACAACATGCCAAGGATATGGCCGGAACCGACGAAAAAGGCGTCTACCGAGTCGATACAGCCGATAAGGTGGGTGAGATGATATCCAAGTTCCTCCTCGAAAAGGACTTCGAGAGTTACGTCGAGGAGCGGTCAAATTATTATACCATGTAGATCGGGCCGCGGCCCATAAGCCTTTACACGCTCCGCCGTGGCCGTCTTAGCATGAAGGCTTCTGCACGA
>CAZEIA010000294.1:0-2877 GCA_964512335.1 uncultured Desulfobacterales bacterium
TCCGGTAGCGGATGGCCTGGGCCTCGTATTTGAGGTCCTTTTCGTGCGAGAGCACCTGAAGACCTGACAGTGCTTCCTCTTTTTCCCGAAAAAAGGGGATAAAGGAGACATCCAGTTCTTCATCGTGCTGTCCGAGAAACTGCTCGTTCCGCTCAGGGTCCTGAATGAGGACCCAGACCCAGGGGTCTTCGTCCGTCCATCGGTTCATGGCTTGTCCACCTTTCCTTGTCTTGTGATGATTAATTGTTTCATTCCGGGGATAGATCCCGCTCTGAAGAGTAGCAGGTTGTATTTGGAAACGGAAAGGACATACCGCCGAAGAATGAAGGGCAGGGACCTTGTCGGCTTCGAGGTGAAGGTTCGAGAAACAGACCTGTGGGTCGGCGCGGACCGGCCCTTGGTGACTGAAACAAAGAACCTCGTGTTTAGTGCGCGGCAATCCCTTGAAGCATACGTCAACGAGCATCCTGACTTCCTTTCGGCCCTTTCTCCGGTACCGGACGACACCTTTGCCCCTCCCATAGTACGCGACATGATTCGTGCCTCCGGGAACGCCGGCGTCGGGCCAATGGCGGCCGTTGCCGGGGCCATCGCAGAACACGTGGGGGCGGGGCTTCTTGCTCTGAGTTCCCAGGTCATTGTCGAGAATGGAGGAGATGTGTTCCTGTCCTTGAAGCGCTCCGTGACGGTGACGATCCTGGCCGGTCGTTCTCCGTTGAGCATGAAGATAGGGCTCAGGGTTTCGGGCGACTCGATGCCTGTGGGTGTATGTTCGTCCTCGGGGTCCGTGGGTCACTCCCTCAGCCTTGGCAGGGCTGACGCCGCCTGTGTGGTGGCCCGCTCCACCGCCCTTGCGGATAGCACGGCCACGGCTCTGGGGAACCGGGTCAAGAAACCTGCCGATCTGGAGAAAGCGGCTTCCTGGGCATCGCAAATTAAAGGCGTCCGCGGCGGCTTGGTGGTACTGGGCAAGGCCATGGCGGCCTGGGGGGACGTTGAACTCGTCAGGCTCTGAGCAGGCGCGTGTGCCGGGAAAGCTGAAAAGGCTAGAGATCATAGAGCTTGTCATCAATCCTGGGAGGGAGCATCCGCCGAAGCAGGGGTGAGGCCTTTTTCCTGGTCTCAAAGGGGTTCTCCGTCTCCAGGGCATTGCCCAGTTCAGCCTCCACCTGATCGGGGTCTTCCCCCGCTTCCATTCGGCTCAGCGCTTCCTGAAAACCGGGCCCGAGTTCCATGCCCGTCATGTCCGAAAACTTTCGCATGAGCTTTGCCGCCTGCCTGGGATCGTCCTCATCCATGTGATCCGCCTCCTTAGCCAGCAAATTCATGGCCCGCTCCAGTTTGTCCTCGTCCATATCGGGAAGGTCCATGTCATCTCCCTCGTCATCGCTCCTGCGTTTCAGAGTGGAGAAAACCGACATCCGCCTGTTTAGTTCGGCCGTGCGACATTTGGGGCACTTTGGGCGTTTATCAGTGTTCACGGAACCGGAGTAGAAGTTGAAGACCATGTGGCACGCTTCACAATAAAACTCGTATATGGGCATATCATCCGCCTCCCCGGTCGGCCGCAGAAGCGGCTCACTCAGGTTAACCCTCGGGCCCGACGGTAGCACTTTGAAGGGCCTCCTTTATTCGGCCGTAACATAGCAGAGCGGAAAGAACGGATCAACAGGAGAGCAAGGTTCCAGGAGATCAGGCCAGACCGGTATGTCCTTTGTGGGCACAGTATTAATATGGGTTGTCTTTTCCTGCAGGGTTGCTATACTCTCCACAGCTTAATCAGGCGGTTTCCAGGAGGAGATCCGACTCAAAATGGCCATTAAAGTCGGTGTGTTATCGGATACCCATCTTCAAAAGGTCACCCCGGCCCTGACCAGGATTTACGAGCAGTACCTGTCCGGAGCAGATGCCCTGCTTCATGCGGGCGACGTGGTATCGGCCGAGGTTATACGGTTCCTGGATCGGGGGAGGTTTTACGGTGTTCACGGGAACATGGACCCTCCGGACGTTCGTGAAATGCTTCCTAAATGCCGAGTCGTGGAACTGGAAGGGTGGCGTATCGGACTCGCTCACGGGACAGGCGCCCCCGAGAGTGTGGAGGAGAGGGTGGCAGGCCTTTTTTCCGGCGTAGACATCATTGTCTATGGGCACTCCCATGTTCACTCCAACAGGGTCAGGAACGGGATCCTGTTTTTTAACCCGGGCACGGCAACCGGTCCCTGCCGAACGGGCGTAAACACCTTTGGTATTCTTGAGTTGGCCGAGACCGCTCAGGGACGAATAGTTAGGCTGGATACCTGATGAGATTCCGGTATACACTGCTACTTCTCATGCGGCGGGTAAGGGAGAGATGAAAGTACTCTGGGCACCATGGAGAATGGAGTACATCTTATCGGACAGCGAGCCGAATGATTGTATTCTGTGTCCGGGAGATGATCGCAGCCGGGACGAGGAGCGCCTGATTCTTCACGTGGACTCCAAGATCCTCGTGATAATGAATAAATATCCTTACATCAACGGGCACCTACTCGTGGCCCCCGTTCGTCACGTCGGGGAAATCGAGAATCTGTCCGACGAAGAAATGCTGGACCTGATGACCTGGGTCCGGTCGGCCGTCGAGATCCTGAAAAGGCACATGTCTCCGGACGGCTTCAATGTAGGTCTCAACCTCGGCCGAGTCGCCGGGGCCGGCATGGAGGATCACTTGCATTTTCACATCGTCCCGCGATGGAACGGGGATACCAACTTTATGGCGGTATTCGGAGACGTTCGGGTGATTCCGCAGCATATCAGAGAGACGTACAGGGAGTTGCGTCCCTATTTCGACCGGCTGTAGAGGCCGGGCGCGCTTGGACCCGGGAGGTCATGCATGAAACA
>CAZEIA010000295.1:0-2850 GCA_964512335.1 uncultured Desulfobacterales bacterium
GATGTATTGTCGGGTGAAGATCACAGCAGGGGGGATGGATGATGGCGCGTATCCTTATTATCGACGACGACCGTGTTCTCTGCCGGATGCTCCGCCTCAATGTGGGCCGGATGGGGCATGACGTCAAAGACGCCTTCACCCTGGAACACGGTTTGAAGGAGGCCCGGGACGGTGATTGGGATGTGGTGTTTCTGGACGTGGGGCTTCCGGATGGAAACGGCCTCGACGCCCTGCCGGTGATACGCTCTGTCAGGTCCCGCCCGGAGGTCATCATCTTCACGGGCGAGGGTCATCCGGACGGCGCTCAGGCGGCCATTGAGCGTGGGGCATGGGATTATGTGGAAAAACCCTCTTCCATGAACGCCATGATACTTCCCCTTATGCGTGCGCTCGATTACAGGAGCGCAAAACACAAGAGCAGGGTAGATCTGGTGAAAAGGGTGGGGATAATTGGTAGAAGCCCTCAGATTGTAAAAAGCCTTACCCTGGTTGCCGATGCTGCAGGGAGTGAGAAGGAAGTCCTGATCTTTGGGGAGACCGGTACCGGAAAGGAACTCTTTGCCCGCGCCATTCACGAAAACAGCCCGCGCTCGGCCGGACCTTTTGTCGTGGTTGATTGTGCGGCTCTGCCCGAAACCCTCGCGGAAAGCGCCCTGTTCGGACACGAGAAAGGCGCGTTTACCGGAGCCGGCACCGCCAGGGTCGGCCTTGTGGGCCAGGCTGACGTGGGCACGCTTTTTCTGGACGAGGTGGGTGAGCTGCCCCTGTCCTTGCAGAAGACCTTTCTGCGGGTCCTCCAGGAAAAGACATACAGGCCCCTGGGCGCACAGCAGGAACTGAGGAGTGATTTCCGTCTGGTCGCAGCCACGAACCGTGACCTGGACGGGATGGTGAGGGAGGGGCTTTTCAGGGAAGACCTCTTGTTCCGTATCAAGTCATGGATAATTTCGCTCCCGCCGCTGAGAGAGCGGGCTGGGGATATCATGGAAATCGCACTTCACTTCACCGCGGAGTACCAAAATCGGACCGGGAAGGGAATAAAGGGCTTTTCCCCGGAGTTCATCGGGGCGCTAACGGAATATCCCTGGCCTGGAAATGTCCGTGAACTGCTGTCATCCCTTGAAACGGCCATTGATAAGTCCCGTGATGACCCGGTGCTCTATCACAGCCACCTTCCCTCCAATATCCGGGTGCACGCGGCACAGGCCGCGCTGGCAAAAGGGCGGGTTTTGAAAGAGGCGCCGAATCCAGGACCGGCCGGACCGGAAAATATGCCGTCCCTCAAGGAATTCCGTGAAGAGGGGCTTGCTGCAATGGAAAAGAACTATCTGAAAGAGCTTATGCGCATAACCGGTGGTGACATCAAGGAGGCCTGCAGGATATCGGGCCTGTCCAGATCCCGCTTCTACAGCCTTCTTCAGGAGCACCAGATTACCAAAGGCGTGTAACCTCCAGGCCTTGTTCCATGCCGGGGCGTGTTATCCTGTGCTGTCCCACTAATTCCTGCCACACAGGACAGAGTCCTGTCATGCAGGACAAATCCCCTGTTTCCTCCGCTATTTCCTGAATGCCCTTAACGCGACCCGTATTCCATAACCACCCGTCTTATCTGCTAATTCATGGTTTTTTGCCAACGGCGCCCCGCTCCGGCACCCTTCTTGCCTTATGTCCCTGGCATGTCAGGTGGGCATTGGTGAAAAGCCTTATCATATATAACAGGAGGAGACATTATGAAGAATCAATGGACCATTGGAAAGAAGTTGATTGCGGCATTTTCCGGGGTGGCCTTGATCACCCTGGTTCTGGGGATCACAGGGTACTACGGGGCTGTCAAGAGCGAGCACCACATTGACGAGATCGGCATTGTGCGCCTGCCCAGCGTGGACAGCCTGTTGATCATCGCAGACAGCGCCGAGAACATCCGGGGGACCATGCGGACCCTGGGGATCCCGGGGCTGGCACAGGAAGTGCGCCAGAGGCAATACGACAACCTGGTGCAGGCGCGTGAGATATACGAGGCAGCCTGGGCCGTTTACGAACCCCTGCCTCAGACCGCGGAAGAGGAAAAGGTCTGGCAGCAGTTCGTGCCCGCCTGGAACGCCTGGAGGGCCGAGAACAACAAGTTCGTGGAGATGGCCAGGCAGTTCGATCAAAACGGGATTTCAGATCCTGGGGAATTGGTGGCCCAGATTGAGCGCTTTACCAAGGACCACTACACCCTGGTCCAGCAGGTGAACCACCTGCTTCACCACAATGAGAAGTTTGACGGAGGCGAGGATCACACCACCTGTGCAGCAGGCCGGTGGCTCCCTGATTTTCAGACTGAAAATCAGCAATTCCAAGCCCTTATCCGGGACTTTGACGCTCCTCACAAACGGTTTCACGATGCAGTGGGCGCCATCAAGCGGGCCGTCGAGTCCGGAGCCATGCAAGAGGCCAACTCTTTGTATCAGCGGGAGATGATCCCCAGCATGGAGGAGGTGTTTGGTGCATTCGGCCGGATGCTGGCCCTTGCCAATGAATCCATGGCGTTGATGGAAGCGGCCCAGACCCAGATGCTGGGCCCTGTGATGGACGCCCAGCGGACGGCCATAGGCCTTCTGGATCAGCTGGTAGAGATCAATCGGGAAGTGGCCGCTGCCGAGGTGGAGCAGGCCCATTCAGACGCCGTCTTCATCGAGTTTTTCAGTCTCATCGCCATGATCATAGGGGTTATTCTTGCCCTTGGTCTGGGTATCCTTATCAGCAGGAACATCAGCAACGCCTTGCAGCGAATTGTAGACGGGCTGAACGAAGGCGCGGACCAGGTGGCCTCTGCGTCGGGCCAGGTGTCTTCCGCAAGCCAGTCCC
>CAZEIA010000296.1:0-2819 GCA_964512335.1 uncultured Desulfobacterales bacterium
GAAGCCGAAGGCATGACGCTTGCGCCCGCTACATGAAGGAGTGCCTGGCGTCTCTGGAGCGAAGCTTGTCCCCATGAAGGCCGACACCTTTGATAAGTGGTAATGACCAGTCACTCTACTCTGTACGCTTCGATATCCGGCAAAGAGTCCCCCTTGTCGGAACGGAACCACAGATAGGATCCCTGGGTGGATCGGCGGTGATGACTACGTTGATATTGGAGTCGAAACACCCGTGCTCCGGCCCTGGTTTTTCGGGGAACCACCATCCGTGAGGGACATGAACAACCCCTGGAGCTATTCCTTCTGAAAGGCGAGCCCGGAAAGAGGTTTGCTCCCCTTTGTTTCTGGGTCCTTCTATCCAGACCCAATCCGATTCCTCGATATTCAATGGCTTTGCTGTATCGGGATGGATTTCCATCAAGGGTCCCGGTTCCATCTTGCGCAAAGAGGGGATCTGGCGTCCCTCGGAATGGAAATACGCTATGTGTCTACCCCCTGAAATCAAGATGAGCGGATAGTCTTTGAACAGTTCCGGGGTGCTGAAGGGGCTTTCCGGTGGCTCTTGATAATCGGGGATCGGGTCATAACCGTGCTTCTCGAAAACCGTCGAGTAGAGTTCAACCTTGCCCGTGGGGGTGTCGAATCCTTTTTCCTTGTGCTTTTCATATGTTGGTTGAGCTATGACATAACCTCTCTCCTGAAGCTCCTGGAAGTCCATATTCATTCCTGACACCATCCAGTCGTAGCATTCGTACACGTTGTCCCAGGGGACGATGTCCCTGTCGGCCCAGGGTATACGTTTCACGAGATCGATTACGATTTGCAGGTCGTCCCGGCATTCGTAGAAAGGTTCAACGGCTTTCCGGCGTGAGCTTAGAAAGTTCATGTAGGAGAGGTCGCAACATTCGTCCCGTTCCAGCCAGGTCGTGGCCGGGAGCACGTAATCGGCCAGCTCCGCAGTAGGTGTCATGAAAAAGTCCGTTACAACAAGCAGATTTAGTCCGCACAGGGCCTTCCAGACAGCTTTCACGTTTTGCATGTTTACAACGGGATTGGCTCCTGCGCAATACACGGCTTTCAGGGGATAGGGTTCGCTCGAGAGCATGGTTTCAAGTGCAAGCCCTGAATGAACGAACGGCAGCGGGGCATCGAGACCGGCGATCAAAGGGTATTGATCGATACCGATCCTTGTTTGTTCGACCTCGGCCGAAGGCCTGAGCCAGGGACCCGCTCCGGCAAGAGCGATGGTCGGGATGTATCCGTCAACAGGTACGGAAAACACATTGCCGCCTTTGACGTCCAGGTTGCCGCTGAGGGCGACGAGGATGGCCAAGGCCCTGTCGGTCTGGGTGGAGTTCACATTGTGCTCAACCGCCACACGGTGATGGAGGGCGGCAGGTTTGATTGTTGCGTAGAGCTGGGCCGCCTTACGTATAGCCTCGGGTTCGAGCCACGTGATTTCCGAAACCTTCTCCAGCGTGTAGCCGTTCACCCTGTTTTTGAGTTCCTCGAAGCCATGGCACCACTTGTCCACGAATTCCCGGTCGAAGAGGCCCTCATCGATCATTACCCGGATCATCCCCAAAGCCAGTGCCAGGTCCGTGCCCGGGCGCAGGGGCAGCCATAGGTCGGCCTTGGCTGCCAGTGGGGTCTTTTGAGGGTCCACGACCAGGAGCCTGGCTCCTCTTTTGCGTTTGGCCCGGAGGATGTCCTGTCCGCGCGCAGGATGGGAAACAGGGGGGTTGCCCCCCCAGACGACTATGCATTCGGCGTTTTCATAATCCGGACCCTGCTCCATCAGGACGGAGTGTCCGAAAGTCACCCCTTCGGCGATCAAGGACGGTGCGAAACAGATGTGGAGGTCAATGCTGATTCTGTTGGGGCTGCCAAGGGCGTAGGGTAACAGGGCCGAGCAAAGGGAGGCCCTGGGCCCTGTGCCGTGAATGGCGGCGATTGAGGGGGCCCCGTATGATTCCTTGACCACGGTCAGTTTTTCGGCAATACCATCCAGCGCTTCATTCCAGCCGACCCTTTTCCACGACCCTTCTCCCCGCTTTCCTAATCGTTTGAGAGGATGTTTCAGGCGGTCAGGGTGGTACAACCGGTCTTTTTCCGCTCTTCCTTTGACACAAATGAATCCTCTGTTCATCGGATGATTGGGATCGCCTTCAATCTTGACGACCCTGCCGCCCTCGATTCGAACCAGAACTCCGCATTCACAATGGCAGGCCTGGCAAACAGTTCTTACGGTTTTTTCCATGTTATATCCTCAGCTCAGTCCATCAGAGCGGGAAGCCACAAGGCGATCTTCGGGAAGTACATGATCAGGGCCATGGCAATAATACTCAACCCTATGAAGGGGAGAGATGCCTTGTAAATATCTCCCATGCCAATCCTTTCGGATGTCACCCCTTTCATGACAAACAGGCTCATCCCGAAAGGCGGAGAGATTCCGGCCATCTCAATATTGATTAGAAAAATAACAGCGAACCATATTGGATCAAAACCAAGAGATAAAATAACCGGCATAAATATGGGAAGTGATACCATCATAATGGAAACTACATCTAAAAAACCACCAAGAAAAAGCAATATAATTTGCATTATAATCACAATAATAATTGGTGAGACGTCAATTTGCGTGGCGAGTTGGGTAATGCCGCTGGTTGCACCACTGAACGACAAAATTTGACTGAAAGCAGTAGCCCCTCCCATAATGAGAAAAATCATCCCGGTTACCGTCAAAGTCCCGGCAACTGATTTTTTTAGTATGGGCCATGTGAGTCTCTTGTAGCAAATGGCCAATGCGATGGTTCCTA
>CAZEIA010000297.1:0-2757 GCA_964512335.1 uncultured Desulfobacterales bacterium
TTCGGAGATCGAGAATCTCAAGCGGGCCCTGGAAAAGAGGATCAAGCGGGAGGTCCTCATAGACATCCAGGAGGTTCGCAAACCCGAGGTCAACGCGCAGCTTGTCGCTGAGAATGTGGCCCTTCAGCTTGTGAGACGAATCGCGTTTCGCCGGGCCATGAAAAAAGCGGTGGGCTCTGCCCTGCGGTTCGGGGCCCAAGGAATCAAGATCGCCTGTGCAGGACGCTTGGGCGGGGCTGAGATGGCCCGCCGTGAATGGTATCGGAAGGGAAGGGTCCCGCTTCACACCATTCGAGCTGATATCGACTACGGATTTGCCGAGGCCTTCACTACATACGGAGTGATTGGGGTCAAGGTAACGATTTTCAACGGGGAAATCCTTCCCGGTAAACGGGGCTAGGTGAGAAGGTATGCTGAGTCCGAAGAAGGTAAAATATCGCAAGCAGCAAAAAGGAAGAACCAAGGGAGCGGCTAATCGAGGGAACTCCCTTGAATTCGGAGACTTCGGCCTGCAGGCTACGGAATGCGGGCACATGACGGCGAGGCAGATCGAGGCCGCTCGGGTGGCTATCACCAGGCACGTAAAGAGGGGCGGCAAGATATGGATCCGGGTCTTTCCGGATAAGCCGATCTCAAAGAAACCGGCAGAGACGAGGATGGGTAAGGGTAAGGGTGCTCCGGAGGCCTGGGTAGCTGTGGTCAAGCCGGGAAAAGTCCTTTACGAGATAGAAGGCGTAGGAGAGAACACAGCAGCAGAGGCCTTCAGGCTGGCCGGTCACAAACTGCCTTTTGCCACCCGGTTCTTGTCCAGGAGAGCATCATCGTGAAGCCGAAAGAAATGCGCGATTTGAGCGCCGATGAATTGAGGGAAAAAGAGCAGGAACTTCACCGTGAGTTGTTCAACCTGAGGTTTCAAAAGGCCACGGGACAACTGGGCAATACGGCCATGCTTGGGAAGACCAAGAAAGACCTGGCCAGGGTCAAAACTGTCCTCAGGGAAATGGAAAGAACCGGTTAGCATGATGGAAGGGAACAACATGACGTCAGGTCGCGGGGTGAGAAAACAACTTACCGGAGTTGTGGTCGGTACGGCAATGGACAAGACCGCGGTGGTCCTGGTCAATCGCTTGACAAAGCACTCGACCTACAAGAAGTACATCCGGAGCCGCAAGAAATATTTGGCCCACGATCCCCAGAACCGGTGCGCCGCAGGGGACAAGGTTCGAATCATAGAATCCAGGCCCATCAGCAAGCGGAAGCGATGGCAGGTCCTCGAAATTCTTGAGCGCAGCGAGATGCACCGGTTAGGGGCTGAAAAAGGCCGAAACTCGGAGCAGGCGACATGATACAGACCGAAACAAGACTGAATGTGGCTGATAACTCCGGAGCCAAGTCCCTCTTGTGCATCAAGGTGCTGGGAGGCTCGAAGCGTCGGTATGCCGGCATAGGGGATGTGATCGTCGTGTCCGTGAAGGAGGCGATCCCCAACTCCAAGGTCAAGAAGGGCGACGTGATGCGGGCGGTGATCGTACGAACCAGTAAGGAGGTCCGCAGGACCGACGGTTCTTACATCAAGTTCGATGACAACTCGGCGGTCCTTATCAATCAGCACAACGAACCGATCGGGACGCGGATTTTCGGTCCCGTGGCCAGGGAATTGCGGGCAAAGAAGTTCATGAAAATTATCTCACTTGCTCCTGAGGTGTTATAAGTTCTCAGAATCGAAATGGAGCGTAGACGGTGCACAAGAAACAGCCCCTGATAAGAAAGAACGATAAGGTCATTGTCCGTGCCGGCAAGGAAAAGGGAAAAATCGGCACGGTTCTCAAAGTGGACTCCGAGCGAGGCCGCGTGATCATAGAGAAGGTCAACACCGTGAAGCGGCACACAAAGCCGGGCGGAAGCGCCCAGGCCCAGGGAGGGATCGTTGAGAAGGAAGCGCCTGTCAATCTTTCCAACGTAATGCTCGTGTGCACTAAATGCGCGGAGCCCTCCAGGATCGGAAAACGTACGCTCGAAGACGGATCCAAGGCCCGGGTGTGCAAGAAGTGCGGTGATTTGATCGACGCATAGGGGGTTTTAATACGACCCCGGGACGAGGTGGAACCCGTCCCGCTTGAGGAGGTTGGATTGTCTCGGTTAAAAGAGAAATACATAAATGAGGTCGTCCCGGCCATGATGTCCGAGTTCGGGTACAAGAGTATCATGGCCGTTCCACGAATAGAGAAGGTCGTGCTGAACATGGGCCTTGGGGAGGCGATTTTCAACATCAAGGTGCTCGACAAGGGGGTCGAAGAATTGACTCTTATCGCCGGACAAAAGGCCGTTATTACTAAAGCCAAACGATCCATAGCGAGTTTCAAACTGCGGGAGGGGATGCCCATCGGATGCATGGTCACCCTGCGTCACAGCAAGATGTTTATTTTTCTGGACAAGCTTTTTAACGTGGCCCTCCCCCGCGTCAGGGATTTTCAGGGTCTGTCCGGAAACATCTTCGACGGGCGCGCCAACTGCTCCATCGGCATCAAGGAGCACATCATTTTTCCCGAGGTGGATTACGACAAGACCGACAAAATCAAGGGGCTCAATATCTCTATTGTGACTACGGGCTCTAAAGATGAAGAAGGACACTTTCTACTTAAGCACCTGGGAATGCCTTTTAGAAGCTGACTCGGAGGAGAATGTGGCACGCAAGTCCCTCATTGCCAAGGCGAATAGGAAGCAGAAGTTTTCCACACGCAACTACAACCGGTGCCC
>CAZEIA010000298.1:0-2736 GCA_964512335.1 uncultured Desulfobacterales bacterium
TTTGAAGCCGAGAGCGGCCAGGATCTCCGCCTGCTCCGGCGTCGGATCTTCGATGATCCGCTGGGGCTTGTGGGCATCGGTGTTCCAGCAGAGGCAGCTGTGAAGCGTGCGCATGCGATCCATGATTCGGTCCGCGGTCAACGGAAGCCCCGCTCTTGCGAGCCACAGTTCCAGGATTCGCAGGTACGTCAGTGCGATCATGCAGCACAGGATGTGGCAGCGGATCTTTCCGTCGGTCCAGTGCCGGATGGGCCTCAGATTGCCGTAGGGGCCGGCCTTGGTCTGGCGGAAGGCATCCTCCACCCTGTACCGGTCCAGGCTCGCTCGGACGATCTCATCCGTTTCCCAGTCATGGTGGCTGGTGATGATTATGTTCTTTCCGAACCGCTTGAGGTACTTGTTGATTTGATAGTAGTTCTTGCCAAAGGACATCCACAAACGGCCTCCATGGCGGTAGAGTTCCAGGTCGTAGAGGTTCTTGGGCAGAAACAGCCCCTCGCAGAAGGCCTCGTAGCGGCTCGTGATGGTTTCGGGGTTCCTCCAGTGGGGCTCTTCATGCACCACCCTGGATCGCATGGCAAAGAGATCTTCCTGCACCTTGAGGAGTTTCTGCTCGAACCGGTAGCGCTTTTTGGAGGCCGTGAGCGGGTTGTATGTGACCACCACGGTCCGTTCCTTGCCCCAGAAGACGCCGCTTGTCCTCCAGGCCAGGAGAAGGTCCTCCTCCCGCCCCTTTTCTCTCAGCTCCCGGTTCCTGGGTGTGTCCACCGGGGTGAAGGCATCGAGAGAGACCTCGGCCATGTCATGGGCAAAGTAGGTCGAGTAGGTGGTGACAAAATCGAGGCCGTCCTTCTCATCAAAGGCCTCCATGTTGGCCTCGGCATTGATGCCCTTGTCAAAGAACACCGTCAGGTCCCCGTTCTTCCGCCCCATCTCCCCGATGGCGCCGAAGACCTCGTTAAGAAGGCGGTTGAAGAGCTTGGAGTCATGGCAGTTCCCCTCGTACTCCCGGCAAAAGAGGGGAAGCCCCGAGGGCCGGGTAACCAGCAGGGCGAAGCCGATCTGCCGGAGTCCGTCCTTGCCCTGCTTGTTCTTTCCCCGGAAAGCCAGGTCCGAGGGGGTCTTGCTGTCCATGTAGGTGAAGTAGTTGGTGGTGTCGAAGAGGAAGCAGTCCGCATCGTCCGGCTCCAGGGCATGGACCCGAAGGAAGAACCGCCGGGTGATCTCCCGGAGGTCCTCCTCGGTCACCCGGTCCCACTTTCTCCAGTAGGCCTCGGAGTTCAGAGCCTGTGTGTCCACCGGACGGATCTCCTGCACCGCCATTCCCTTGAGCCACTCGGGAAGGGCCTTCTTGGACCGGGGCTGGATCATGCGATTGAAGGCGCTGAACAGGAAGTATTCCCCCATGCCGGGTCCCTTTTCTCCCTTTTTCCGGGGCAGGACCGAGTCGATGATCCCGCAGGCCCCGATCTTCTCCTCCAACAGGTTGGCCAGGAAGAGCGACCCGAACTCCTGGGTCTGGAGCCTGCGGATACGCCCCCGGTCCTTTTCTCCGAGGGCCATCTCCATGATCCGGTCGGCGGACCCGAGGTAGACCTGGTTGACGACCTTGGGTTTTCCATCGACACGGGCGATCTCCCGGACATAGTAGTAGGGTCTTCCCTTTTTGAGTTTTTTGTGGAGGTGGGCCATGAAGGCCCTATATCATGTGGGGTCTTACAATGTCAACCAAAAAAGGCATTATGGCTGATTTTTCTAGCTTATTCTATCTAAACAGCGACTTACAGTTAGGTCTTACGCAAAACGTTGGCCTAACCTATTGATTTGACAACGGTTCGCGTTCTCGTAAGCCGCGAGAAATGAAAGTCGAGCCCGAGATTCAAGAGGCGTTTGATACGTACAGCTTATGGGAAATGGAAAAGACAAGTGATAAAAAACTACAAGCATCCAGCAACAATCAATGAATCCGTGCAAGGGCTCAAAAGATCAATTCGATTATCAGGGTCTCCCGGATCCGTGACCAATGCCCCCTGCACTTTCATTTATCCCGTCTTTGTGAATCCCCCAAGCAAACCCCATATCAGCATTATTTCCATAGAAGGTTCCGCTCACTCGCCCCCCATCGGCAGGGTTCCAAACACCACCAGTAGTCGGGCTTTTGTGGTAAAAATCAGCTAAGGAATCATCGAAATAGAATTGGCCATTGACAATGTCTGCAGCTATCGATTGTTCAACCTTGACGCCATAACTATTCTCTGTTATCCCAAGTGCTTCCATTTGAAAATCCGAAACATGTTCGGTCGTAAAATCAACTAAGCAAGAAAAGCTTCCTTCAAGATCTACCCCCCCAAGGCTGCTTGCTTCTTTCCAATAGGTGCCATACACATCCCCTGTGTATGAATATTCACCATTTCGCTGAGCTAGAATATCCATGGGGGTCGGGTATCCTTCAATCCACCATGTTTTCTGATCAAAAGCAAATTCCGTCCCGTTATAATCAAATCGTTGAGAGCTTCCTAACCAATAACCCCACTGATATGCACTATCAATTTGACCAATTAGCTTTTTATCATTTTCTGTAACCAATATATTAATAGTTTCTTCCCCAAGGCCAAGGTCGATTTTTTCTATTGATCCAATTTCATCATTGTAAACAATATTATAAGAACTTTGATCAACACCCCAAGCTTTGACATTGGTACCAGTTGTTTCTTGATATTCACTCATTTGCAAAAA
>CAZEIA010000299.1:0-2730 GCA_964512335.1 uncultured Desulfobacterales bacterium
GACTCGGTCATGGCCCCAAGATCGTTTCCGTTCAGACGGATCCGCCCGGAGTCGGCCCGGTCAAGACCCCCGATCAGGTTGAGGAGAGTGGTCTTGCCCGAGCCCGAAGGGCCGGCCAGGGCCATGAAGTCACCTTTGGGTATGTCCAGAGTAACCCCTGCCAGGGCGTTGATCAGGATCCTTCCCTGCCGGTAGGTCTTGGTGACATCGGTCAATGAGACAATGGGTTCCACATTCATAATCGCATCCTTCTGATCGCTGTCCTCCTCGACCCCTATCCCTTTCACCTTGTGCCTTTTCCCTTTCTCCCCGCTCAATTGTGTATCAGCGCCTTTACAGGGATGAGCCTCGCAGCCTTGACCGCGGGATAAAGGCTTACCAGGATCCCCAGGAATAAGACTGTTGCATTGGCCAGGAGGAAATCGCCCCCTTGCAGCACCGGGTAGACCACACGGGGCATGCCCGCGTACTCCAGGCCCGCTGCCATGGCCGACAGATCGATTCCGCTTTCAGAGAGCAGGCTTACACTCAGGACCCCCAGCAGGCTTCCCGCCGCCGCTCCCAGGAGCAACAGGAAGAAGGACTCCGTGAGCACTCCTTGCACGATTCCAAGCGGCCTCATTCCAAGGGCCTTTAAGAGCCCGAATTCCCGGATCCGTTCGAAAACCGCCATGAGCATTGTGTTCACAATGCCGAAGCCCATGGCGATGAAGACCACAAGAAACCAGACAAAAATGAACGTGTCGTAGAGCTCGATGCTCACACGGGCCAGGGGGAGCATATCCTCCCAGGTCGCGACGGTCAGAGAAGGAGTGTCAAGCATGCGTTTCAATGTGTTTGCCGTATCATGTGTCAGGTCGTGCGAGGGAAGAAGCACTGCCGCTTCCGAGATTCCTTGGTCGAGGCCCAGCATGTCTCGGGCCGCGGCCATGGTTATGAAGACGAACTCCTTTTCCGTGGCTTCCAACTCCGCCCGAAAGATCCCTTGAATGCGGAAGGCGCGGGAGGACACCTCGCCGCCGGCGTCGCGGGACATGAGGACGATGCGGCGGTCGAGCCGGGTCTCGAAGTCCTCGACCAGTGATGCCCCGACAATAATTCCGTAGAAGTCGTCCGGCACGAGATACTCCCCCTCTTGCACCGCCTCCCCTATAAAGGAGACCCGGGCTTCCCGGTCCGGGTCGATTCCAACCAGGGTCACGCCCTGTGTGTGGCGGGCCGTGTTGGCGATGGCGTTTACACGAATCCGTTTCGTCCAAAAAGCCCCCGCCGGGAGGACATCGTTCAGGACACGGGCCACATGTTCCGGCTCCTTGATGTGGTTCTGAATCACCGGGTCTTCCCGGTAACCTTCCTGCTGGATCTGGAGATGGCCGGTGAGGGTGGAGATGCCGTTTTCAAGGAGCTGGTCCGTGACCCCGCGCATGAGGGCTGCCAGGAAGATCATGCTCCAGACGCCGACGACCACTGCTGCGAGAATCACCAGGGTCCTTCGCGGGTTTCTCCAGATGTTCCTCCATCCCATGAGTACGTACATGGCTTAGTATCCTTCCATGTCCATCGGCCGGACGAGCGCCTACCGGGTGGTGGAAATCGCCTCCACAGGGCGCAGTTTCAGGACCTTCAGGGCCGGATAAATCACGGCGAAGGATGTTATTATGAGCACCACGGCCGATCCCACCGCCGTCGAGAGCAGAGAGAGCCTGGGGTACATGCGCTCGGGAAGCCCGAACTGCCGAAGAAGATCCTCGGTGCCTGAAAAGGCTATCCCTTTGGACTGAAAATAGAGAGTGACCGCCGCGCCCAGCAGGATCCCGGCGAAGATTCCCAGGCCGGTCAAGACTCCGCATTCGGAAAGGATCATGCGCGAAACCCTTCCAGGGGAGCTTCCCAGGGCAAGCAGCACGCCGAACTCCTTCTTTCGTTCAAAGACCGCCATGAGAAAGGTGTTGAGAACACTGAAGGCGACCACCAGGATGAGGATCGCATAAAATATGAATCCGCTCACCAGGTCCAATTGAATGCTCTGGACGAGCCCGGGCATGAGTTCCTTCCAGTCCAGTACGGCAAGGCCCCGGAGGTCCGGCTCGGATAACAGGCGGGCCTTGACATGCGCCACGGCGTCCAGGTCGCTGCATAGCACAACCACCTCGTGCACCGCCCCTCGCATGGAGTATATTTCCTGAAAGGCCGCCAGCGGTACTTGAACAAAGGTGCGATCGAAGTTGTCCTGACCGCTTTTAAACACCCCCTTCACCAGGACCGCCGAAGCAGCGATGGATCCGTCCCGCCCCTGGCCCAGCAGTACTATTTCGTCGCCTGTGTCAACCTTCAGGTTGCGGGCCAGCAGAGCGCCTATGAGGGCATGGTAGTCGTCTTCCGGAGATAGAAAAGAACCCCTTCGCACAATGCTCTTGAGAGTGGATACGGTCTCCTCTCTTTCCGGATCGATTCCGACCACCATGGCGGCATAGGTGCGGTCCTCGGAACTCACCAGGGAAAATGCGCCGGCCCTCGTGGTATGGGCCGCCACGCCCGGTGTGCGCTCGAGCACGCGGGCCAACGCGTCCGGGTCTTCCACGACCTGTCCCATGCGCTGCTTGTCATGGTATCCCTCCGCCTGGACCTGGAGGTGTCCGGTGTGAACCGATACCGCCGAGTTGATCATGGTGTCGTAGGAACCGAACTGCCAGGACAGCATGAAGATGAGGATCAGGGTGGCAAAGGCGA
>CAZEIA010000300.1:0-2706 GCA_964512335.1 uncultured Desulfobacterales bacterium
CAATCAGCTTGGCCGCCATGGCCCCGGTGTCTTCAGCCGGGACGAGCCATCCGTTAACTCCCTCCGTTATGATCTCGCCGGTGCCTCCCGGGCAGTCGAACGCCAGCACCGGGGTACCGCAGGCCAGGGACTCCAGCACGGCATTGGGGGACCCTTCATACCTGGACGAAGAGACGAACAGGTCTGCATGGGCCATAAAGGGGTACGTCCTGGTGCCCGGCGACCTCGTGGCATGCATCGCTTACGGCCCGAATGAGCAGATCGTAACCTTTCTGCCGGTTCAGGCGACCCACCGAAACAAGGTGGATTCCACCGGTTTGATATGGGTTGCCGGACAGAAGGATATTCTCACTCACCGGATAGGTCCCTATCGCCTTCGGAGCGGGCATCAGAGCCTGTTTTCAAGGGATTTGAAAAACTCCAAATGCGCCCCCATCACGTCATATCCGGCATCACCGCAGTAAACCACATCTTCAAACAGGCGGGAGGGACCCTGCTTTTCATACGGACGATAGGAAGGGTCCTTTCTCAAGATGGAAAGAGCCTCCATAAGTTCATCCATAGAGTTCAACACCCAGCATGCCCTGTACCGCTCAAAGACACAGACATCATCCGGGGCAAGCCATTTCAGGTATAACAGCGCCTTGCCCTGCCACAGGACCTCGAGGGCGATGCTCGATATGGACATGACAACGGCATCCGCCCACTGAATCAACCTGGCCGATGGATATGCCTGGGCGGATCTGTTGTGCCTTCCGATCCGCGGCTTGATATCCGAATGGAGGTTTATGAAATCAAGTCCTTTCAGGGAGTTGACCACTTCACCGTCTCCGGTCAGGTTGATCCGGGGCCTCCCGAAAAAAAGGACGTTCAATCTTCCGTCACCGGAAGGGAGATCCGGCTCCGGAATTCTTTCCCTCAGTATTTCATTGTATTTCTGCTCCCATTGATTGCAATAACGAGGCGATCCCAATATTCTTATTGTATCGGGTTTATCCGAATCTTCAATGAAATGGCTGTATTTCAGTTTATTAGGGAATAACTTATAGTCGGAAGGAGGGAGTTTCCTTTTCTTGTCCAGGTCATTCAGTCTCATGGTGACCCCATGGGACATCAGGACAACCGGCACGCCCCTTGCCCTGGCGGCGCTTGCCATTAGATCCCCTTTATGCTTGGTCTTCTTCTGAAAATCCGATATCACACAGACTGGGCGAGAATAATCGAGAATAAAACCGGCCCATTTATCATTAAAAACATATCGAGACAGTCGGTAGAATAACTCCTTCCCGATTTTCCATTTGTAAGCCCAAACAAGTATCCTGGAAAAATAGTAAAAGGTATTCCGCCTGTCGTACAGATTGTAGGCTGACTCAATCCGGACATTATCAAGGCCTTTAAAATAATCGATTATGGTTTCCGAAGATAAATCATAATCGATATTCTGGCATAAAACGGCCACCTCTCTGTTCTCGAGCCTGGAGAGCTCATAAATCAGAGGGCTGAAATGATCCAGGTCGGGAAACTGACGGACCAGGAACAAGTATCTCAGGGGTTCAGACCCCATGGTACGGCACCCTCCTGCCCCCGCCCGAAGGCCACCCGGGGAATTCACCGCCGTTCTTCTCGGCCGAATAGGCTTGCCATGCAGGCAGCAGGGCCTCCACCATGGCAAGGTCTTCCGGCCGGTCCGCCATGATGTGGCTGTAGGGATTTTCCACCATTACCAGTCCTGTCTTGTGGCCTGTCTTGCGTCCCTCCAGGATGAGCCGCGTGGCCATGAGGCAGCCAAGGCCGTAAAGCCCCATGGACATGGGGGCCTTGTACTTTGTGGGTATAAAGCCCTCATCCATGCGCACGAGTTCGCCGGCCTCCTCCCGCCAGATGGAGTTAAAAGACTTCCTGGCCGCCAGTATGCAGTCACAGTCGGAGTTCAATATCCGATCCACCATGAGATCAGCCAGGTACGGCGGCCTGAAAGGGTAGCGTTCCTGGGCCAGAAAGGCGTATTCCGGCATGTCTTCCGATCCCGGCAGCTCGTTGAGCACGAACTGGTAAACCCTGACCAATTCCACATGGTCCAAGGAGAGTTCGGGGGGACGCGGCACCACCACCGCCCCGTGCCTCCGGGCCACGGCCTCGTGCACGTCATTGTCCACCGCCACCATCACCCGGCTGATGCACCGGGATCCGGCCAGGGAACGGAGTGCTATCTCCAGAAGGGGCGTGTCCCCCACATACTTGACAGGCGACCTGGTGGGCACAATGGCGGGGATGGAAATGTTCTCATGGGGCAGCAGCCTCCCGGAACACGGGTGCAGCTCCTCCAGGATCCGGACCACCTTGCGGGCCCGCTCTATGTTTCGACCCTGGTTTATTCCGTGATAGTGGTAAACGCTGGACTCGGGTTCGTAAGCGATCAGGTATCCGTTATCGAGGACCTCCCTGGCCCACAGGCGGTCCTCGATATTGGTGGTGGTCTCAGAAAAGGGGAACCTTTCCCAGACCGACCTGCGGATCATGGAGTTAGCGTTATGGAAAAACGGGTCTTTTTCCTGTATTTTCCTGTCAAGGCCGAAGATGTTTATCAAATCCCGCTTGTCCACGTCAGGGGTGAACGCCATGGGCTCCTGCCGGCCGTACACACCGGCTATCCTCTCATCCGTAAAGGCCCCCAGAAGGGATTCGAGCCATCGCTCGTTCACGGGG
>CAZEIA010000301.1:0-2704 GCA_964512335.1 uncultured Desulfobacterales bacterium
GCAATGCCAGGAAGATTCAGAACGTCGAACGCGAAAACCGGGACCTGCGGCAGGAGATTGACAGCCGATACGCAATTGTCGGCGAGAGTCCCGGCCTTGAGAAAGTCATATCAGACGCATTCAAGGTCGCCAATTCCAAAACCAGCACCCTGATTCTCGGCGAAAGCGGAACGGGAAAGGAACTTCTGGCACGTCTCATCCACAACGCCGGACCAAGAAAAAGCAAGCCCATGATAACCCTTAACTGTGCCGCCCTTCCTGAAAGCCTTATGGAAGCGGAGTTGTTCGGTTATGAAAAAGGATCCTTCACAGGGGCTTTTGAGCGTAAGCACGGCAAGATAGAGGCGGCTGACGAAGGAACGCTGTTTCTTGATGAAATCGGAGAGATGTCGCCGGGAATGCAGGCCAAGCTGCTGAGGGTCCTTCAGGAAGGGGTGTTTTACCGCGTAGGCGGCAATGTGCCCATCTCCGTAGACATACGCATTATCTCCGCCACAAACCGGGAAATCGACCTGGATGTTGCAGACGGTAAGTTTCGAGAGGACCTGTTTTACCGCCTGAACGTGGTGCGCATTCGCGTTCCCCCGCTACGGGAACGGAGGGAAGACATTGCCCCCATAGCACGGCACTATCTAGAAATGTTCAAGCACGAGCGGGGTCATCACGACATGAAAATCTCGAAGGCCGCTATGGACCGTATCCTTCAGTATGACTGGCCCGGAAACGTTCGCGAACTCCGCAACGCCATTGAACGGGCGGTGGTCATGGGGAACGATCACGAGATATTTCCAGAGGATCTGCCCATTGTCTCACCACGCCGCGAAACCTCGCCTCCATCCGTCGGCCTGACCCTCAAGGAGGCCGTGGACCGATTCAAAAAGGAACTTATCATCGCAAATCTCCGGCACACTGGAGGAAACCGTGCCAGGGCGTCCAAGACCCTTGGGATACAGCGGACCTACCTGTCCCGTCTCATATCACGATATGAAATTCAGGGCATCTGAACGTTCGGGAAGAGCTCCTTTGCTGTGGCACGAAAGTCCTGTTCGGGGTCTGTTCGGCGTTTTGTGTGCGGAGCCGAGAAGAAAGCACACGGAGGGGGGTCATACGGTTTTATCCAGGATATCCTGCAAGGACAGCGAGAGCCGTGTATCCGCCGGAGAACCGTCCTTCCCCATTGAGATATCCACATCATTCCAGTCAAGCATCTCACAAACGGCCTTTTCCGGGATAAGATCTTCCAGTCGCGCGTCCATCAGCCGGCCGTCACGGAAGTACAAGGACCCTTTCCTGTGCGAGGAACGTTCCACCAGACAGACCTGGCACGTCTTTTTTTCCAGATCAATCAACTGGAGAAAGAAGGAGACTTTCAGGCCCCTCAGGCCACCGTCTTTCCAGCGATTTTCTTCTCCAAGGTTGGCAATGATTTTGCGCGCGAGCTGTTCGAACTCAAAAGGCTTTTTAATATACTCGGCAACCCCGATTTTCCATGCCATTCGTTCCATCAGAGGGTGGCTGTGTGCGGTCATGATTATCACAGGCACTTGGGGAAAGTCGGAACGGATATGAACAAGGAGGCTGAAGCCGTCCACTTTCGGCATTATAAGGTCGGTGACCACGAGGGCTACGTCTTTCTCCCTCATGAGCTTCAGGGCCTCTTCTCCGTCGCCGGCGACCAAGAGGGAGAATACCTCATTGTAGGGCTCAAGGGCCCTCTTGAGGATATTGCGCATCCCTTTTTCATCGTCAACTATAAGGACTGTCTTGGGCAATGCCCCCTCCCCGGAAGAGCGCTGGATCGTTCTTGGAAGCGGTCCGGTAGGAACGTTTTGATCTTCATCCCGTCGTTCACATTTCGCACATAACCATCAAACAGACAAGCTGTTTTTGTGAACAAGGCAAACTCCATTGATACGCCTGAATGATCCTCATATGATCGTTTACCGGTCCGGGTGCCCGAGCGCACTGCGACCGGTTCCGTTGGTGGGGCCACACCTCAGCGTGGGCTGAGAGTCCGCTTCAGGACACCCGTTGAACCTGATCAGGGTAATGCCTGCGAAAAGAAACGGGCGCGCCGGCCCCGGACCGCAGTCCTCCATAAGACTGGGCAACAGGGACTGTCCAACCCTTAGAAACGGTCTGCAAACCGTTTGAAACGCTCATCAACCTGTTGCTGCGCCTTTTCCACGTCCTGGTCGGTCATTTGCTTGAACCGCCCCTGAATACTCAGATAGTCCCGGACCGGAATTACTTCGTCCGGCACAACGGTTTGGGTGAACCTGAGACCATCCTCCACTTCCATGAGAGGAAACAGGTTGCACTGCACGGCCCTGCGCATGACTTCAATGGAAAGGTTGTCCGGGGTTCGCCAGCCCGCCGGGCAGGCCGCAAGGAGACGGATGAACCGCGTGCCCTTGATGCCCCTCGCCTTTTTGAACTTGGCGACGAGGTCGTGGGGATAAGCGGCGGTCGCCGTGGCCAGGTATGGCACCCTGTGGGCTATCATGATCTCGTCTATATCCTTCTTGGGCTCGGACTTGGCGCCCGAGCCGGGGGTGGTGGTGGTCCAGGCCCCGTAAGGGGTCCCGCTGGAACGCTGCACACCGGTGTTCATGTAGGCCTCATTGTCGTAGCAGACGTAGATTACGTCCTCGTTGCGCTCGGCGGCGCCTGAAAGGGCCTGAATGCCGATGTCATAAGTGCC
>CAZEIA010000302.1:0-2695 GCA_964512335.1 uncultured Desulfobacterales bacterium
GGGACAGGAAATAGGTTGACTTGGCAAAAGGCCTTGTGTTAAGAACAAGCCGATTTTTCGGCCTTTCGCGCGCCCAATGAGCGGCCCTGCGGATCTTCATGGAAGAGGACACCAAGAAAATGTTCAGGACCCTCGGGTATCTCAGCACCGTGGGTCTGGCCATGGCCTTTTCCATAGGAATCGGCGCCGGGATCGGGTATTACCTCGACAAGAAGTTCGGGACCGCTCCGTGGCTGCTACTTGTGTTTATGTGCCTCGGTGTTGTCGCCGCGTTCAGAAATCTGTACTTAATGTACAAGAGAGGCCAGAGATACCAGTAACCCTGCGCCGGTGAAGGGATGCGAAAAATGTTGCCCGTGGATCTGGATTGGAAAGCAGCATACAGAGAGATCCGTCTTATAAACTGGATCACCCTGCTTGCTTTTTCCCTGGGGGGTATAGTCTTTTTTGACTCGGCCTCGACTGTGGGGATAATCCTCGGCGGCCTGATCATAATGGCCAATTTGGGACTACTGCAACATACTGTCCGACGGGCCTTTGCCGGCGACGGGACCATCACGCGGTCAAGGTGGTCGGTGATCCTGAAGTTTTTCTTTCGGCTGCTGGCACTTGCAGCCATTCTGTTTGCCCTGATCGCTTGTGAGTGGGTCAATCCGGTGGGCCTTGCAGTGGGCCTGTCCACCCTGTTCATCAGCATCGTCGGCTTCGGGATCAAGCGGGCCTGTAAAATCTATATCAGGGAGGCGGTCTAGGGATGGAGCATCACTGGTTTTACATCACTGAAATCCTGTCGGGAATCGGGCTTGGAGACTTCGCCCACAAATACGAGGCGGTCACTCACGCATGGTTCGTAATGATCATTATGATCGTAGGCGCGGCCCTTCTAGCCAAGGGAGCCAAGCTGCTTCCCACCAAGGGCCAGAATGTCCTGGAATTCATCATCGAAAGCCTTGAGAACTTTGTTGTGGAAATTACCGGTCCGGAGGGCAGGGCGTTCTTTCCGTATGTCGCCACTGTCTTCCTATACATCTTTGTCTGCAACCTGATCGGCCTGGTGCCCGGCTTCTTCTCCCCTACCGCCAGCCTTAACACAACGCTTTCCCTGGCGCTCTGTACGTTCATCCTGACCCATGCCATCGGAATCAAGTATCACGGAGTGAAGTACATCAAGCACTTCATGGGGCCCTCTCTGGCGCTGGCGCCGCTGATGTTGATCATTGAGGGGATAGGCCATCTCGCCCGTGTCATGTCACTCAGTATCCGTCTCTTCGGAAATATCTTCGGCAAGGAAAAAATTCTGGGTATCCTCTTCGGGTTCGCGGGTTTCTACCTGGTCCCGCTGCCCCTCCTGTTCCTGGGTCTCCTTGTAAGCTTCATCCAGGCGGTTGTTTTCATGCTGCTTTCAATCATTTATTTTGCAGGGGCCATGGAAGAGGCCCACTGATGGGAATAAGGAACGGTGAGCCGGTCCCAACAGGCGCGGGGGCGGGTTCTTTGGAAGAAGGCTTGTGATCATTTAATATTCAAAGGAGGTTGACATGTCTAAGAAGGAATCAGTTGCCATCATGACCGCCATGCTGTTGCTGGGGACCGCGTCCTCCGCTATGGCGTCCGAGGCTGCGGCCGAGGGGCTCAGGACGTTCTTCGGGATCGCCATTGCCTGTGGATTCGGGATCGCAATCGCAGCAATGGGGTGTTCCTGGGGCATGGGTTACGCCATTCACGGCGCACTCACGGGAACCGCCCGGAACCCCGAGGCGGGCGGCAAGATCATGACCACCATGATCATCGGTCTGGCCCTTATGGAAGCCCTGGTTATCTACGTCCTGCTCATCTGCTTCATCATGGTCTTCAAGATCCCCGATCTGGGTCCCATGCTGGACGCCATCGTCAAGTCACTTTAAGACCCGGACAGCGGGGGCGCGGTTACGTGGCCCCCGCTTTTTTCGACCGCTGATGTGCATGATTTCACAATCTTAGGGTTTTGCCCTAGCCTCCTCTTTAGGGTACTGGGAAGAGACGGCCCGATCGATGGCCAGGGAAACAAAAATTCCGAATGCCACCATAGAGCGGATTGCTCTCTACATCAGGCCTCTGGAGAGGTTGCTGCAAGAAGGCACGGACGTAGTTTCCTCCCGGAAGCTGGCCCTACTCTGTCGAGTAAGGTCGGCTCAGGTTCGTAAAGACCTGTCCTACTTCGGGGAGTTCGGCGTACGTGGAGTGGGGTATGATGTTCGGGACCTCATCCGGGAGATTCAAAGAATCCTGGGGACCGACCGCAAGTGGAAGCTGGCGATAATAGGTCTGGGGAATATGGGAAAGGCCCTGGCCCAGGACCCGGGCTTCACAAACCGCAGCCACCGTTTTGTGGCGGCTTTCGATTCGGATCCGGAGAAGGTTGGGACCGTCGTACTTCCGGGGGTGACGATTCAACCTGCATCAAAGATTGTTCAGGTCTGCCAGGTGGAAGGTGTCCACATCGGCGTCATCGCAGTTCCTGCTTCACAGGCTCAGGGTGTGGCGGACAAACTGTTCGAGGCAGGAGTGAAGGCCATTCTGAATTTCTCGCCTTTCCAGGTCCGGAAGCCTGAGTGCTGCCACGTGGAGAATGTGGATTTTACTGTGAGCCTGGACAACCTTGCCTATTTTCTCGGGCAATCGTTCAGAAAACAGCCCTGAGAGCAATTGTATCAAA
>CAZEIA010000303.1:0-2691 GCA_964512335.1 uncultured Desulfobacterales bacterium
ACTACCCCATACCTCCTGATCCGTTCAAATCATTAATAAAAGTGGAAAACTTTCAAATGATTCAATCTTTTAGATCAAAAACTCCATTAACGAGTTGTTGAAATTTCGTTGAGCACTCCTTGTTTTTTCGTAAGCCCCTAAAATACTAAGGTGCTCCCATGTCGCGCCAGCGGATACCTGTCCCTCAGAAAAACCGTCAGGACTGAAAGAGGCCAGAGATATCTACAAAGGTTTCATCCAGTTGTTCAAAGGTCTCCCTCCTGTGGTATAGAAATGGGGTCCACGTCTGCGGCCAAGCGGTTCATTGTGCCGTCGATAACCTGGTCGATGCCCATGACCTTATGTATCCTGCGCCAGCAATCGCTCCAACTGGCTTACCAGGTAAAAAGGTAACCTGCACAATGCTTTTCTCTGGCGCTCAGCATCACTTCCCCTCCCACACCACCAGATGTGGCCTCCCCTCAAGCGTCGGCATGAATTCCTCGAATTCTTCCTTGGCAAGGACGATGGTGCGGATCTTGCGCTTGATGTAGTGTTCGGTTTTTCGGGTGAGGTCGTCCAGGTGGTATCGGTCGATGTCGCCTACAAGTACAAGGTCTATGATGCCGGTGTCTTTACCTTCGGCGTAGTCGTCAATGAGGTAGGCCTTTTCAAGGTGGCCCAGGCGGCTGATGATGCTGTCCATGACCTGGTCGAGGCCCATGACCTTGCTCACCATGGAGCGCAGCTCAGGGAACAGTGGGTGGTCGCTGTTTGCACGGTAATAGACGCTGCGGCCGTTTTTCTCGGAGGTAAGGAGTTTTGTTTTGGTGAGTTGGTTGAGTTCCTCGCGGACCGAGTTTGTGGAGACATTGAACTCCTTGGCCAGTTCCCGGAGATAGGCCCGGGTGGCCGGATTGAAAAAGAATCGCACCAGGAGCTTGATGCGCGTCTTGGATGATATGAGTCCGGAAAAGAGGTCGTTCATAATAGGGGCGTGATGCAGGGTTCGGGTGTCATGGGAAGAGGCTTATAATCAAGGTGTTCGTGGGCGGGCTGCATAGCTTGCTTACGGCTCCGCCCCTTGGGTTCCGAAGGGATTAGGTGAAAACCCATTGAAAAAACGGATAAATAGCTTTTGATGGGGATTATGATTGCTCATTTAATGAGTAATAATTCTACTCATAAAGGAGTGGTGTTTTCCTGTCAAGGAAAAAATGCCTTTAAGGGGATATCGGCACTGGGGTGGTTTTCTTGAGAGGAAAAGAGGTTTGTCGGTTGATGGACCCAGGTTTCAGGCTTTATTCCTTGAGCCTGACTTTCATAAGACCGTTTTCGACCTGGATGTACTCGACGCCGTCCGCGAAGCTCTTCCAGAAACCCTGGCCGTCTTCGAACTGCCGGACAAGGTCCACGTTTTTCAGGTTGCCCAGCCAGGCATTCGGTATGGGAACCCCCATCAGGCTGACGCCTTTCAGCGCCACAATGGGACGGCCTTCCCGGTAGGCCAGTTCAACACCCGCGTTTACCCTCAGGGTCTTGCCTCCGAGAACGGGAAAATCCTCTTCAAGGGGGATCAGCAGCTTTGCGCTCACCAGGTTGTCGGAGAGGTTGACGGCGAGTTTCCGGGCCAGATCGGTGTTCTTCGCCAGCATGGCGTTCAGTTCCCGCTCAGTGAAAACTATCTCGCGGTTTGCGCCGATCTCGCTGTATGGTTCAGATTTCAGCGGGGGCGCCTCGGCAGAGGGTTGTGGCCTGTTGACGCCTATGGCCCGCAGTTTGTCGTCCAGCACCCTTTCTTCCCGGGCTTTCAGTTCTACGGGCTCGAACTCTTTCAGGAACACGTAATTGGCGAGCAGCCAGTAGGTGATGCCTGCGGTGACGGCAAAGGCTATAATGACAAGGAGGGCAACATGGGCCGGGCGCATTCCCCTTTGGGGCCTTTTGCCTTCGGTTTCCTCTCTGTTTTCCTCGTTCATGCGCCCCCTCTCCTGTTGGTGGAACAATCCTCGATGGTCGGGAGATTCACATTAGACGGGCTATAGGGGCATGGGCTGACCGCTTGTAAGCAGGCAAAGCGGTTCGAAATAGTCCCGGTAGAACCCCTTGTCACGGGTCAGTAGCCTGTCGCACTGAACCAGGGCGTGTCCCCCGATAAGAAAGTCAGCGGCAATCCGGCCTTTCTTGCCACCTTTGCGCCGATAGGCTCGCCAGCACTGGGCCGACTTGAGAGCCGCCGCTTCGTTCATGGGCATGAACCGGATACCGGCTTGAGTTAAGGCGCCGAGCAAATCGGACATCTTTTCTTCATAGGCTGCAGCTATCTCGGCCCAGACAACCTCGCAGGCCACGACACTCCCCTCGTGCATTGCTTGTTTCAGAAGCATCAGGGAGGTGTTCCCGTGGACCGGATCGGGTTCCAGGATGTCTACCAGTACATTGGTGTCAACCGCCGTGATCATTCTTTTCCCCGAAGCTCTGCAACCACGGCATCGGAGTTCCGGCCCAGTCCAAACCTGCCATAGATCGCATCAAGCTTGTCGAGCGGTTCTGCTTTGACCGCCACCAGACGTCCGTTCTCGGCCTCGAAATCCAGTACCGTTCCAGGAACTATTCCAAGACGATCTCGAAGTGCCTTGGGAATCGTGACCTGCCCCCGTTCCGCAACTTTCGCCCGCATGTCAAAAACTCCTTCCAGAAAGTATGTATAAA
>CAZEIA010000304.1:0-2689 GCA_964512335.1 uncultured Desulfobacterales bacterium
GGCGGCCTATGTTCTGACAATGGGGCTGACATCTCCTCCGGATTCATCCGGATCATCGTCAGCGAAGTAAAAACCATTGCCAACACTCCTCAATCCGTCGAAATCAGAACCCTGCCACACGGGCTGTTTCACCCCGGGAGGGAACACCTGATCACGCCATCTGCCGCCAATCAGACCGCCATTGATCCGTAAGGCCTGAAAATGAGGTGCCTGGTGCGGATCCTCTCCTTATTCTGCTGCATCGCCGTTCTCCGTCACCGCGCCGAAACCATGGGTATGGTGACCCGCAAGGTAAATCTGAGATCACTATTCTGTGAAGCAGCATTATAACTGGAACCCGTCCCTTTACCCACAATGATTGCGATGAACAGTATTTCAGCTACCACGGAAAGAACGAATACTATCATTATCGGAGGCGGACTCAGCGGTCTTTATGCCGCCTGCCTGCTCACAGGCGCAAAGACGTCTTTTGTGCTTCTCGAGGCTCGTGATCGTATCGGCGGCAGGATATTAAGTAAGGAATATCAAGGCTTTTTTTCAGACTTAGGGCCCTCCTGGTACTGGCCCGACATTCACCCCAAAACAGCTCGCCTTATTCAAGTATTGGGCCTTAGGGGGTACCGTCAATTTCAGGAAGGCAGGGGCCTTTTTCAGAATGCGGGTGGAGCTGTGCAAACTGTAGGAGGTTACCCCTCTGAACCGGCCTCCTGGCGCATTCACGGCGGCATGAGGGCCCTCATCGGGAAGCTGAGCGAGGCTGTCCCTGAAGAGGATATCAGACTTGGTCACCCGGTCTGCAGGATTGAGAAGGCCGGAAATCATGCCTTGATTAGTGTAGGCGAATTAGAGAGAGGTGCCTGGAAACAATTTTCTGCCGAGAGGGTCATCCTCGCCCTGCCGCCGCGCCTTGCCGCGGCCACCATTCTCTTTGAACCCGATCTTTCACACGATTTGACCCAGGCGATGTTGAGGACGGGCACTTGGATGGCGGGCCAGGCCAAATTTTACGCCCTATACGAAGAGCCCTTCTGGCGAAGGGCCGGCCTCTCGGGCCAAGGATTCAGCGAGCGAGGTCCGCTGTGCGAAATCCATGACGGATCCAACGAAAATCTGGGTCCTTACGGCCTGACCGGCTTTATCGGCGTTCCCGCCATACACCGTGATCGTGAAGAGCAGCTTATCGAGGCGATTCTAGGCCAGCTGGCGGTCTTATACGGCCGGGCTGCCGGCCGCCCCAGTGCGTTCTTTTATCAGGATTGGGCGCGCGAGCCATTCACCGCCACCCGCTACGACCAGCCGCCCATGTACGAACATCCCCTTTATCATCCCCCGAACGGCCGGACCTCCTTGTGGGACGGGATAGTTCATTTTGCAGGCACTGAAACCGCCGACAGGCATGGCGGTTATCTCGAAGGCGCCCTTACCGCGGCTGAACGGGCGGTAATGTCTATGTCGCACACATCTTGAGAGGGGCGTCGATCCCTGCAACCCGCCCCCCCCGCCTGCGCGTAATAAACAACCATTGCCACCACTCCTCAACCCGCCGGAACCGACACGCGCCGGGGACTGCTATAGACGCAAATCCCCGAATTCCTGGACGGTGAGGCCAGGGTCATGTTGAGGGAATCGGCCAATTCCACGGCCAGGGTCGTAGGCCGTGAGGCTGCCAGGACAAAGGGGATTTTGGCCCGGGCCGCCTTCTGTACCATTTCGTAGCTTATTCGGGAAGACAGGATCAAGACCCCCGCCCTTTCGAGCCCCCCCTTCAGGAAAATCTCTCCAACAGCCTTGTCCAAGGCGTTGTGCCGGCCCACGTCTTCGGCCATGGATAGGAGGTCAAGAGTGGAGGTGTAGATGGCTGCGGCATGAGAGGCCCTGGTCCGCCGGTACAGGGCCTGGTGATCTTTCAGTGTGTTCAGGCAATGATACGCCCCCATGAGGTCAATGGACGGACCGTCGGGCAGGACCGGGACCATCTGTGAGAGATCCTCGAGCAGTTCCTTGCCGCAGATCCCGCAGCTGGTCTGGCTTACAAACCCCCTGCGCTCCAGTATGTCCGTTATTGCGATCAAGCGTTCGGGGGTTACGGTGAGGGTCACCACGTTCGTAGCCTCTCCCTCACATGAGGCAAGGGTCTCGATGTCCTCAGGACTGTCCACAATGCCCTCGGCCAGACAAAACCCGGCAACATGATTCGGCTCATCCCCTGGCGTACGCATGACCACTGCATAGGGCCGGCCCTGAACCCTAATGGACAGAGGTTCCTCCCGGACCAGGTCCATGGGAGAGGATTTCTTTGATTTTCCTTCGAAAATCAGAACGGTAGAAGGTATTATGTTGTGGTTCAAAAAGCCTCCATAAAACGACGCAATTAAAAAAAGGGGCTTTCCGGCCCTTGTCAGCCTTCTGCCTCTGGGCGATCACTTTATCTCGATCACAGTAGAGCATCCGGCTATTCTGGAATCCTTGCGCGTCTTTTTACCTCACAGCGGACTCCCTTGGAAACCTGAAAAAATCGCTTATGGGCTTGGTATGAGACATTACCAGAAAAACAATTCCCGGGAGACCCGGCCGGCCCTCAGGCCGAAGGCCTTCTTGATCTCACCCAGGACAAAGGCCTGCATGGCCGGAGGCCCGCACAAATAGAAACTCTGATCCGCGCTCATATGCCGGCTCAGCACTTCAGCCG
>CAZEIA010000305.1:0-2661 GCA_964512335.1 uncultured Desulfobacterales bacterium
CAAGCCGCCGGGGTGCCCTTTTCACCCGCGCTGCCCCATTGCCGTGGCCGGGTGCAGCAAGGCCTTGCCTGAAATGTGCGACTGGGGCGACGGACACCTTGCCCGGTGTCCGGTAACATTCGCGGACCCGAAAAGGGAGGTCCGGACATGAACCCCCCGGCAACCCGATCCGACCCCCTCCTCGAGGTCGAGGGCCTGGTCAAGCACTTTCCGGTGCAGCGCGGCTTTCTCAAGCGGACCGTGGGACACATCAAGGCTGTGGACGGGGTGGACCTTGCCCTTCAGCCCGGGAAGACCCTTGGACTCGTGGGTGAGAGCGGCTGCGGCAAGTCAACTGTGGGCCGGGTAATCCTCAAGCTTCTCGAGCCTGACCGGGGCAGGATCATTTACCGGAAAAAAGATATTACAGGTTACGACCGCAGGGCCATGGCACCTCTGCGGCGGGAGATGCAGATCATCTTTCAGGATCCTTTCGGGTCCCTGAATCCCCGCATGACCGTAGGCCAAACCATTGAAGAGGGACTTCGCATTCTGGGCATAAAGAGCGGCCTCGAGCGGACCGACCGGATTCGTGAACTACTTGGGCTGGTGGGTATTGATCCTTCCGCGGCCGACCGCTACCCCCATGAGTTCAGCGGCGGCCAACGCCAGCGTGTAGGCGTGGCTCGGGCCCTGAGCGTTGAACCCGCCCTCGTGGTCTGCGACGAGCCGGTATCCGCCCTGGACGTTTCCATTCAGGCCCAGGTCATCAACCTTCTCGAGGAGCTGCAGTCCCTGATGAAATTAAGCTATCTATTTATCTCCCATGATCTTAACGTGGTGGGATACATCAGCGACACCGTGGCTGTTATGTATTTGGGCCATATCATGGAAACCGCCGCGGCGGACGATCTCTTCGACACGCCGCTCCACCCTTACACCCAGGCCCTGCTCGCCGCCGTTCCCGCTCCTGACCCGGACCACCGCACTGCAAGGCAGGCACTGAGCGGGGATGTCCCCAGTCCTTTCAATCCCCCCCCGGGATGCAAGTTTCAGGGACGCTGCCGTCTTGTTGAGGACCGATGCCGTGAGAAGGAGATACCGTTCTATGACGCAGGTTCCGGACACCTTGTACGTTGCTGGAAGGTTATGGACCAATGAGTTTTTTCTTGACTTTTACAGGCGAATTACTAATCTGAAAGATCGTTGGGGGATCGTATAAGGGCAATACGGCGGGTTCTGGCCCCGTTAATCGAGGTTCGAATCCTCGTCCCCCAGCCAAGACAAAAACCACGCCTCGGCGTGGCTTTCCTGTTTTGTGGTCCCATCGTCTAGTGGTCTAGGATATCGGCCTCTCACGCCGAAGACACGGGTTCGAGTCCCGTTGGGACTACCAAAAATTAGTTGTCATTACAGGCCCTTACTTCACCACCCATAATCTGGGCCTCGCCGTTTGGGGAGTTGACGGCTCCTCAGACGGCTTTTCATTTTTGGGCCTGGCCAATCCTCCCTCACTCACACCCTGCGGTGAGGGCTCCTTGCCTCGCTTTACTGAAAGGCTCTGGAGCGCTGCCCTCACATCCTCATGTCCCAGGGTTTTCAGATAGCGCGCCGTGGTGTTGGGGCTCTTGTGCCTGAGGATCGCCTGAATGGTCGCCACGTCATAACCCAGCCTGAACAGCATGGACGCCGACAGATGCCGGATGGCATGGAAACCGAAAGGCTTGACCTTTGCTGACTCGCACAGGCGGTTCATGAAATGCGCCCTCACACGATATGGCTTCCCATAGTAGGGTCGGCAGTACTCATAATCGTCCAGGCAAATAAAGACATACTCCGAATCCACAGGCCTCTCGTCCAGCCAACCCCGAATCGCACCGGATAGCTCATCGGTCATGGGAAGCCAGTCATACTCCCGGGTACCACCTTGGCGTTTGCTCGTCCACAACCTCACTCGCTGGTGTTCCCAATCCAGGTCGGATACCTTGAGGCTGAATATCTCCGCCCTTCTTGCCGCGAGGTGTAGAAAGGCCGTAAGCATCACCCGGTCCTGCTGGGTAGGGGCCGCATCATACGCCTTCCAGAAATCCTCCTCGGGCGGCACATAGCGCGGCTTCCTGATCTCCGGCATCTTCTCCACCTGGCAAGGATTCTCACGCGGCAATGGAGGCTCCAGATAACGGAACCCCCAGTTCCATGCGGTGATGAGATTCTTCCGGTCCTTGTTCGCAGCGTTCCCCGACCTCTTCTCTTTCTGTGCCCGAATGAAATTGAGCACCATGGCCGGAGTAAGCTGATGGACTGGAAGCGCCGGATCTACGGTCTGAAAGAAGCCCTTGAAAGCGAACCTTTTTTCCATATAGGTCTTTGCGCCGAATTTCTCCCTGGCGTAGTCGAGATATTTCTGGGCCCAATCACCCAAAGAGGTTATGTCGGTCTTCTCTTGCCAGTCGTCTACTGGTTTTCGCTGCATCTGCGCTTCCCAGGCAAGAGCCTCCTTCTTCGTCAAGAAAACCTTCTCTCTCCTCTTCCCCTCCTTTCTCGCTTGACCTACCCATTTGTCTACTCGTTTGTACGGCATGGATTACCTCCTTCTCAAAAAAGCGAAAGAGGCGACCCAAGCGTATTCCACCCAACTCCCGATAATAGCGCCGCACGGTCTTTTCATCAAGCCCAAGATAG
>CAZEIA010000306.1:0-2652 GCA_964512335.1 uncultured Desulfobacterales bacterium
TGCCTGATATGGTGATGGGAGACCGCTGGTGAGATCCCCCGGGATTTCCCGGGCGATTCTGCGCTTCTAGCACAAATACCATACAATATCAATATCGATTGATGAAAAATCTCTTTGCCTCTTGCACAGGCAAAGAGAGCACTCACTGATAAAGCATGTTTTGACGTTTTAACTGCTTGTTATACTTGGATCCTTCGAGAAACAGGGCTTCTCATGATCTTCCATAACACCTCCACGCTCGCATATCCTTACGTCTTATCTGGCGCAGTCGGTGGGATCGCCGCGGAGTTTGTCCAGGGCGTGTTCGAGCGCGGGAAGGACCGTTGTGAGGTTTTCCCTTACGGCCTTTGGGCTTCCCGGAAGGTTGAGGACCAGGCACTTGCCGCGAACGCCTGCAAGGGCCCGTGAGAGCATTGCATGGGGGGTCTTGGCGAGCCCGGCCGCACGCATGGCCTCGGCCATGCCGGGGACCTCGTAGTCGAGAATGTCACGGGTGGCCTGAGGGGTGAGGTCCGTGGGGGACAGCCCGGTTCCTCCGGAGGTCACTATCAGGGAAAGGCCGTCCCGGTCGGCCCACCTTATGATCGTCTCGCGGATTCGGTTCGGATCGTCGGGAACGACTTCCCTTCGTTCCACTGAAAGACCGGCCTCCTCGAGCATCACCAGGGCCGCATCGCCGCTTTCGTCCTTGGTGCGCTCCCCCCTGGATCCTCGATCGCTGACAGTCAGAATGCCGGCTCGAAGGGCTCTGCCGGGATTCATGTGGACACCCCCCAAGCAGGTATGAAACAGGAAAAAATCATTACGCCGCTATTCGTCCTCCTTGGCCTCGGCGATCACCTTCTCGGCGAGCTGGGCAGGGAGTTCTTCGTAGTGGCTGAGTTCCATGGTGAAGGTGCCCCGTCCGCCGGTCATCTGGTTCAGGTCCAGGGCGTACCTGAGGACTTCCGACATGGGCGCCTGTGCCTTGATTACCTGGTATTTCCCTTGACCCTCCATGCCGAGCACGCGGCCCCTGCGTCCGGTCAGATCCCCCATGACGTCGCCCATGCTTTCCTCCGGGACCACAATATCCATTTTCATGACCGGTTCGAGCAGAGCCGGGCTCGCATCGTTAACGGCCTTTTTGAAACACATGCTGGCGGCGATCTTGAACGCCATTTCGGAGGAGTCCACATCGTGGCTCTTGCCGTCATAGAACCGGACCTTCACGTCAACGACGGGATACCCGGCCAAAACCCCGCTGGAGAGGGTTTCCTGAATGCCTTTTTCAACTGCCGGGACAAAGTTGCGCGGCACGTTCATGCCCACCAGGGCCTCTTCGAATTCGAAGCCGGTTCCCCTTTCCAGGGGGGCAACGTCGAAGTGGACCTCGGCGAACTGGCCGCGACCGCCCGTCTGTTTCTTGTGGCGGTAGACCACCCCCTGAACGCCTTTCTTGATGGTTTCCAGATAGGGGACTCGAACAGGTTTCAGCTCGACCTCAACTCCGAACTTGCGCTGCAGCTTTTCACAGGTGGCCTCCAGGTGAATCTGACCGGTCCCGGCGAGGATGATCTCGGAAGCCGTTCCACGTTCCAGCCTGAGGGTGGGGTCTTCCTCGCGTATTCGAGTCAGGGAACTGAAGAGCTTGTCTTCACTCCCCTGGACCTTGGTCTGGATGGCGTAGGACAGCACACTTGGCAGCGGCTCGGGCACCGGGTATACTATGGGGTCTTTTTCAATGCACAGGGTGTCGCCCGTGGCGGTTTCCTTGAGCTTGGCGAACGCTACGATTTCTCCGGTTACAGCCTCCTCCACCGGCTGCTGCTTTTTACCTTCCAGCAGGAGAATGTTGCCGAACTTAACCTTGGTGTCCTTATTCGGATTATACAGTGTGGAGCCCTGGGTCAGGGTTCCGGATCGTATGCGCAGGATGCTCAGTTTTCCAGCGAACGGATCGGCAACCGTCTTGAACACAAGGGCGGAAAAGGGGGCTTCCGGGGCGGCTTCCCGTTCAATCTGATCTTCGCTTCCGGGTTTTTGTCCCTTGAACGGCTCCCGCTCCAGAGGGCTCGGCATGGCCTGGACGATGAGGTCGAGGAGCTGGTCCACGCCCATGTTGAGGACTGCCGAACCGCACAGGATGGGGATGACGGCACCTGATTTGACGCCTTTGATAAAGGTCTCCTGGATTTCCTGAAAAGAGATTTCCTCACCCTCCAGGTACTTTTCCATGAGGTCATCATTGGCCTCGATAATATTTTCGACCACCTCTTCCCGGAGTTCCTTGATTGCCTCAGCCATTTCCGCCGGCGGCTCTTCCTCCTTTACCTTGCCGGATCCATCCCTCTCATAGACATAGGCCTTCATCTTGATCAGGTCCACGACACCACGGAAATTGTCCTCCGCACCGATGGGCAGCAGTACCGGTGTGGCGTTTTTATCGAAGCTGTTGTTGATCTGGTCCACTACTCCGTCGAAGTCCGCCCGTTCCCGATCCATGCGATTGATGAAAATCATTCGCGGCAGGCCCTCCTCGTCGGCGAAATTCCAGACCTTCTCCGTGCCGACCTTGACGCCTGATGTGGCGTCGATAACCACTACGACCCCGTCCGCTGCTTTCAAGGAAAATTTGGTATCGGTAAGGAAGTTGTCATCACCCGGGGTGTC
>CAZEIA010000307.1:0-2637 GCA_964512335.1 uncultured Desulfobacterales bacterium
CTATCCGGATTGACGGAAAGCGCGCGCTTGTGATTATTATTCTTACGGCTCTGAGCGGAGTGCTCATAGCCGTCGAGACCTATTTGCAGTTCGCCGGGGTGTTCATACTTTTCAAATGGGCCCACTACGGCATTATGGTGATGGGCACCATCGGCAACTCCAATTACCTCGGGGCCTATTTCATCTTCCCCCTCTTTTCCTTGATCGCGCTTGTGTTTCTGGCAAAAGGCCCGTGGCGGTTGATCCCCGCTGCTTGTCTGGTATTCATGCTTGGAGCCTTTCTCTTCACCCGGGGCCGAGGTGCGTGGTTCGGTTTTTTTCTCTCTCTGCCGCTCCTTCTCTGGATTGTCTGCCGTATTTACCGGTTCAGGATTTTTCCATATTTGCGCAGCCACGCGAGAAGGTTTGCAACGGTCTCGGTCCTGGGAATCGCCGTATTTTCAGCCCTCTGGTTCGCAGCCCCGGAGCGGTTCCACAGAATGATGAGTTTTGACCAGGTCACCAGATCGGATACGCTTCTCCTGAGGATGAAGAAGTATTCCCAGGCCTCCTGGTGGCTTGTAAAGCAGAACCCGCTTTTCGGTACCGGGCTGTGGTCCTTTCGCAACCAGGTCTATGACGCCCAGGCGGAAATCGAAAAGAAGAACCCGGGGTTTTTCAAAGACTACCCTGAGCCCAAACCACGGCGCGTGCACATGGAGTACCTGGAAATACTGAACCACGGCGGCATTGTTGCAGCCCTGGCACTGCGGTCTTTTTCATTACCGTGATGCGCCACGGGTGGCGGGTGATTCGGCGTGAACAATGCCCGACACCCGACCGTATTATTGCGGCCGCAGCCTTCTGCTCCCTGATCGCCATCATGCTGAATGCGGTTTTCTTTTTCCCCTTTCAGATCAGCAGCACGCTCTTCATGACGGTCCTTATGCTGGGGCTGCTTGAAGGGCTGTACGTGAGCCATTCAGGCCTCCTGAACTCCAGACCGGGCTGGCCCCATGCAGCAGGCAGGGCCCTGATCCCCGTGTTGCTGCTGGTCCTCGTGGGATGGGTCTGGAACGTAAGCATCAAGCCGCTCAAGTCCGAAATAGAACACGGCAAATACAAAATCGCCCTGGGACAGGGAAATCACCAGCAAGCCATAGAACACCTTCTGGCGGCACTTGAATACGATCCCCGCAACACCGCCTATTGCATGTATGCAACCCAGCTCTATATGTACTCCCTGGGAAATTTCCCTGAAGCCAACCGCTTCATCGAGCGGGCCATAATCGATTACAACGGAGATATCACCCGATGGACCCTATTCTTCCTCAAGGGGTTACTCAAATTCCAGAGCGGCAGCCTGTTCGAGGCTCAAAAAGCCTTTAAGGACACGATTTACCTCAACCCCGAATTCGAGCCAGCCCATGAAAAGCTCAAGGAGGTGAACCAGGTGATCAAGGACCATGATCGGGTTATGATTAAGTTCAGGTAAGGGCGTGTTCTTGGTTCCTCGTTCTTGGTTCCTGGGGATCTCGCAGGCACCGCCAGGGGCTCGGCGGCGGAACTGAAAGACCGGGTCATGCTTGCAAAGAACCTTGGCTATTTGGATTCAGAGGAGTATGTTCAATTCAAATCCGGACATGACCGGATTGCGCAAATGCCTAATTCCCCGGTAAAGCCGTTGGTTTAACAAGCACTTACAAATCCTGAACCACGAACCAGGAACCAACAACTAAGAACCAAGAACCAACAACTAAGAACTAGGAACCAACAACTAAGAACTAGGAACCCCGAACCAAGAACGACAACAGACATGGCTGTTTACGAATACAAAGCAATAAACCGCAAGGGCCGGGAGACCGGAGGCATCATCGAGGCCGAGAGCCGGATATCAGCCGGCCAGGCCCTGAAACGGATGAACCTCTACCCGGTCACCATCCAGGAGACCACTCGGGAGACACTTCAGGACAAACCGTCCGCCCACGTTTCGGTCACCTCCCTGCTCGAGCGGATTACCAGGCGCGACATATCCCTGTTCACCACCCAGTTCGCGGCCCTTGTGGAGGCCGGCATGCCCGTGGTGGAGGCATTTGACATCACCATACGGCAGACCGAAAAGAAATCTGTCCGCAGGATGCTCTCCGTAATCAAGGAGGAGGTGAACCAGGGCGTCTCCCTGGCCGACTCCTTTCAGATGTTTCCGAAGCACTTCACAGCCCTCTACATCAACATGGTGCGGGCGGGCGAGGCATCGGGAAGCCTGGAGATAGTCCTCAAGAGGCTGTCCGACTTCCTGGAAGGCCAGATGGAAATAAGATCCAAGATATCGGCCACCCTGGCATACCCCATCCTCATGAGCCTGGTGGGGATCGCAGTGGTCTTCTTCCTGGTTGCATTTATCGTACCCACGGTCACGAGCATATTCGATGACATGAACCAGGCCCTGCCCCTTCCCACGGTCATACTGCTGGGAGTCAGCGGTTTTGTGAAGGCAGCCTGGCCTTACCTTGCAATTTTACTCGTGATCCTTTACGTTGGGCTGCGAAGGTTCAAGCGGACCGAGAGAGGCAGGGCCCTTGTAGACCGGATAAAGCTTCGGGCCCCTGTGTTCGCCCCGCATTACAAACGAATCATCATGACCCGTTTCACAAGGAC
>CAZEIA010000308.1:0-2632 GCA_964512335.1 uncultured Desulfobacterales bacterium
CCCTCGGGCAGGGAGACTTCCATGCGGTCCATGAAGGATTTGAACCCGACGATGGAAAGTTTTTTTATTCTCATGGATTCCTCCCAAAAAAGAATTCCATTGCGATCTCTTCGGTCCCCGGACACCATGGCAGTCAAAGCACCCTTGGGGATGGGGAATACGGTCCTCTACGGTTCCGGCCGCTCGAAGCCGCCGGGGAAAATCATAGAGACTCTATCAGATCAGACAAGGACATGCAAAGAAAAAATACCATATAATGTGTTTTGACAACCCCTGATTCCAATATATGGTGGGAAAATACCTTCTTGGAAAAACCGTTGACATCATTCCGGCTAACTATCTAGAATTCATCTGATTCGGACCCGGCCACCTGAACGTGAACAAACGGGGTGAAGCAAGGGGATAAAGACCGGGCCGATTCACCCGTCTTTGAACACAGGGGACAATGTGAAGAGCCCTTTCCGGATTGTCAGCAGCATACTCCGCCTCATAGCGGCTCTCATCCTGTCGGGATCCACGCTCACCATCGCCCAGGAGGCCCAAGAGGACACCTATGACATCACCCTGATCAAGACCGCCGAGACCGATGCAGCTCCCGGGGCGGAACGGGAAATTGTTGAGGTCTCAGGCCGCAGGGTCCTCACCGAGGTCCACTCAGTGGGCGAGGGCGAGTGGATCTGGCAACTTCTCCGGGAGCGAAAGCTTCTCGAGAAGCGAGACCTCGCGGACATCCTGGATATCCTCAAAAAACTCAACCCGGAACTCTCCAACCTGGACCGCATTCACCCGGGCCAGAAAATCCTGATCCCGCTGACCCTCTCGCCGGTTGAAGGCGTGCGCGCCTCCCCACCCCCCGCCGAACCCGTACCGGTCACCCTGGAGGATCTCAAGGACATCGAACTGCAAGGATACACGGTTCAGCCCGGCGACAACCTCGTAAAAATCATCAATCGCCGGTATGAAGCGCCGGATGCGGCATTTTATGAAAGATACCTGTCGGCCGTGCGCCGGCTAAACCCTTCCGTGCGGGATATCAACCGAATATATCCTGGACAGGTTATTAGATTACCGGTATTCACACCCGAACTGGTCCGTATGCCAATTGAAGGCCGGCAAGCGGCGGAACCTCCCCGCCATGAAGTAATGCCCGAACTCGCCATGGATCCTCCACCACAGACCGCCGTACGGATCAGCCCCGCCTCGGAAAGCCCCGACCCCCTCAGGGACGAGCTGGGGCGGCTGTTCCGGGCCCTTGGAGAAGAGTGGATCCAGCACGGCCAGCATTACATACCACTAAAGGGACAAGGCGAGGTCAACCTGCGTGCCGACACCTATCCAATGATAGACCTCTCCAACGGATTGAAGGTCATCGTTGATCTGCACAACACTCTTCCGGGGGATATGGCCTCTCTGGTCGAGAAGACCTGGACTCACTACCGGATCGTTCACCTGACGGAGGGGGACGACCTGGCTGGCGCCCTGAACCGGATCCTTCCGGAGTGCAATCTGGGGACCCTGATGGGAGGGGAGGACGCCGTCCATCTCGAGGGGACCATTCAGGCGAAGTTGACAGCGGACTGGATCCTTCGTAAAGACGGCGAAACCCTCTTGATTACCCTGATGGAAGAAAACACCCCTCCCATACCAGGAGCGGTCCGGGAGTATCTGGCCAGGCAGGGTGCAAGGGTCATTGATTTCCCGCCGGCCCGGGCCGGAGCGGACGCGCTGCCCAAGGCCGGTGCCGTTATTGGCTCCGGTCAGGATCTCTCCTCGCTCGTGGAGACCCTTCTGGATCTGAACCGGCTGGATTTCATGAGAAATGTGGAAATTCCCGTCTATGAAAAACGGGAAGGCGTGGACTTCAACCTCTTTGTCAAGGCCGATTACCTCCTCGAAAAGGAGGGACAAAAGTTTATACTGGACTTGTCCGGCGCAGGCTCCGAGATAATGACCCTGTTGAAGGAGCGGGAACTCTCCTATCTTTCCCTGGCCGGAGAAAAAGACCCTCTCCGCGTCCTGTCCCGTCTCCTCGAATTCCTGGGCATACCCTTTGAGCCGGGTCCTTTGGACGTGATGGCCGCCGATCGAAACGAGCGCCAAAACATCCGCTTTCGAATCCCCGGGGCCTCGTTCCGGGACAGCGCCGGTCGCCTCCTCCTTGCAACAACGCTGGATCTGCCCGAGGAAATCCGCAGGCTCCTCACTGAAAAGGGTTACGTAATACTCCGGCTCTCACCCGTCTGAGCTAGACGACTGAATACTCACCCTCACCCGCCTAAGGAGGAAACCGTCATGACACTGAAGACACCTCAGGAGTTCGAGGAGAGCATTAAGGGACTCAAGCCCCGGGTTTTTATGAACGGTGAGCGCGTGGAAGACATACTGGAGAACCGTAACACCCGCACCGTGGTGGAAGCTAACAAGGCTAGCTACCAATGGGCCCTTGACCCGGAATCCAGCGAAGTCATGTCCTGCTATTCCCCGCTCATAAACGATGTGGTCAATCGCTACACCCACGTGAGCGGGAGCACGGACGACCTGGTCAAGAAGGCCGAGGCCGGCACCTTTACCGCCGAGAGGCTGGGCACCTGCATTTACCGCTGCGTGGGATACGATGCATTCCATTCCCTGG
>CAZEIA010000309.1:0-2602 GCA_964512335.1 uncultured Desulfobacterales bacterium
ACCAGACAGACCCGGCACGCACCGGTCGGAGAGGCTCCTTTCAGATAACAAAGGGTTGGGATGTATATGTTGTTCCTGCAGGCGACCTCGAGGATTGTCTCCCCGGGAGTGAAGGAAACTTCACGGCCGTTGATGATCATAGTTTTTTCCGCTTCCATAAAGGACTCCCACCATGGTTTGACGTCAAGAGTGAAAGACGGTGATGCAGAAAGAGTTTGCCCTTTTGAATCGTCCCGGCTATTCTATGAGTAAACAAATTCCCTAAGGAAAGATATTCCCATGCTGCTGGAAAAAGGTTTTGTCGAGAAGGCCTCCCCTCAAACGGCCGTGGTCCTTGTGGAGCGGTCTTCGGCATGTGACCACTGCAAAAGCCAAGGGGCCTGCGAAGTGCTTTCCGGGAGGACCATGCGCATCGAGGTCTCCAACGAACTCGGTGCCAAGGAAGGGGACCGCGTCGAGATCACCATCCCCGCCGCGTCCGTCTTGAAGCTCTCTTTCATGGTTTACCTGGTCCCCGTTATCGCCCTCGTGGCAGGGGCCTATGCAGGGAACCTCTGGGCCGAAGGCAAGGGAGCGGATCCGACCCTTTACGCTGTTGCGGCCGGCGTAATGGCCATGATCGGTTCGTTTCTGCTCATCAGAAGTTTTGAGCAATCCGCCTCTCAACCCTCGTCTGAGTACCGGCCTCAAATGAGCCGGGTCTATCCGGCTAGTGAAGAGCCCCCTCCATCCTGCGATAGCAGATGAGCCCGCACTGCAGACAGCGCCTGGCTTCCCGAACCGCCTGATCCTCGCTGTACGTCAATTCCACTTCCGCAGAGGGATCGACATTAAGTATCTCTTCAGGGGACATGGGTACCGGCTCGCGAGACGCAGAGGAAACCGACTCCACTTCAGCCAGACCTAGCACACGGGTATTAGCCCTGATCATGTTATCGGGGCCTTCGATGCTGTTCCCTCCAAGGTACCGGTGAACGGTGTTCACCGCCCTTCGCCCCGAGCCTATGGCCTCCACAACAGCACGGTAATCCCCTGCGGCCTCGCCGGGCCGGAAAATTCCGGTTACCTCTCTTGCTGAAGGTCCTGCATAGGGAACGAGGGTTTCCCATGCCATCGCCCCTTTATCAGACTCGATAGCAACACCGTCTCCATTCCCGGACTGCGAAACATATATGAGTTCCGGAAACCGACCCGAACCGGTCAGGAGAGTGTCCGCTTCCAGAATTTCACGCCCCGAATCACCTGAAGCGCCGATGCACGCCAACTCCAGGTGTGTCAATTCATCTCCCCGGCCCATCATCCGGGTGACGGCTGTCTGGAAATGGAGTTGAATGCCCTGTTCTTCGGCGTCTTGAAGGACCTCTTCCGAGAAGGGCGCCCGGTTGCGCGGTCCCCTGAACACCATGTGGACTTCCTGCGCTTCCTCTCGGATATGAATCCGTGCGGCCTCCAGCGCAGCGCTTCCGCCTCCCAGGATGACCACGCGCCTTCCCGGGACCCTCTGTTTCCCCTCCCTGTGGGCCAGAAGGAAATCCAGCAGGATATATACGCCGGGGATGGGTTTCAGGATGTCTCCCTGGGCCCGCTGGGGCATTTGCGTGTCCCAGCCCCCGAGTGCGACAATAACCGCATCAAAGCCATCCTGAAGCAAGGAATTCACGGTCATGTCTCTCCCCAGGCTATGCCCGGTCTTAAAAACGACTCCCAGCTCCTGCACTCCTGTAATGTCCCATTCAAGGACATCAGCCGGCAGCCTGTTCTGAGGGAGGCCGTAGCGCAGGAGTCCACCCATTCTCGAGGACCCTTCGTAAACCGTCGCCTCATGTCCCAGCCGGTTCAGGAAGTACCCGGCGGTCAACCCTTCGGCGCCTCCCCCGATCACTGCAACGCGCTTCCCCGTATCAGGCGCCCGGTCAATTTGCACTCGTTCCCCGGACAGCCGCTCCCGGTCCGCGACAAAACGCTTAAGCGGATTGATTGCCACAGCCTGATCCACCAGGTTCCGCCTGCACTCATACTCGCATGGATGTACGCAGATCCTGCCGCAGATAGACGGCAACGGATTGGTTTCCTTGATTACGCGGAGAGCTTCCGAGTAATTGCCCTCGGCGATTTGATGTACGTACTCAGGGATATCGATGCCTGCGGGACACGCACGCTGACAGGGGGCCGAGCACTGATCTGTCGTGTATTCGCGAAGAATGCGTCTCGAGTTGGAGGTCAGTGTGATGATGTGTTTCGGGCATACCCTTTCGCAGGTACCGCAACCGGTGCACAGATCCTTGTCCACAACAGGAAGATTGTCAGGCCCCATGGACAGGGCCCCGAAAGGGCATGATCGAACACACGTGCCCAGGCCAAGGCATCCGATGGGGCACACCTTGGACCCGCCGTCCAAAAGGACGGCCGCCCGGCAGTCTTGAAATCCATCGTAAAGGTACTTCAGGTCGGCCTTTTCAAGGCCGTAAGTGCACCCGGAAATCGCTATCTCCGGTTCTCTTTCCTTGAGCTCCACGCCGAGCAGAGCAGCGATCTCTGCGTGAACCTCACTCCCCGACGCCACACAGATATTGGGCGCAGCCGAGCCTTTTACAATGGCCGC
>CAZEIA010000310.1:0-2601 GCA_964512335.1 uncultured Desulfobacterales bacterium
AAGAGGCACATCGTGAACAGGGGGGTCGACCCGGAGAAGATCTCCATCATCACCAACGGGGTGGACCTGGACCGGTTCCGGCCCGTGGAAAACACCAACGGCTTTTGCAGGGAGCACGGCCTTGACGGAAAATTCGTGGCAGGTTACATCGGGACCCACGGCATGGCCCACGGACTCGAGGTGGTTATGCGGACCGCCGAGCGGTTGAGAGATCGAAAGGACATCGCGCTCATGCTGGTGGGAGACGGGGCCGAGAGGCAGAACCTGCTGAACCTGAAGCATGAAATGGGCCTCGAAAACCTCATCATGCTGGGGCAGCAGCCCAAGGAACGTATGCCTGAGATCTTGTCCGCCACGGACGCCTGCATGGTGCTCCTGCGGGATACGCCCCTGTTCGAAACCGTGATACCCTCCAAGATCTTCGAGGCCATGGGTATGAAGAGGCCGATCATCCTGGGTGTCCGCGGAGAGAGCAGGGAAATCGTGGAAGAGGCTGGGTGCGGCATCTGCATTCCACCGGAAGACGACGGTGCGCTGGCCTCCGCCGTGCTCGAACTGGCGGATGGGCCCGATCTGTGCACGCGCATGGGAGAGAAGGGGTACCGGTGCGCCGTCGAAAAATACGATCGCGAAAGTCTTGCGGATGAATACCTCCGTATCCTCAAACATATACACCAGACCAGGAAATTATCATGAACACCAGAACTTCAGCCGGACACGATGCGTCCCTGTCGGCCATCCTGAAGATGCCCTATTCCGCTTACCTCAAAATCCTGGCCTATGCCGCCGCCTTTTTCCTGGTGTACTCTCCGGCTTACCGGGTCATGCTCATATGGTGGGAAAGAGAGGATTACAACTACTGCTACCTGGTCCCCTTTGTTGTCCTCTACCTCCTGTGGGAGAAGCGGGAAAGGCTCTTGACTGCCCATTCATCGCCCACGTGGTGGGGCCTGGTGCCTTTTGCCTTTGGTGTTTTGCTTTTCTGGCTGGGGGAGCTGGGAGGGGAGTTTTACACGATCTACATGTCTTCCTGGTTTGTTCTCATGGGAATCTGCCTGGCGCATCTGGGGTGGCGCAAGCTGAAAACCATCCTCTTTCCCCTGGTATTTGTCATCACCATGTTTCCCCCGCCCAACTTTGTCTTCAACAACATATCGCTCCGCCTGAAACTGCTCTCGAGTAAAATCGGCGTGGACATGATGCAGGCCTATGGCATGTCCGCTTTCAGGGACGGCAACATCATCGACCTGGGGTTCACCCAGTTGCAGGTGGTGGATGCGTGCAGCGGGCTGCGCTACCTGATCCCGCTGATGGTCCTGGGACTGCTGCTTGCCCACTTCTTCAAGGCGCCCCTGTGGAAGCGCACCATCCTGTTTTTGTCCACCATCCCCATCTCCATCATCGTCAACAGCCTGCGGATCGCCGCCGTGGGGGTGCTCTACCAGTTCTGGGGTCCGGCCGTCGCCGAGGGTTTTTTCCATGATTTTTCCGGATGGCTGATCTTCATGGTCTCTTTGGGAATCCTTCTGGGGGAGATGTGGGTGCTCAAGAAGCTTCCGGGTCGCGATACTGGAAAGATGTCGGGAACCAGACGGGAGGAAAGCGCGTTTGCAGAAAGTGGTGAAACGGAGAAATCACAAAGCGGGTGCGTTCAGAACCACGGTGGTTTTTTAAATCCGCCCCAACTCATCCCCTTGCTGTTTCTAATGCTTGTGACGGCGGTCATTTCCCTCAGTGTGGAGTTCAGAGAAAAGACACCGATTGCGAGACCCTTCAACCAATTCCCTTCACAAATCGGCGAATGGAATGGATCCTCTCAGTCCATGGATTCCGCTATGATCAATGCGCTGGATCTCAGCGACTATTTTCTTGGGGATTATCAGAACTCGGAAAAGCGCACCGTCAACCTCTATGTGGCGTATTACGAGAGCCAGGCCAAGGGAGAATCCATCCATTCACCGGCAAGCTGCCTGCCGGGGAGCGGTTGGTCATTTGATGAATCTGGAATTGCCACGGTTACCCTTGACGGGCCGGCACCTCGAGAAATCAAGGTTATGAGAGCCGTGATGAAAAAAGCAGGGGCCTTGCAGGTTTCCTATTACTGGTTCCCTGCGCGGGGCCGCATCCTGACGGATCTCTATCAGCTCAAGTTTTTCACCTTTTGGGACGCCTTGACAAAGCAGCGCACGGATGGAGCCCTCATTAGGCTTATCACGCCGGTATTCCCCGGTGAGGACGTCAAGGATGCGGATGCGCGGCTCCACGGTTTTGTTAAGCAGGTGTTACCAGTGCTGAACCAATTCCTGCCTACCGAGCAGGGATGAGGCCGGCTTCTCTTCTGGGAACAGCAGACCCTGGGCGCCGGCCTGAGTCGCTCGGTTTTGCTGGAGCAAACCTGGCGGCGCAAGAAGGCATAAAGCCAGGGGGTGGCGGCCGGCACCCGAAAGACTTCGCATTATGATCTACATGTCCAGCCTTCTCATCTCCCTCTTCGTCACCATCACCCTGATTCCCCTATTCAGGATCGCAGCGTTGCGTCTTCAGGCCGTGGACTTCCCGTCCCAGCGCAAGGTCCACGAGCAACCCACGCCCAAGTGCGGC
>CAZEIA010000311.1:0-2594 GCA_964512335.1 uncultured Desulfobacterales bacterium
CCATACCCGGATTCTTCTTCGCCTATATACTCATCATCCTCGTGGTGAGCCGCTTCCACGTACCGGTCATAGGTATGGAGACCTTCGGGCTGGCCGATGCATCCACGATCCGCATGCTCATGGACAGGGTCTGGCACCTGCTGCTACCGTCGGTTCTGAGCGCCACCGGCGGAATCGCGGTGCTCAGCCGGTACGTCCGGAGTCAGATGCTCGAGGTGGAGGGGCAGGACTACATACGCACGGCTCGGGCCAAGGGTCTCCCTGAGGAGCAGGTCCATTACCGGCATGCCCTCAGAAACGCCCTGCTTCCCTTTGTGACCATGTTCGGCCTGATCCTGCCCGGGCTCATCGGGGGCTCCGTTATAATCGAGTCCATTTTTTCCTGGCCAGGCATGGGCCGGATGGCCTACGAGGCCATACTGGCAAGGGATTATCCCGTTATACTCACGGTCAACTTTCTTTCCGCGGTTCTCGTACTCGCAGGGACGTTCCTCTCCGACCTGCTCTACATGGTCGTTGACCCACGCATAAGGCTTTAAAGGAGGGAAGAGCCCCCATATGCCGGATTCGAATCAAAACTCAGCCGTAGCCGCGGACATGGCCTTCCAGGCACCCGAAGCCCCCAGGCGCACGCGGATGCAGGAGGCATGGGAAGACCTTCGCCGAAACGGCCTTGCGCTTACGGGAATGGCGGTGTTCGTGGCCTTCTTTGTAGTGGCGGTTGCCGGCCTGGCCCTCACATCCGGCGTGGATCCGGTACTGGACCCGGCCCAGATCAGACTCCAGGAAAAGCTCCGCCCCCCGCTCTCCATCCCCAACACCGACCTCTTGACCTCTGAAGAGACCCCGGCAATGGGTATTTACCTCCTGGGGACGGACGATCTAGGCAGGGACGTCTTCGCCCGCATGCTCCAGGGTTCCTGGGTTTCCCTCACCGTCGGATTCGTGGCCGTCGGCATCTCGGTACTGCTGGGGATATTTATGGGAGGCATAGCCGGGTATTTCGGAGACCTCAGCATCCGGTCCGATCACCTCCTGGCAGTGTTTCTCGCCCTGGCAGGTTTTGTGACAGCAGCCGCCGGTTCACAGGCGGCCGGGGGCGCGCTCCTTGTTGTAGGCGCGGCCTGGATCGCGCTCACTTACCGAAGGAGACGGTCCGTTGCCCTTGGGGGCGTCTCCGTGGACACCTTGATCATGCGTTTCGTGGATATCATGCTCTGCTTCCCGAGCTTTTTCCTGATCCTCACGGTGGTGGCCCTTCTTCCGGCAAGCATTTACAACATCATGATCGTAATCGGGCTCACGAGCTGGATGGGGGCCGCCCGGTTCGTGCGCGCCGAATTCCTGTCACTGAGGGAACAGGACTTCGTGACCGCGGCCCGGGCCCTGGGAGTGAGCGACTGGAGGATCATATTCAGGCACATGATCCCCAACGCCGTAGCGCCGGTGCTGGTCTCGGCCACCATCGGCATTGCCACGGCCATCCTCACCGAGGCGGGGCTGAGCTTTCTGGGATTCGGCGTGCCGCCGCCCCACGCCACCTGGGGAAACATCCTCTCAGACGGGAAGCGGTTCATCTTTGACGCCCCCTGGCTGACCTTTGTCCCTGGAATCGCCATCCTGATTGTTGTACTGTCCTTCAACCTTTTCGGGGAGGGCTTGCGGGACGTGCTGAATCCCAAGCTGAGGGAGAGATGAACGAACCCCTTCTATCCATAGAAGACCTGCACGTCCGGTTCAGAGGACGACACGAGACCGCACTTGCCCTGGAAGGCGTGAGTTACGAGGTGAGGCGGGGTGAGACCGTGTGCCTCGTAGGGGAGTCCGGCTGCGGCAAGACAGTGTCGGCCCTTTCCATCCTGGGGATCCTTCCGGTGCCCCCGGCCGAGGTTTTCGGGGGCCGAATACTCTTTCAAGGCCGGGACCTGCTCGAGTCGAGTCAAGAGGAACTCCGGAGCATCCGCGGCAACCATTTGGCCATGGTCTTTCAGGAGCCCATGACGTCCCTGAACCCGGTGTTCCGGATCGGAGACCAGATCAAGGAGTCCGTACTGGCCCACCGGTTGATGGACCATGAAGCACTTCGGAATCGGTGCATCGCCCTCCTAAGGGATGTGGGCATCCCTTCCGCGGAGGAGCGGCTTTATGATTACCCCCACCAGCTCAGCGGCGGGCAGCGCCAGCGGGTGATGATAGCCATGGCCCTGGCCTGCGATCCTGCCCTGGTCATTGCGGATGAGCCCACCACCGCTCTTGACGTCACCATACAGGTCCAGATCCTGAATCTGTTCAGCGATCTGAAACAGCGAAAGAAGCTGTCACTCCTCTACATCACTCATGACCTGGGAGTTGTGGCCCAGATCGCGGACCGCATTTACGTCATGTACGCCGGAATCATTGCGGAGCAGGGGACTGCAAGCCATATCTTTCACCAACCCAGGCACCCTTACACCCAGGGTCTTCTGGCCTCACTTCCTTCCCGGGCTCGAAGGGGAGGCTCGCTTCACAGCGTGCCCGGGGCCGTTCCCGATCCGGCCCACAAGCCGCCGGGGTGCCCTTTTCACCCGCGCTGCCCCATTGCCGTGGCCGGGTGC
>CAZEIA010000312.1:0-2587 GCA_964512335.1 uncultured Desulfobacterales bacterium
CTTCACCCAGGGGGATCTGCGGGTCCGGGCTGATCGACTGCATCTACGAACTGGTCAGGAACCGGATTATCGGGTACGAGGGCAAGTTTGACCGAAAAAGAGACGACCCCCGGCTTTCTTTTTCAGACGACATTCCCGGTTACATGGTCGCTTCAGCCGACGAATCAGAGTCCGGGGAGCCCATTGTGATTACGGAATCCGACATTGACAACCTGATGAAGTCCAAAGGATCGGTCTTCGCCGCCATCAAGTCCCTGGTCGATTACATAGGGCTGTCATTCGACATGCTGGACACCTTTTATGTGGCTGGGGGATTCGGCAGCTATCTGGACACCCACAAGGCCATCGCCATCGGGCTCTTGCCCGACATTCCCGAAGAGCGCATCCGGTTCATCGGCAACAGCTCACTTACAGGCGCGCGAATGGCCCTGATTCACGAGGAGGCTTTCGAAAAGAGCCGGACCGTGGCCAAGTCCATGACCAATATCGAGCTGTCCAACTATCAGCCGTATATGGATGAGTACATGGCCTCGCTGTTCCTTCCTCACACGGACCGGAAGCTTTTTCCCTCGGTGGAATACTGACCACTGAGCCCGGACCGGTCTTAATCGGGATGGAATTAGAAACGCCATGCTCGAGATAGGCAACGTAACTCTCGAAAACCACCTGGTCATGGCACCCATGGCCGGGATCACCAACCTGCCGTTTCGAATCCTTGTGCGGCGCCTGGGCGCCGCACTTGTAACAACGGAGATGGTGAGTGCAGTCGGGCTCACCATGGGCCATCCGCGGACACGCAACTACCTTAGAAGCTGGCAACAGGAAAAGCCCCTGTCCGTTCAGATCTTCGGCACGGCGCCCGACTGTATGGCGAGGGCCGCCCAGATCGCCGTCGAGGCGGGCGCGGACATTGTCGATATCAACATGGGTTGCCCTGTGCGCAAGGTGGCCAAAACCGGGGCCGGGGCAGCCCTTTTGGACCATCCGGACCGGGTGGCGGCTATCGTCAAGGCTGTCAGGCTGGCCTGCCCTGTCCCCCTTACCGCCAAGATCCGCGCGGGCTGGTCCCCGGACCGGCCTTCGGGGCTCAGGATAGCACGGGTGATCGAGGACTGTGGCGCGGATGCCGTGACGGTTCATCCGCGATTCGCCACACAGCGTTACTCCGGCCGCGCCGATTGGAGATTGATAAAAGAAATAAAGGAGGCGGTACGGATTCCCGTGCTTGGCAACGGTGACGTCTTCAAGGCTGAGGACGCCTTGAGGATGCTCCAGGAGACGGCGTGCGACGGGGTCATGATAGGTCGGGCGGCGGTGGGAAACCCTTGGATATTCAAGCAGGTGCTCGAACTGGAGGCCGGGCGGCCGCCGGTTGAGCCGAGCCTCGAAGAGAGGCGTTTGCATATCCTCGAGCACTACCTGCTGCTTGCAAAGGCCGTAGGGGAGCACCGGGCGCCCTACATGATGCGCGGGCTTCTTCTCCGTTACACAAAAGGGCTTCGGCACAGCAGCAGGTTCAGGGGTCGGATTACCCGGATCAAGGACTTCGAGACCCTGTCTGTGCTCATGGACGACTATTTCGACTTCCTGGACGGGGAGGGCGGCGTGTGAAGGTGCGCTTGGCGAAAACGGCCGGGTTCTGCATGGGGGTGCGGCTGGCCATGGAAAAGGTCCTTGCGGCGGCAAACAGGGTTGAGGGACCCATTTACACCTTCGGGCCACTGATTCACAACCGGCAGGTCATGTCCCTCCTGGAGTCTAAGGGCGTAAGGGCTGTGGATGCGCTTGAAGGGATAACCGAGGGGACTGTGGTAATTCGTGCCCACGGCATCCCTCCGGATGAACGAAAGACCCTCAAGGCCAAAGGGCTGCCGATTATTGACGCCACCTGCCCCAGAGTCGCCCGTGTTCAAGCCATTGTGAGGTCCCACACCCGAAAGGGTTACACGGCGGTCATTGTGGGAGAACGAGAACACCCTGAAGTAATCGGTCTTTGTGGATACGCCGAGGGCACGGCTCATATAATCGATAGAATCGATGAAGTGGAAGGCCTCCCGACGGATGTACCCCTGGTGGTGGTGGCGCAAACCACTCAGGATACGGTGGTGTACAGGGAGATCTCCCGCCTGATCCGGGAACTCAATCCCGAGGCCCTGGTCTTCGATACGATATGCGACGCCACTCAGAACCGGCAGGCCGAAGTGGCATCATTTGCCGGGCATGTCGACGCCATGGTCGTGGTAGGCGGCTTTCACAGCGGGAACACACGGCGGCTGGTTCAGGTGTCAGAGGCGGCGGGAATCCCTTCCTTTCACGTCGAAACCGAAAAGGAGTTGGAAAGGGAGGTCTTCGCCGCCATGGACACCGTGGGTGTCTCTGCAGGCGCGTCCACGCCCAACTGGATGATAAAGAACGTGGTCCGGGAGCTGGAACGTATCAAGAGCCGCAAGGACTTGCGCCTGAGCCAGGCAGCCCGGAACCTGCTGCGCTTTTTCCTTTTCGGACACATCTGGGTAGCCCTTGGTGCTTTTTCCCTTACTCACGTGTCAGCTCTCCTTTCAGGGCGTCCGCCGGACCTTGTCCATCC
>CAZEIA010000313.1:0-2556 GCA_964512335.1 uncultured Desulfobacterales bacterium
GTCTACCGCTGTGTCAAGGAAGACTCCGGGGTATATGGATTAGAGGAAATCGATTCCGATCCCGATAGCGATTTCGGTCCCGAAGAAACCAAACTGGTCGGACATTCCTGGCGCCAATGCTCATTGGCTTTGGGTTGCGGACAAGGGGCCGCCTTGGAACCGTCCGGTATCTTATCAGGACCTATCTGTTTCTGTTTCCTGTTCTTGTTCTTTTTCCTCGGTCTCGTGTGTCTCTTCGAGCTCCGGCTCGCGCTCGGATTCTTCCCTGGACAACCTCTCCCGGCAGATGCGGATGTACTCCATGGCCTCATGATACTGGCCCATATCGGGATAGTTCTGAATAATATACTGGTACCGTCCCATGGCCGCCCGCAGGTTTCCTCTTTTAAAGTAAAAATGGGCTACGTAGAGCTCGTATTCAGCCAGGTAGATCAGGCACTTGCGAAGCTTTGTCCTCGCCAGTTTGGCGTACCGGTGCTCAGGGAACTGCCTGACCAAGCGTTCGAATTCATCCCTGGCCGCATGGGTGTGGGTCTGATCCCGGTCAATGGTGGAAACCCGCCCCAGATGGCACATCCCCTTACGATAAATCACAAAGGGAATATTCTCGTTTCTCGGGTGCAGCCGCTCGAACTCGTCATAGAGCTCGTAAGCAAAGGCGTAGTCCTTGCGTTTATAAATGGCGTCGGCCATGAGTAGCTCGGCCCTGATGGCCTGGGGGCTGTATGGATATCGGTCCGTGATCTGCTGAAAGGCCTCGGCAGCCGACTGGTAGCGGCCGCTCTCGAGGTATTCCTGACCCTCGACAAGCAGTTGGGGGGGCGACTTCTCCTCTGTGTCCCCAAAGAAGCGGTCTATCACCCCCGCCGCGGAATCCAGCACAACACAGCCGCTCAGGAGACCCAGAAGCAGAATCAGGGCCGCAACTGCGGTGATGGCCGGCCAGAGGCCTACATACGTTTTTTTCATGTATTCAGTATCCTGGTGTATCACGATTACTGCAACGATTCCAAGTATTTCTCGGCACCGTGTGCGGCGCAGGCCCCTTCTCCGACCGCCGTTGCGATCTGGCGGAAACCCTTGGACCGCATATCCCCGACAGCAAAGACCCCGGACACCGAGGTTTCCATCCGGTCGTTCGTGATCACAAACCCGGCGTCATCCAGGTTGAGGAGCCCCTGGACCAGTTCCGAGTTCGGTATTGTGCCAATGAAGATAAAAACGCCTTGGACCGCCTTTTGGCTGATCTCTCCGGTCTTGACATTCCTGAGCTCGATTCCTTCAACTCCATCCTTGCCCAGGATGCGCTCCGGGACCGTGTCCCAGATGAACTGGATCTTGTCCTCGGCCATGGCCCGCTCCTGAAGGATCTTGACGGCCCTGAGCTCGGCCCTTCGATGGATGTGGAAGATCTTGGCGGCAAAGCGGGTCAGGAACAAGGACTCTTCAACGGCCGTATCTCCTCCGCCGATGACGGCGACCTCCTGATCGCGATAGAAAGGACCGTCGCAGGTGGCACAAAAGCTGACCCCTCGACCGATAAAATTGCTCTCGCCCTCTATGCCCAGCCGCTTCCAGGATGCTCCGCAGGCAAGGATCACGGCCCGAGTCTCGAGGGTCTCCTTGCTCGTGGCAACGAGTTTCTTCCCCTCGTGAAACTCGAGGCCCACCACTTCCTCGGAGCGGATCTCCAAGCCGAATTTCTCGGCCTGTCCCTTCATTCGGTCCATGAGCTCGAACCCGCTGACGCCGTCCGGAAAGCCCGGGTAATTTTCCACCCAGTCCGTGTTCAGGACCTGCCCTCCGGGTGCGAACTTTTCCAGGAGGAGCACGTTCATTCGAGCACGGGCGTTATAGAGACCTGCTGTGAGGCCGGCAGGGCCTCCGCCGATTATGATGATATCGTACATGGTCAGAGAAGCTTCTTTATTTCTTCCTCAAGGTAGCTCTTGGTCTGGGCGCCGACCACCGTCTTGGCGACCTCGCCCCCCTTGAAGAAGATCAATGTCGGGATGTTGCGGATTCCAAACTTGGCCGGGGTCTGGCGGTTCTGGTCCACGTCCATCTTGGCCACCTTAATCTTGCCTTCGTACTCCTTGGCCAGCTCCTCGACCACCGGTCCTACCATGCGGCAGGGACCGCACCATGCAGCCCAGAAATCCACCACTGCCGGGAGTTCGCTCTTTACCACTTCATCTTCGAACGTATCGTCCGTTACCTGGAGAATGTCTGCCATGAAACCTCTCCTTTCGGAATGTAATATTGCTATGGTTTTCGATCTAACACGGGACCCCGGCTTTGTCAACCGATAGGGAATTGGGAATCCGGGGTAAGTTTACGGATATAGAGACAGGCTGATCTCATAGGTTTCATTTTGACGGAAGTCATTGACGCGCCGACCTTAATGGAGAACAATGCGCCGCGGAAGGCATTTTGACTGAGAATACCCATCGTTTCAGCACTGAACGGATGTCAAAAATCAAGGTGTTGAGGGAGGCTGAATGAAGAAGCAGGGTCGAGTCGTTTACGTGTGCCAGGCGTGTGGCTATCAGGCTC
>CAZEIA010000314.1:0-2522 GCA_964512335.1 uncultured Desulfobacterales bacterium
ACGCAAAAGAACGCCGGGCCAATAGCCTGATTCACGAAAAGAGCCCTTACCTGTTGCAACACGCCCATAATCCTGTTGACTGGTACGGGTGGGGCGAGAAAGCCTTTGAGAAGGCTCGAGAGGAGAACAAGCCCATCTTTCTTTCCATAGGCTATTCTACCTGCCACTGGTGCCATGTCATGGAAAAGGAGTCTTTTGAAGACCCGGAAGTGGCGCAGCTCTTAAATGACGTGTTTGTCTCGATCAAGGTCGATAGGGAGGAAAGGCCCGATCTGGATCACATCTACATGACCGTTTGCCGGATGGCCACCGGAGGCGGCGGCTGGCCCCTTACCATCATAATGACTCCCGACAAAAAGCCCTTTTTCGCGGCAACCTACATTCCCAAGACAAGCCGTTACGGCCGTGCGGGAATGATGGAACTGATTCCCCGCGTTGAGCAGGTGTGGAAAACTCGTCAACAGGAAGTTCTGGAGAGCGCCGCCGGCATGACCCAGGCCCTGCACCACCTGGAAACAACCCCCACTGTCAAGGAACTGAATCACCATACCCTGGAAAAGGCCTTCCAGGATCTTTCCAAACGCTTTGACAGGACCCATGGCGGGTTCAGCTCCGCTCCCAAATTCCCGACACCCCACAACCTGTCATTTCTTCTCAGGTACTGGAAGCGCACAGGCAACACGGAAGCCTTGCATATGGTGGAAAAGACACTGCAGGAACTCCGGTGGGGAGGCATCTTTGATCAGATCGGATATGGTTTTCACCGCTATTCCACGGACAAGGAATGGCTGGTCCCTCATTTCGAGAAGATGCTCTATGATCAGGCCATGCTTGCGCTGGCTTATCTGGAGACCTATCAGGCCACAGGAAATGCGCTGTACCGAGACGTGGCCCGGGAGGTCTTCGCATATGTGCTGCGTGACATGCGGTCCCCTGAAGGGGGTTTCTACTCTGCTGAGGACGCCGACAGCGAAGGAGTGGAAGGGAAGTTCTATCTGTGGACCGAGGAGGAGCTCAGGGAAATCCTCTCCAAACAAGAGGCGGACCTGTTGATTCAGGCCTTCAATGTCGAGGAACGAGGTAACTTCGCCGAAGAGGCCACCGGAGAGCTCACCGGGGCGAATATCCTCTATCCGGGCAAAGACCCGGCCGGGATGGGCGCGGAACTCTCCCGAAAAAAGCTCTTCGAGGCCCGGGAAAAGCGCGTACATCCTTACAAAGACGACAAGATCCTGACGGATTGGAACGGCCTCATGATCGCAGCCCTCGCCAGGGGGGCCCGGGTCCTGGGTGAGGAACAGTATGCCCTTGCCGCGATTGATGCGGCACGCTTTGTCCTGGACAGGATGCGCACCCCTGAAGGCAGGCTGCTTCATCGGTACCGGGAAGGGGACGCGGCCATCACGGCAAACACCGACGATTATGCCTTCTTCATCTGGGGATTGCTCGAGCTCTATCAAGCCACCTTTGACGCCGCACACCTCCAAACAGCCCTGAGCCTTTCAGAGGATTTAATTTCGCACTACTGGGACCATCAAGGGGGAGGCCTCTTCTTCACCCCGGACGACGGTGAAGACCTGATCGTTCGCAAAAAAGAGATCTATGACGGCGCAACTCCCTCAGGAAACGGCGTGGCCGCGCACAATTTCCTGAGACTTGCCCGCCTGACGGGGAATACGGAATACGAAGAGAAGGCCCACGGGATCCTGAAGTCCTTTTCAGAGCAGGTTGACGAGTTTCCCTCAGGCTATACCCAGTTTCTGTGCTCCCTGGATTTCGCCCTTGGTCCTTGTTTCGAAGTGGTTGTGGCGGGCCCTTCCGAAGGCACTGATGTTAAGAAGATGTTGAACGCCCTGAACAGCCGCTTCATTCCAAACCACGTGGCCGTCTTCCGTCCATCGGACAAGGATTCCTCCGCAATCGACGGGGTGGCGGGGTTCATTAAAGACCATGCGTCCCGGGAAGGCAAGGCCACTGCCTACGTCTGCTCTAACAACGCCTGCAAAGAACCTACTACGGATGTGGACGAAATGCTTGCACTTGTGTTATAAGGCTGGATCTCCCGGGGAGGTTTTCTTATGGACCCTCTAAAAGAAAACGGCGCGGGGCCCGAAAACAGGTTCGAGCCCCGAAAGATTGCGGAGGCCTACTACAGCGTGGAGTTCGCCTTCAAGCGGGATTTGCCCTTATATCAATTCAAGGTTCGGGACATGTCTCCGGGCGGACTCGGTATACTGGCCAATGAGGGTTCAGCGGCCTTGAAACGGCTTGCAGTAGGTGACGTATTGGAGATGAAATACAATCCAGTGAACAGAGAGGACTCGGCGGTCTATCTAAAAACGGAAATCAGGCATATCACCCGCCTGGAACAGAGTCCATTCAAAGGGCACTATCTGGTAGGAATTCAGGTCCTGGAGGACGGGGTGGTTCCTGGAGAGTCTGAATAAAGGAATTTAATGATATTGCCACTGAAGAAAACTCGCGCAGCAGTTGCTTATCAACAGTCACTAAAGGAACTTTCA
>CAZEIA010000315.1:0-2490 GCA_964512335.1 uncultured Desulfobacterales bacterium
ATCTGCCCTGCTTGTTTTTCAACACGGCCAGGGTGTACTCGGCAATCTTTTTCTGAAAACGCAGGATGTCCGAGTTCCACCTTATGGAAATGGCCTCGAAGGGACAGATGAGGATGCACTCGCCGCAACCCACGCAGGACTCGGGATCGATGCGGGCCTTTTCGTCCTGCAGAGAGATGGCGGACTGGGCACAGTGGGCCACGCATTCTCCACACCCTATGCACTTCTTGGCTTTGACCTTCGGTGAGAGGTCCGCGTGCTGGGCCATCTTGCCCCGCCTGGAGGCGCAGCCCATTCCCAGGTTCTTGATGGTGCCGCCGAAACCGGTTAACTCGTGGCCCTTGAAATGGGCCACGCTGATGAGGGCGTCCGCCTCAACGATCTCGCGGCCGATATAGGCTTTCGCGATTGTCTCCTGGTTGATTTCCACCTCGGCGCAGGAGGCCCCTCTCAAGCCGTCGGCAATTATCAGGGGCGCGTTGATGACCGAGTAGGCAAAGCCGTTTTCAACGGCGGTTGTCAGGTGGGCAACGCTGTCCCCGCGGGTCCCGGAGTACAGGGTGTTGGAGTCTGTCAGAAAGGGCCGGGAACCCAGAGATCTCAGGTGATCCACGACCCGGCGGATGAGCAGCGGGCGGATAAAGGCCGTGTTCCCTTTTTCCCCGAAGTGGAGTTTGACGGCGGATATGCTGCGCTCGGGGACCACGGTTTCAAGATTGAGCCGCCCCAGAAGCCGTTCGAGCTTGTCGGGCAGGTTTTCCTTTGTGGATGTGCGCATGTCGGCGAAAAAGACCTTGCTGGCATTCATGACTAAATCCCATTTCTGGATGTGTCCGGAGATTCCCGTTAAGGCACTTTCTGAATCGAATGCTTCAGACTGCGTTGGATACAAGAGTGTAAACACTCCAATGCTTCATGTCAACATCCCTCCCCCCCTTGACTTCTATCAAATTCAAGGACCATGAAGGGCATTCCGGTTCGGGCCAATCCCGGGTTTTCCATTGACAAATCAGGGTGTATCGGATTAGATTGCCCCAAAGAACATCGTAGTGCTAACCTCCCTGAAGGTCCGGGGCAAACAACCAACACCAATGATCACATTACATCGGAAAACGGCGGAATGAAACCAGCGGAACTGAAAACTTGGATCTTTATCATCTTTGCGGCCCTGGCGGCGGGGTGCTGGGTTTTTGGCCTCCCGGGCGATCTTCACGCCCAGGAACCCAAGAAAATCCTGAGCATAGAGGCCTATGATATGCTCAACACCCTTCCGGACACGTACCTGATAGATGTGAGGACCAGGGCCGAATATCAGTTCGTGGGTCATCCCCTCAATGCCTACCTGTTTCCCTACCGGTTCCTGACCAACGAGTTCGTGAAGGAAAACGAGCAGTACCAATACCGGCTTACGCCTAAAAACGACACCTTTGTCTCAGAAATCGCAAAGGTCTTCAAGAAAGAGGATAACCTCTTGATCATGGGACGGGGTGACGGCACACGGAGCGTACCGGCGGCCAAGGCTATTGCCGATGCCGGTTTTCAGAAGGTCTTTATTGTGGAGGACGGTTTCGAAGGCCCGGAGTTCCCCACTTTCGAGGACAGCAACCGCCACAAGTTTTACCGGCAGCTTGCGAAACGGAACAAGATCCCAGGGTACAAGCAGAGACGCCATTACGGGTGGCAGTGGTGGGGCCTGCCCTGGACCTACGAGATCGATCCCAAGTTCATCTATCCCCCCGATCGAAAGCCCGCTGAGTAGATAGAAGCCCGGCCACGGCCAGGGCTATCAGGGTCTTTCCATCCAGGATCCTTCCTTTCCGGATCATTTTCTGAAGCTCGTCCAGAGGGATGATCTCAACCGATGAGATTTCGCGCTCGTCCGTCTTCTCGGAACGGTGTTCCACTTCAGGGGCCATAAAGATGTGGATTCGCTCATTGGAATACCCAATGGCAGGGGTGTAGGTGTATATGAGCTGCATGATCCCGGCCTCGAATCCCGTTTCTTCCATAAGCTCTCTTCGGGCGCAGGCCTCGGTGTCTTCTCCCGGGTCCACCTTGCCCGCGGGGATTTCCAGGGTCTCCATGCCCAGGGCATAACGATATTGTCTGACCATTACGATTCGGCCGTCCGGCAGCTGAGGCACCACGGCCGATGCCTCCGGGTGATCTATCCGAATGCGTTTGCTTATTTCCCCGTTTGCCAGGGATACCTCGTCAAGGTGTGCGGAAAAGCTGGCTGTGTGCAGACTGCCCAGCGTTCGAAGCCGTTTTTCCATGTTTGAAGGTCACCTGTTTTCCGGTCATGGTCTCGATTTCTTCAACCATCTCGTCGCACGGAAATACCCGGTAGTGATTGCCGGCCGAGACGAAGAAGTCTTTTCCGTTCTCAGTACGCACTCGAAACTCGATAAAGCAGTCTCCCGGATAACGCTGGAATACGTCGGAAAGGTCTTCCAGCATCTCCTGTGTTACGCGGGCCCCCTCCAGGTC
>CAZEIA010000316.1:0-2482 GCA_964512335.1 uncultured Desulfobacterales bacterium
CCGTGACCTGATCGGCATCTATCTTGAACACGGCTTCCGGGACGCTTCCCGGCTCGAGGAACTGCCTGTAAGCCTTGCCGTCGGCAATAAGCTCGATCCACTCGATGTAGTGCTTCTCCTCCATTGGATGGGCAACTTCACCCACCTTCACCTTGTAGCCGTCGGCCGTCTTCTCAACCACTGGCACGTGCTTTTCCTTGGCCGCGTCCACAGTGTTCTCCTTGAAGAGATTCATTGGCTGACCGCAACAGACCAGTTCACCTTTGCCCCCGTGAAGCACCTCCACAATGTTTCCACAGACTTCACACTTGTATATCTCCATTTTTTGTGCCATTTGAATCCTCCTTTAATGTGTCTAAGGGGTTTCTCGTTTTTTAAGGCTGCCGGTATGGAACCTTCTAATAATTCTCTCCCAGAAGCTCGAAGTGAGCCATGGGGTGGTCGCAGGCCGGGCAAGTATCCGGGGCCCCGGTTCCTTCGTGGAGATATCCGCAGTTGCGGCAGCGCCACACAACGCTGGTATCCCTCTTGAAAACGCGGTCGGCCTTTATGTTGGCGGCCAGATCCCGATACCTCTTCTCGTGCTGCTTCTCGGCCACGGCGATTTTCTCGAAGACATCGGCGATCTCTGCGAAGCCCTCTTCACGTGCCACCTTGGCAAAACCGGGATACATCTCCGTATGCTCATAATTTTCACCGGCCGCCGCCTCTTCCAGGTTCTCGAGTGTGGAACCGATCACACCTGCGGGAAAGGCGGCCGCAATCTCAACCTCACCACCCTCCAGAAATTTGAAAAGCCGCTTGGCGTGCTCCTTTTCCTGGTCCGCGGTCTCCTCGAAGATACTGGAGATCTGAACGTATCCCTCTTTCTTCGCCTTGCTTGCAAAGTAGGTGTATCGGTTTCGCGCCTGTGATTCTCCTGCAAATGCCGTAAGAAGGTTCTTCTCTGTCTTACTCCCCTTCAGTCCCATGATCGCTTTCCTCCTCAGTTGATTCCATGACCTGGAATTCTCGAAAAAGATGACCTTTTTGCTTTCTGCACTCCGGACATAACCCCAAAAACTCCAGCCTATGACCGAACACACCGTATTTTGTAAGCCTTCCAACCACCAATTCCAGTTGCGACGCCGGATCGTCCTGAGGTTGAAGCTCCATATCATCGATCCTACCGCATCCGATACAGGTAACATGATAATGATTACTGGTGTTGCCGTCAAATCGCATCTGAGGGAAATCCGGACCGATCTTCCTGATCAATCCGCTGGAGGCCAGGACATCAAGATTCCTGTACACGGTTCCCATACTGATTCGCGGAAGACGATTCCGGACCCGTTCGTAGACTTCATCGGCCTTTGGATGATCATGGCAGCCCTTCACTTCTTCCAGAATGACATTTCTCTGGTGTGTCATCCGTTGTTTTTTATTTTCCAGGATCAATAGGCACCCCTTATCAGGAATTATTCCTAATAATAGGGCGCCATAAACACCCTGTCAAGCAATAATCCCTCAAAACCTTTTAAGGCCTCAAGGCTCGACTCCTGTCACCCCTCACCTCTATCATTTCACCTTATGCCGCCGATCCCGGCCCTGCAAGCGGCCTGAACATCTTCTTCCCAGCACCACAGACAGGACACTTCCAGTCGTCCGCGAGTTCATTAAAACCGACTCCTTTGGGTACTTTACCCTTTCGATCCCCGCGATCAGGGTCGTATATGAAACCACAGTTCACCGTCTGGCACTGGTACATCTCCTCAGGCTTCACCATAATCCCTCCTTATCTAAGGCGGCCCTTGCCCGCAGCCCAAAGCCGATGAGCAATGGCTCCAAGAATGAGCGTCCAGTATGGATTCTTCGGGATCGAAATCGCTATCGGGATCTAAATCGATTTCCTCTAATCCATGGACCGTGGAGTCTTCCTTCACACAGCGGTAGACATCAAGATTTTCGTGTCAAGTATCATTTTATTCTCTTTCGATCCCGATCCCAATTTCGATTTCGAGTATACCAACATCAATACTTCTTGGTTTTTACATATTTTCAAGATTTAGGCACTAAAAACATTCCAAGGACCCATAAAGGTCCAAGTAATGAGGCCAAAAGCCACTGATACAGGCTTTTAAAGACCTACTCCACCTTAAAGAATGCCCGCCCTTTGGCTCCGCATACCGGACATGAGCCAGGAGGTTCCTTTTCAGCGGTAAACCCGTATACAGGACAAACGTAGCAATAAATGTCTTCAAGTGAACCCAGTTCATCCAAGGCATTCCTGTAGAGGAATGATACACTTCTGTGTCGCGAGACACAATGCAGGACGGGCAAGGCCCGTCTCTCAATTGCGGCTCATCATGTGGGTGACGGCCTCTTCCAGGCCGTCCAGTGTGAGCTCGAACATGGGGAAGATTTCCTGAATAATCTGAATTGTTCGAGTATAACGCCATTCGTCGGCCATTTTTGGATTAATCCATACTGCGTGCGGGAATGT
>CAZEIA010000317.1:0-2470 GCA_964512335.1 uncultured Desulfobacterales bacterium
CGGTGTATTGCCGGTTCTGTTTCCGCAAGCACAAGGAGTCGCGAAATGAGACCTCGCCTACTCCGGATGAGGTCAGGGAAGCCGTGGCTTACGTAAACGCCTCGCCAACCATCAAGGAGATTGTAATCACCGGCGGGGACCCGTTTCTCAATAGAAAGAACATGGAGGCCGCAATCGACGGACTCAGGGATGTCCCGCACGTCAAGACCCTGCGGCTCGCCACCCGGTCCATCGCCTACTACCCTCATCTTTTCCTCTCCAACGACGGGGCTTGGCTCAGCTACCTCAAGCGGAAGAACCTCGAGTTGGAGGAGAAGGGGAAGCGAATAGAAGTCGCCACTCACTTCATCCATCCGGATGAGGTGTCCCCGGACAGCCTGGAGATTATTTCCGAGCTGGTCCGGAGCGGCATACAGGTCTACGTGCAGACGCCCTTTCTCAATGACTGCAATGACCGGGGGACCGAACTCGCTGAACTATTCAGCAGCTTGAGGGGCGCCGGGGCCGAGATGCACTATATCTATATTCCCTGCAGCCCGATTCACGGAAACAGCATTTACTGGGCTCCGCTCTCCAAGGGCATAGAGGCTGGGATTTACCTTAGAGCCCACGTGTCGGACCGGGCCATCCCTAGGATCTGCACGGCCACGCCCATTGGAAAGATGGACTGGAACAGCAGCGGGTGGGCCGTTGGGCGGGACAGGGAAAACGAGAACTTCATATGGATCCGTTCCCCTTACACCCCGGACTACTTCAATGCCTTCGCCCCTGTGGCGAATGAACTGGAGAACGTCCGCGTCAACGACGAGGGGACCATCGATGTAAAATACATGGCCCAGATAGGCGACGACGCGCTTTTTGCCGGGTCAAGGGTCCCTAGGCATCCATTGAACGGCAAGACCGACCACGGACTCCTCAGCGCCGTTCGCGCCGATGGATTGAAGGACCAGCGTTTTGCGCGTCCGGTGGTTTCTTCGGGAGTGGAAGGGGTTGTGCGGGACCACAAGACCCGGGTGGAGCTGGATATCGACAACTGGCGCGGCGGGATTGAGTATATTCGGAGAGACGAGCACATAACCGACGTGGTTGCCGCCGGAAAGCGGGACGGGATCAAGTGCCTGAGGGAGATTCGGGAGATTGTAAAGCACCTCCGCGACGCTCCCCATGTCAACGCGCTCAGGGTTCGAAGCCTCGCGTTTGCTGAAAACCCAAAGGCATACAACAGGGGACTCATCCGTGAGCTCGGTGAACTGAACCGCCTGACCGTTACAAGACCCCTCCGACTCGAGATCGAAACGGTGTTCCTCCACAGCCAAGAAATTATGGATGAGCACAAGAGGGCGGCCGCCCTGCTGCGAAGAAAGGGCATCTCCGTTTATGTGAATGTCCCGCTGATTTCAGGGGGCAACGACAATCCTGAAGAGATCCAGCGGGTGGCTCACCGGTGCAGGGATGCAGGGGTTGAGTTTCACCACGTTTACGCGGCCGGTCATCCCCTTCAGGCGGCCCGGAACAGCGGGCAACCCTTGGACGTGGATGACGTACTTGATATAGCCACATGGGTCAGGCGCGACGGCAGCGGCCGGGAGATTCCGGCATACATACTTCTTACCGAACTGGGCGAGGTGGACTTCGGTCTCTCTTCCAGGCTTCTGGAACGTGAAGGCGGGCTTTGGGCCAGGTTGCTGCCCTATGACCTGGCCTACTTCCGGGCCATGGATCCTGAATACAACTGGCCTGAAGGTGTGGTAACAGACGAGAACGGCTGTCCGGTCGTTCCGGTACCGGGACTCGTTTCCCGCACGGGGTTCATGGTATCCTGATTAGAGGGGGTAGGGTCTCGTGTTTCCTTTAGAATTTTGAGCTTTTCTGTTTGGCCCCTTCACCCGCAGTGAAGGGGCCTGTTTGTTTCAGTGAGTTTTTCCTGTTTCCCTGATAATGGAATTCTAATTTTCCGCAAAGCTGCAAGGGTTGCACAGACAAAAAACAGGTTTTCTTGGCGTCTTTGCGAGACACAAAAGGAGGGAAACCCATGAAGCCGGAAGCGTACATAGAACTGGAGACCCGTTACGGAGCTTACAACTACAAACCGCTCGATGTGGTGCTCAAGCGCGGGGAGGGGATCTGGGTATGGGACGTCGACGGCAAGCGCTATATGGATTGCCTGTCCTCTTACTCCGCTGTGAATCAAGGCCACTGCCACCCTCGAATCCTTCATGCACTGATCGAGCAGGCGAGAAAGCTTACCCTGACCTCCAGGGCCTTTCGGAACGACCAGCTGGGGCCTTTCTACGAAGAGCTGTGCCGCCTTACCAACTCCCACAAGGTCCTTCCCATGAACAGCGGTGCGGAGGCGGTGGAGACAGTGATCAAGGCGGTCCGGAAGTGGGGCTACAAGGTCAAGGGTGTGCCGGATGATCTGGCCGAGGTGATCGTGTGCGAAGGGAACTTTCACGGGCGGACCATCACT
>CAZEIA010000318.1:0-1906 GCA_964512335.1 uncultured Desulfobacterales bacterium
GGTAGGACTTCCGTCGGACGGCAGGGTGTTCCCGCCGTCCGACGGATTCCATTCAATCGAGACAACGCAACTCAATCTGTAAAACCAAACAGTAAGGAGGGGCAAGCATGGCTGAGCATTCCGAATACTGGAACGAAGAGATGGAGACCCTTTCTCCGGAGCGATTTCACGACGTGCAGGAAAGGGCACTATTAAGCCAGCTGAAGTATGTCTGGGAGAACTCCGGGTTTTACCAGAACAAGTTTTCCGACGCCGGCCTGGAGCTGAAAGACATCAAGGCCCTGGAAGACCTTGCCAAGCTCCCGTTCACTGAGAAGTCGGAGCTTCGAGACAGCCAGATCAATAACCCGCCGCTGGGATCCCACATGGCCTGCCCGAAAGAAAAGGTAAAAAGGGTGTACTCGACCAGCGGCACCACCGGCAGGCCTACCTTCATCGGCGTGAGCAAGCGGGACATAGAAGTCTGGAGAGAAGCGGCCTGTCGGGCCTTCTGGACCGGCGGCTTTCGCCCGGACTCCATTGTTCCGCTGGTAGTGGCCCCGTTCTTCATCGCGGCCTCCTACGCGGACGCCCTCGAGCACATCGGTACTGTGATTCCCATCGGTGTGGGCGCCACGGACCGTTTGATCGCCTCATTCCAGCATATCGGCGCCAACGCCTTTCTTTCCACCTCCTCGTTTCCGCTCCACTTTGCGGCGTCCCTGCGGAAACGCGGCATCGAACCCAAAGACCTGGGAATCAAGGTGATCCTGGCCGGAGGGGAGCCCGGCGCTGCGATTCCCTCCCTCAGGGAACAGGTGGAAGAGACATTCGGGTGCACGTTCCTGGAAATGATGGGCAATGGAGACATGTGCGGGGAAATGTGGTCCGAGTGCCGGTACAAGCGGGGCATGCACTTCGTGGCCCAGGGTATAGTGCACCCTGAGATCATCGACCCGGACACGGGCGAGGTGCAGGAGGTCAAAGAGGGAGCTCGAGGTGAGCTGGTTTACACCTCTCTGGACCGGGAATGCATCCCTCTGGTGCGATTCCGCACCCGGGACCACATCGAGGTGACCCAGACGGAATGTGAGTGCGGCCGCACAGGCTACGGCATCCGCGTCCTCGGCCGCACGGACGACATGATCACGGTGCAGGGGGTCAATGTCTACCCTGCCGCGGTTCGGGACACGGTGGCCAGCCTTTCACCGAGGACCACCGGCGCAATCGAGATCCAGCTCTACGAGCCGCCTCCAGCCGGATGGGCCCCGCCGATCCACGTCAAGGTGGAACACGGAAAGGATGAAAAGGCACTCGAGGCACTCAAAAAGGAGCTGGAGGCACTGATCCGGGAAAAGCTCATCTTCCGGGCCAACGTGGAGCTCGTACCCGCCGACTCCCTGCCCAAGTTCGAGTACAAGGCCAAGCTGGTAAAAAAACATTACGAGGAGGCATGAACGATCCCGGCCGTTTGCTCCTTGCCGGATCAAACACGAAACGTGGAGGCACCCATGGACAAGGTCTTGATTGTGGACCCTGACAGGTGCACAGGCTGCAAGGTCTGTGAGTTCATCTGTTCACTGACGAACGAAAATCAAATCAACCCCATGAAGTCGAGAATCCAGGTGATCAGCTGGGAGACTCAGGGCGTGGACATCCCCATTATCTGCCAGCAGTGCGAGGATGCTCCCTGCGAAGCCGTCTGCCCCGCCAATGCCATTTATCGCGATAAGGAAACCGGGGCTCTGGTCATTGACGAGGACGTCTGCATCGGGTGCAGAATGTGTGTGAATGCATGCCCTTTCGGCGCTCCAACGGTGAAACCCGATACCCGAAAAGTAGTGAAATGCGATCTCTGCGGCGGTGATCCCCAATGCGTCTATTTCTGTGCCACCAAGGCCATACAGTATCTACCCGCCTCAAAGGG
>CAZEIA010000318.1:1916-2418 GCA_964512335.1 uncultured Desulfobacterales bacterium
TTCAAAAGCACGCTTTGAAGCTTTTCGCATCTTTCGTGAAAGCTGCCCGACAATGAATGATTCCATTCACGGGCAAAGGAGGATGCGATATGTACGGTTGGGCTGGCACCATCTTGAAGGCCTACCTGAGCGAAGGTAAAGTGGTCAAGGACCCTCTTGATCCGGCGTTTGCCAAAGCGTTCATCGGCGGCCGAGGGTTCAACTCGAAGATTCTATACGATGATTTCGACCCAAAGGTCACGGACCCCTTCAGCCCGGACAATATAGTTGCAATAGGACCGGGGAGCTTGTGCGGCAACAGCCTGAGTGCAAGCAGAATCTGTGTGTCCGTAGCACGATCTCCCATCACGGGCGTGTTCGGGGACGGAAACCTGGGATCCTATTTCGGGGGCGAGCTGAGGTGGGCCGGATACGACTCGATTGTCTTTTATGGCAAATCGGACAAGCTTGTCTACCTCCTCATCGAAGACGACCGTGTGGAACTGAGGGATGCTGCACACCT
>CAZEIA010000319.1:0-2416 GCA_964512335.1 uncultured Desulfobacterales bacterium
AGCGCACCGTCCGCATGTCGCCTTCAATGTATTCGATATCTTGATGCCTGAGCCGGGGAGATCGGGTAGGTCAGGGGCCTCTCAGCCCCATTCCCCCCTAAGAACCGTACATGAGACTTTCACCTCATACGGCTCAAGCATCTCGAAGGCGGCCCTTGTGGGGCGGCCCGGCTGTGTTACCTCCTAAGCCGATGTCATCGCCTGGTATTCCCGGGCTGACATGGCCGGCAGCAGCTTGCTCTCCTTATTGTGCCGTCGCCGCCAGAAGTAACCGGCGTACTCCGGCAGGTAAGGGTTCGCTGCCGCTTTGATCTTCACATATCTTCGAATCCCGATGATACCGACTTGCAAGACCCGGTAGAGTCTCTTTCCGGCCTTGGCTGTTTTGGCCAGTACGGCAAACACATTCTTTCCCGCGGCCGACCAATAATGCTTGATCAGCCATCTCGCGGATTTCGTGGGATGGCGTTGTCGTAGCATATGTCGGAGTTGCTCGAAGACATAGGTGTCGATCACACCAAAGGCTTCCGATGCCACCACGTGGCGGTGGTAGTTGGCCCAACCTCGAAGCGTATCGTTGAGCTTCTCGATCAGGGCAGGCATCGGCGCGTTGACGTGTTTTCGGATCAGTTCCCTTATCTTCCGCTTGAGGGCGTGAACTCCCTCAGTGGATGGCGTGATGTGCAGGACACGGCCATGCTTCCGGAAGGTTTGCCCGAGGAATGTGAATCCGTCTTTTATGTGCGTGACCACGGTCTTCTCGGATGAGAGTTCGAGGCCGCGCTCTGCAAGGAAGCCTTCGACCGCAGGCCGGATGGCTTCTTCCAGGATGGTTCTTGATTTTCCCGTGATGATGAAGTCATCGGCGTAGCGGACGAAGTTGATACGACGCCTGCGGGGGACTGCACCATGGACGGCCTCCTCCAACCCGTCAAGCACCATATTTGATATGGTCGGACTTATAATCCCACCTTGTGGAACTCCCTTGCGTGTGGGGTAGTGGGTGCCGTTTTCCACATACCCCGCCTTCAACCACTTATGTAGAACGGCTTTATCCATAGGGATGTTCTTCAACATCCACTCAGAAGAGATGTTATCGAAACAGCCCTTGATATCCCCTTCGAATATCCACGGTGCCGAATTAGGCTTTGACAAGGCATTAAAGGCACAAGCTACAGCATCGGCGCACGCTCTGCCTTCTCTGAAACCGTAAGAATTCTTATCGGCTGTAGTTTCGGCTATGGGTGCAAGCCCTTGCTTGTACAGTGCTTGCTGCGCTCTGTCATACATTGTGGGTATCGACAAAGGCCGTAATTTCCCGTTCTTTTTCTTTATATAGATCCTCCTCAGTGGTTGAGGATGGTAGCCACGTCTTCGCAGACTGCATGCAGCCCGCCGTTTGGCTCGAGCGTCTTGCCACAGGACGCCGTCAATGCCAGGGGTCTTTTTCCCCTTGTTGGAGGTCACCCGTTTCACAGCCAGGAGCTTGGCGTAGAACGAGTGGGTTAACAGATATTGCAGTGCTCTAACCTTGTTCCATCTGTTTTCCTTCACAGCCTTTGCGATACGCACCTGCAGCCTTCTGACTTCCTGCCGGGCTTTCTTCCAATCCATAGAATTCCACTTGCCGGCATCGTCTCCGAGTGCACCAGCCTTTTGGGCCGTCATTTGCTTCCTCGTCTTCAAAGGTTCTCCAAGCTCTCTCGCAACGAGACACCAGTTGGACGTCTGCACGCTCCTTCACAGGGGCTGAGGCCTACCGGTTTTGGCGTTGGGCCATGTTCCATGCCCTATCCTTCGGCTTTCCCAAAGGCCTTCGCTTCTTCCAACCTCTCCTTCCCGCCTCTCCATGGGCGTGCCTTACGGTTCGCTTGCCCGGGGTTGCCCCGGGCGAAGGACGGGGTTACTACGTTCCACACAGTTGATCCAATGGATGACTTAGGTGCACCCTCTACGCCGGGGGCACTACGGTTCCGTACAGACAGTAATGAAATCTGTATCCTGTCCCCACACCGCAAACTCTGGGAAGCAGTCCAGGACCTGTTAATCCTCGTAGGTCCGTCGAAACTGACGACGCTTGCGGGCATTCAACTGCTTTCACCATATCATCCGACCCTAGCCCTTAACCGGGGAGGATTCCCGGAAAGGTTCGCCTGTCACCATTTGAACCCTTTTCGGTACATTGTCCGCAGGGCTTCGCACCCCGTCATCAGCGCAACGGTAGCACGCCTGCGTAGGGTCCGGTAGGAACATACCGGGTACTCCAGGTAAATACCTGAGTACACTCAAACTGTGCGACTTCGTGTCGCACCATTACGCGTTTCTGAGAAGTCGCTTTGCTCTGACCCGGGTTGCGTATGAGGCGAACACGGTGTCAAATGTGGCATTGTAAATGGAGCAGCGTAGTTTCAGCATA
>CAZEIA010000320.1:0-2392 GCA_964512335.1 uncultured Desulfobacterales bacterium
AAGACCGCCCGCGATCTCGGCCTGGTCCCTCGAGCGCCGGTCCCGGCGGACTCCCTGCTGGACCCGGGGACTGTCAGGGGCTTTGTCAGAGAAAAGAACGCCCGGGTCTTCACGTTCTGGGATCCGGAATCTCCGTACCGCCAGATCGATGTCTTTCTGACAGACGACCAGGCCTACTCGCTGCTGAAGGACCATACCGTTGCCGCGAAAGTCAACGGCCGGACTGTAAGAGTCTTATCCATGGAGAAGCTTCTGGAGCTGAAAAGGCTGATCCAGGATCCCAGAGACAAGGATCGCCTGGACATTGAGGCCCTTGGAAAGATGATCGGGGATAGATCATGAAGTCGACAGGGAAATCCGCGATGCGGGACGTGACCGCCGCCTGCTTTGACGGGCACACGGAGTTCGTGTCCCTCACATTCACTCAGAAACTGACCTGGCTGTCCGAAGCGGCCGCCAGTGTGTACATTCTCGCCATATGCAATCCTGACGCAGGTTGCAACGCACTTTTCGACGCCGAACCATCGGATGGCCGAACCCCGACCTGAACCCGGGGAAACCCGGGCGTCTCAGCGGGCCGCGGCAATGCTCATAACGGAATATTACCGTGCCTTCGGGCCGGTCCGGGACGACGCTTGTTTTGAAGGGCTCGAAGGGCTTTAATGATCTGGGGCCGGGTCTCCGCAGGCCTGATCACCCTGTGAACAAGCATGTTGGACGCTGCATGAAACGGGTTGGAGTACTTGTGATCGTACTCCTCGATGCGGGCCTCGCGGTATGCATCCGGGTCGTCCGCTTCCTGAATCTCCTTGCGGTATATCAGGTTCACCGCGGTCTTGGTGTCCAGGACCACCAGCTGGGCGATGGGCCAGGCCAGCATCTGGTCCACCCCCATGCCCACACAGCACATGGCCATAACCGCGCCTCCGTACTCCTTTCGAAGGGCCAGGGTGATTTTGGGAACCGTCGCCTCGGCATAGGCGTATAGCATCTTGGCCCCGTGCCGGATTATACCCATGTGCTCCTGGCGCACACCCGGGAAGTAACCGGGCACGTCTACAAAATTGATGAGCGGGATATTGAAGGCGTCGCAGAAACGTATGAACCTGGCCGCCTTGTCAGAGGAATCCACGTCCAGGCTCCCGGCCCAGATCTTGGGCTGGTTGGCCACGATCCCCACGGTGCGGCCTTCCATCCTGGCGAATCCAATGATAATGTTCGTAGCAAAGTTCTCCTGGACCTCGAAAAACCGGCTGTGGTCCACGACCTTCCTGATCACCTCACGCATGTCATAGGCCTTGCGAAAGTCCGCGGGAACCACTTCCATCAAGCCCTCGTCAATCCGCTCCGGGTCGTCGGTGGCCTCGATTACGGGCGGCTGCTGATCGCAGTTGTCCGGAAGATACCCAAGAAGCTCTTTTACAAGGGCGATGCATGACTCGTCGTCTTTTGCCGTAAAGTGCGCGGTGCCGGATTTCCGGCTGTGGACCCTGGCCCCGCCCAGTTCCTCCATAGTCACCTCCTCGCCGGTAACCGATTTGATCACGGCCGGTCCGGTTATAACCATGTGGCTCTTTTCCTCGACCATAACTATGAAATCAGTGATGGCCGGCGAGTACACGGCTACGCCGGCGCATGACCCCATCATGGCGGAGATCTGCGGGATGACGCCTGATGCGGCGGTATTGCGGAAAAACATGCCGGCCACGCCCTCGGAAGCGAAAAAACCCTCGTTGAGCCGGCCGCCGCCCGAGTCGTTAAGGCCCACGAGCGGGGCGCGCACTTTCAATGCCTCGTCCATCAAGAAGCAGATCTTCTTTCCGTGAATGGTCCCCACAGACCCACCGAGAACCGTTGCATCCTGGGAATAGGCAAATACCAGACGCCCGGCCACAGTGCCGTAGCCGGTTATCACGCCGTCTCCCGGGACCTTCTTCTCCTGCATGCCGAAATCCCTGGACTGGCTCTCGGCAAGACCGTTCAGCTCCACGAAGCTGCCCTCGTCAAAGAGGATGTCGATACGTTCCCGGGCTGTTAGCTTGCCCGCGGCATAACGCTTTTCCAGGGCCTTTTGCCCCCCGCCGAGGCGCGCCTTCTCCTCGAGGCCGTCAAGCCGTTTCAATTCGCTCAGGTGGGTCTTTTGCGTGGGCATGCCTTTTCCCTCCTTTTATGCAGTTTCGCGAAGTTTTTTCGTGGCTTCCTCGTCCACCTGCATGGCGTCCGGATCAATCACTACACCGTAGTCCTCCCGGGCGCGCTCCAGGGTCACATACCCGTTAAGCACGTCCATAAGCACGCGGTCGGGCTCGCGGTCCAGAGGGTTTCCGTAGCCGCCGCCGCCGGCGGCATCCATGACCACCACGTCCCCCGGATTGAGCCGCGTGAGACCGAA
>CAZEIA010000321.1:0-2327 GCA_964512335.1 uncultured Desulfobacterales bacterium
TTGAGGAGTGCCGCGAGGGCTTTCATTTGCCGGTCCGGAAGGGCGGCGGTGATGAACCAGAAGTAGTCGCTCTCAATCTCTCGAAGCTTGACCGAGGCGGCGGTCGTTCCCACCATGGGCATTTTGTACTTCTGGGCCAGGGGAGCGACGGCAAAATGGATGGTCGTTCCCCAAGGGGTCAGGACCAGGTCCACATGGTCCCTTGTGATAAGTTTCTCATAGACCTTGACGGCGGTTTGAGGAGAACTCTTGTCGTCATAATACACGAACTCAACGGGCAGCTTTTTGCCAAGGGATTTGACATAGATCCCGCCTTCCTCGTTCACTTTCTCTTTCCAGACCTTGTATGCATTGATCTGGCTTACCGCCGCCTGCGAATAGACACCTGTCAGAGAAATTGAAAAACCCAGCTTGAGGACGTCTTTCGCTTGAACTGGTGATGCCGCAAAAGCGATGGCCGCCATAACTGCGGCGCTCCAAGCCAGGGCCAAGGACAGGTTTCTCCGGATCGTCATCACGATTCCTCCTTCTGGGTTTTTGGTTGTTTGAAAATGTTGCCAAAAAGACGCCTCCCCTGTGTATCTCTCACGCCGGTGGCAGAATGCACATGCGCTATCCTCCGACCAAGGGCGGACTTAATACCACCTCCTCTTTGCTGCGGGTCTCGTGTTAAATTCGAAGCCTCTTTTGGAGGCGATGTCCATCCGCAAGCAGGACGTGAAATCGCCTCATTCACCCGGAACAAAATCTTTGAAGCGGCCGGACCTATTCCGACCTCGCTTCCATGGGGCTATTTCCCGAGAACCTTCCTTTTTTCCAGATCGTCGGCGATGTCATTAAGGCCGAGGGGCTCAAGAGCGCTTCGCGCCGGAATTCCTTCTTCGTTCCATCCACGATACCGATAATACGCGGTCAAAAGGCTTTCATACTGTTCCATATCGAGTACAGCGCCCTTAAGGGGGCCGGACGGGACAGGCTCTTCAAAGCAGCGCACCGGAGGATAGTCGTCCTTTTTGCGAAGGCCGAACCTGGCTTGCATGGCCCTTTCCACGTTGTAGATCCTCGTTCCGCATTTCAGGAGGTCCTTCCAGCTGTAGTTGAGCCCTGTCACCGCGTTGAAGTATTCGGCCATTTCTTCCAATCCGATGGCCATTCCTTCCCAGGCGGTGTGTCTCTTGCAGATCCCCAGTGAGTCCACCAGTGCACAGTAGTCCTCCATGAAGGCCACATATTCTTCTTTGCCCTCGTAGCGTGCCGGATCCGACAGGCCGAGATCCAGGAAATGCCGGGCTGCTTCATCGGGGATGCCCATTATGTCTTTCGGGTCCTCATGCTGCAGCCAGATGTCGGTGTTGACGCCCCGCAGGTGATCGCTGCCCCGTGTAGAGGTGCCGTGGGAGAGCGCCGAGCCCACTCCCATCAAACGGTTGTCTCCGGAAGATTGGGTCATCCCTTTTATCTGGATGATGTAACGAGTGAGCGTTTCCTCCGGGATGCCCTTCTTTTTCGAGATGTGTCGAGCAAAATTGATGATGTTGTCGGCGAGTTTGTTTCCGAACTCACCCTCACGTCGGGCGATTCTTCTAAGCGCCTCGATCGTGTCGTCATATTCGCCCCAAACCAGGGAAAGACCGTCCGTATCGCTCTCGTCCACGAGCCCGTCCTGCCACCAGTGGCGAATGGTGTTGATCCAGTTGGAGACCTGGACCACATCCAGACCGAGATCGTTCATGAGAGAATTGATATAGAGTATGGCATCCATATTGACGCCGCCCGCCCTGGGGCCGAAACCGCAGGTCACCTCGTACTCCGCGCCTGCGCCGTGCGTGGCGTAGGGGCTGTCCTTGACCACATAGTAGTGCTCACAGTGGACGGCGCAGCCCAGGCAAGCCACCATCTTCTTTCCGTACTTCTCCTTGAGGGCTGTGGAATAGGTCAGTTCAACATCCTTGACGGGCTTGTCCTGCCAGTTGTAGGTGGGCAGCATTCCCCCTTCGTTGAACATGTCCATCAGGACCGCGGAGCCGTACTCGGAAAATATGGGATAGTGGGGCCCGCTGAGGAGCTTGTTGTGGTTGCGTTTAAACGCTTCCAGAAGATCGGTGGGCCTTGCGATTTTCGTGCCCCTGGTTCCTCTCACCACGACGGCCTTCAGGTTCTTGGACCCCAGCACACTCCCCGTGCCGCAGGCGCCGGCCGCGCGATGGAGTTCCAGGGGAATGGCCCCGGAAACCATGTTCTCACCGGCGGGACCGATGGCAATGACGCGGGCTTCCGGGTCATTCATATCATCCTTCAGCATGGCATCGGTTTCGGACACCGTTTTC
>CAZEIA010000322.1:0-2301 GCA_964512335.1 uncultured Desulfobacterales bacterium
AAAAGACAGGATCAATAAATAAAGCATCAAAGGCCCTTAAAATGTCTTACAAGGGTGTCTGGAGCCGAATCAGGGCGACGGAAAGCCATTTGAACGCCCGGCTGGTCAGGTCTGAAGGAAAGCGCGGTTCATTCCTGACGGAAGAGGGAAAGGCCCTGCTCCAAAAGTACTCTCGGCTCAAGGAGGAATGCATGGATGCCGATGACAGAATCTTTCATACCATTTTCAGGTAGGCTGCACATGGAGAATTCCTTACCCCCTGTCGTGGCCATAGTCGGCCCTTCCGGCTCCGGCAAGACCACCCTGCTTGCCGGGCTGATACCGGAAATGCGACGATACGGTCTCCGCGTAGGCACCATCAAGCACCATCCCCATGAAGCGGAAATAGACATCCCGGGAAAAGACTCCTGGGTCCACCGCAGGGCCGGTGCATCAGCTACCATCCTCTCCACTCCTTCCGTTTTCACCATGATTCGAGAGGTGGGGCACGATCACTCGCCCGACGAGTTGGCCGCCTTCCTTTCCGATATGGATATCGTACTGGCCGAGGGGTACAAGAAACACAAGGTCCCCAAGATCGAGGTCCATCGACATGAACTGTCCGGGGGCTTCCTGTGCCTTAACGATCCACTTCTAGTCGCCCTGGTCACCGAAGCAGACGTTCCCGAAACCAGCGTCCCCCGATTCCTGCCCGATGACGCGTCCGGTCTGGCCCGATTTCTGATCCGCCGCTTTCGCCTGGCCTGCTGACAGCCGGGCTCCTGCGACCCTATTCCCTGCCTTTTCTTGCCAGATTGTTCTTGCAAGAGCAACCGGGGAATATTAATACTAGAATCCATCCGGAAAACCCGGATCATCACGGAATGAGGTCTTTGGGTCTATGACCGGCCCTTGACTGAAAATATCAGGCGTCCCTCCTGTTCTGCAGTCGGAGACGCATTCCGCCATCACTAAGAATGAATGAAAGTGACGACAATGATACTATTTTCGACCCAGCAGCTGATCCTCCCGACCGGGGCACTGGCGCCTGGAATGGGCGGTGACATAATCCAGATGGTAGCCCAGGCGGGTCTGCTCGTAAAATTGGTCATGCTGATCCTGCTGTCCCTCTCCGTGGTCTCATGGGCCATCATATTCATGAAATGGCGCATGTTCCGGAAGGCCCGGGACGAATCCGTTCTTTTCCTTGAGCGGTTCTGGGAGGGGACAGAGTTCGGAAAACTCCTTAATGAATCGGGGGAGCTCGGCTCAAGCCCGATCGCTCATCTCTTCAGGGCGGGATACACGGAGTTCAGGCGCGCCCGCAAGCTTCAGAACCCTTCTGCGGGCGGCCGGGAGGATACTATCAAGCCTGTGCTCTATCAGGTGGAACGAGCCCTCAGGAGGGCCTCGATTCAGCAGGGCAACCGCCTGGAGAGTTCCATCTCCTTCCTGGCCACAACGGGAAACACCGCGCCCTTCATCGGGCTCTTTGGAACGGTATGGGGAATAATGCAGTCCTTTCACGGAATCGGTCTTCGAGGTTCGGCGAGCCTTGCCGTGGTTGCGCCGGGAATATCAGAAGCGCTTATAGCAACCGCAGCCGGACTCGCCGCGGCCATTCCAGCCGTTGTGGCCTTCAATTTCTTCAGTCGCAAGACGGCCGTGTTCACTTCCGAAATGGACACTTTCTCCAATGATCTCCTGAGCGTTATTGAACGTCAGCACCTGAAACAGCAGGCATCGTCCGCGGAGCGATAAGGAGAGAAGTTCCATGATGGTCAACGGCACCGGAAAGAGGCTCATGTCCGACATCAACGTCGTGCCCTTTGTGGACGTGATGCTGGTTCTGCTCATCATTTTCATGGTTACGGCTCCCATGATGATGGAAGGCGTTGAAGTAGACCTGCCCCAGACAACGGCGAAGAGTATAAAGACCGAAGAAGAACCTCTGTTCCTCTCCATTAACAAGGAGGGAGAAATCTTTCTGGACGAATACCGGATGAACCTGCAGGAACTGGAGAGCAGGATTCAGACCATCTCCCAATACCGGCGCGATAAGGGCATCCTGTTGAGAGCTGACCGGAATGTGCCCTACGGCTTCGTTATCCAGGTGATCTCGACGGTAAAGAGGGCCGGGATAGAAAAACTGGGCATGGTCACGGAACCGGAAGACTGACGGAGAAGCATTGACGCATGTCACCGACGTGGGAAAACAGCGAAGGATTCGATGCGAACGGGATGCGGTGGAGCCCTGTGATCATCCTCTCCGTCCTGTTCCATGCGGCCCTGCTCTCTTTGATGTTTTTTGTGCCGGATTCC
>CAZEIA010000323.1:0-2265 GCA_964512335.1 uncultured Desulfobacterales bacterium
TGTCTCGAATCCGCTCGGCACTCACTTCTTTGCAGTCGTTGTAGGCGCGAGGGTCGTAGAACTTGCACTGCTTGCAGCAACGCAAATCACGACCGCATTTCGGACATACGGCACTCCGGCTCACAACGCCGTCCAGCTTAATCCTGGAACCACAAAAGGCGCAGTTCATGGTACTAGGTTCCTCCTTTTTCGGACAGGGCGTCTGTCGTCGAACAGACGAGAAAAGGCCGGGAAGGCTTTACAATCCGAGGGCCTCTTCATACAATGTAATAAGGATCTTTCAAATCGCTATTGCTCACAAAGAACGTACCGGGATGTCATTGTGCGCAGGGCCTTTTCAACAAACAGCCCCGGCGTCCCGTTACGGGGAGTGTGCGCCGTGAAAAAACGGGGGGGCCCTCCCTACACTTTGATCGATCACACGGCGGATATGCGCGTTCGCATCCGCGGGAACAACCTTAAAGATCTGTTTGAGAACGCGGCCCTCGCCTTGACGGATCTCCTTGTATCGCCGCGCCGCCAAAGGGAGTCGTCTTCCGTTCCCCTGTCCGTTACCGGAGACGATCCGGTGGACCTGCTGGTCAGATGGATGGGGGAAATCCTGTATTTGTTTGAGGGTGAGTCCTGCATAGTCGAGAAGGTGCGCATACAGGACCTGACTTCCTGTCGCATTGAGGCCGTAGCCCGCGTCTTCACATTCGACCCGGACAGGGACGAGTACTTGAACGAAATCAAGGCCGTCACGTACCATCAGGCGGACATCACTGAAACGGGTGGACAATGGGAGGCCCTCATAATCCTCGACGTCTGAAGCCGGTCTCAAGCGTCGCTCGACATGCCGACTTTCGGGTGAACTCTTTGGTGGAACAGCTGCATGCATATCCATCTCAATAAACTTGACGATTATCGGTGGGAAATCCCCCGGACCGGCAAAATGCGGGTCCCGGGCCTTGTGTTTTCAAGCCCTCGCCTGATCGATTCCCTCCGAACCGACCAGAGCCTGCGGCAAGTGGCTGACGTTGCCTCTCTTCCGGGCATCGTGGGCCGATCCCTCGCCATGCCGGACATCCACTGGGGCTATGGATTTCCCATAGGCGGTGTGGCGGCATTTGCCCTGGACGACGGTATCGTATCCCCCGGAGGCGTCGGGTACGACATCAACTGCGGCTGCCGTCTTATGACCACAGCTGTCAACGCAAGCGATATACGCCCTCGCATCCGCGAACTTGTTGCCTCCCTCTTCAGGTGCGTGCCTGTAGGCGTGGGGTCCACGGGGCCCGTCCACCTCGGGCCGGGAGACGAGACAGCGGTCGCCGTCCAGGGAGCCGCATGGGCGGTCAAGAACGGATTCGGGACAAAAAACGACCTCGATTTCACCGAAGACGGCGGTATCATGTCCGGCGCTGACCCCGAGGTACTGAGTGACCGTGCCGTGAAACGAGGCAGGAATCAGCTGGGCACCCTGGGCTCGGGGAATCATTTCCTTGAACTCCAGGTAGTGGACGAAGTATTCAACCAGGACATTGCGCGCACATTCGGGCTTCATGAGGGTCGGCTTGCCGTGCTGCTTCACTCCGGATCAAGGGGTTTCGGGCATCAGATCTGCGATGATTTCCTCAAGGAAATGACGACCAGGGTCTCGTCCTTCGGCATTGAACTGCCCGATCGTCAGCTTGCATGCGCCCCGCTGCATTCCGGCCTGGCTAAGCGGTACCTGTCTGCCATGGCCTGTGCCGCAAACTACGCTTGGGCCAACCGGCAGATTTTGATGCACCTGACCATGGACACAATCCAGTCCTGCCTGGGAATCACACCAAACGATTTAGGAATGACACTTCTGTATGACATCTGCCACAACATCGCAAAAATGGAGTTACATGACCTGCACGGGAGACCCACCTTATTGTGCGTTCATCGAAAAGGAGCCACTCGTGCACTACCCCCGGGTCATCCGGCCCTCCCTTCCCGCTATCGGGAGTCGGGCCAGCCCGTCCTGATACCGGGCGACATGGGAACCTTCTCATATGTGCTGGCTGGCGCGCCCGGCGCAACGGCCGAGAGCTTCACCTCCGCCTGCCACGGCGCGGGGCGGGTATTGAGCCGGGGGCAGGCCGTCAAGGCCGCCAAGGGACGATCGATACACCGCGAGCTGGAAGACAAAGGGATCTTTGTGCAATCCAGGGGCAAAAAAACTATAAAAGAGGAGATGCCCGAAGCGTATAAAGACGTTTCCCTGGTCGTTGATGCGGTTCACCAGGCAGGCCT
>CAZEIA010000324.1:0-2254 GCA_964512335.1 uncultured Desulfobacterales bacterium
TAGACGGATCGGAACACCTCATCGGCCCTGAAAAGGCCATGGAGATTCAGGAGGCACTTGGCGCGGATATTGTCATGGCCTTTGACGAGTGTACGCCATATCCTGCGGAGTACGAGTACGTGAACAACTCCACCAGCCTCACTACGAGGTGGGCGCGCCGTTGCAGGGAACGAGGCGCCGGCGCGGGCCAGGCCCTGTTCGGGATAGTCCAGGGAGGCATGTTCCGGGACCTTCGCATGGCCAGCGCCCAAGCGCTGGTTGAACTCGACTTTGACGGGTATGCGCTCGGCGGACTCTCGGTGGGAGAGGACAAGGACACGCGCGAACGGGTCATTCAGGAGACCATACCGGCCCTGCCCGATGATCGTCCCGTGTACCTTATGGGCGTGGGCACCCCGGGGGATATCATTGAAGCGGTGCGCCTTGGAGTGGACATGTTCGACTGTGTCATGCCCACACGCAATGCCCGAAACGGGAGTCTGTTCACAGCCAAAGGACGTATTTCCATCAGGAACGCCCGATACGCCAGGGACGAAAGGCCGGTTGAAGAAGGATGCGGCTGTTATACCTGCTCATGCTTCAGCAGGGCCTACCTGAGGCACCTTTTTCTTTCGAAGGAGATCCTGGCCTATCGGTTGAATACTATCCACAACCTGTACTATTATTCACGTCTGATGCGAGACATTAGATCGGCGATTGAAAACGACGTATTCGAGGAGTTCAGAGATTACGAATCTTAACTGTTTCCACATCAGAAACCGGCCTTGCCCGTTCCTTATACGGGTCCCGGGCGGCGGAGACCTTCCTTTTCAGAAACTGGGAATTCCGGGCCGGGTGGTTCTTTTCTGAAAGGAAACCATGGGGGGTGCAACATGAATTTTCTGGCCTATGCAATGGGACAGGGCGGCTCAGCAGGAGCGGAAGGCTCGGGAGGAGCTTTCGGCGCTTTCATACCGCTCATTCTCATGTTCGCGATTTTTTACTTCCTGCTCATTCGGCCCCAGCAAAAGAAAGCCAAGGAGCACAAGAACATGGTGGCGGCCCTGAAAAAGGGGGACCGGGTGGTCAGCTCGGGCGGCCTGCACGGAACGGTTACCGGGATCACTGACGACGTCGTGACCATGGAAATCGCTCCCAAGGTCCGTGTCAGGGTGAGCCGGGGCTCCATAGCCGGGGTGATGAGCAGGCGGGAGTCGTAGTCCAATATCCACCGGAAGGAGTGAAGCGTGTTTAAGAGCCTCGGCTGGCGCGCGGGAATCGCCGCCTCTCTTATTGTACTGGCGCTCGTCTATCTGACGCCTACGTTGAGCAGGGACCTGCCGCCGTGGTGGTCCGCCATGCTCCCCCAGGAGCGCATTAATCTCGGCCTCGACCTTCAGGGCGGCATGCACCTGGTCCTTGAAGTGGAAGCGGACAAGGCCGTTGAGAGCAACCTGGAGCGTGTCGTCGAAGAGATCAAGCACGATTTGCGCAAGGAGAAGATTCGATACCGCGAACTCAGGCGCTCAGGCACATCGGGGGTGGAAATCACCCTCATGAGGGAAGAAGACTTCGGGGCCTTCCGCCGCCTGGCGGAGGACAACTACGGCGACTTCGAAGTGAACACCCTCAGAGCGGAGGATGCCGGATTCCCCCTGCGAATGACCCTCAAGGACAAATCAAGGGACCAGATCATGAGGATGGCAACAGACCAGGCCCTGGAAACCATCCGTAACCGCATAGACCAGTTCGGCGTGAGCGAACCCGACATCCGCCCGCAGCAGGAACGGCGGATCCTGATCCAGCTTCCGGGCATCAAGGACCCGGACCGGGCTCTAGAGCTCATCGGCAAAACGGCGCTTCTGGAATTCAAGCTGGTGGACGAAGAGAACAGCCTGGAACGAGCCGTCCAGGGTGAGGTTCCCCCTGGGAGTGAAATCCTTTACAAGGTGGACAAGCACCCCGGCGCCAGCGAAACCACCCGGACGCCGTTTCTTCTCAAGAGACGAACGCTTATGACGGGTGAGTACGTCACAGACGCCCGTGTGCAGATTGACTCTCAGTATGGAGAGCCTTACGTGTCCCTGTCTTTTGACGCACGCGGCGCAAGGCTGTTCGAGCGCATCACCGAGTCCCACACCGGCCAGAGGCTCGCCATCATACTCGATAACAACGTGTACTCAGCTCCCGTGATTCAGGAAAGGATCTCCGGAGGAAGAGCCCAGATCACCGGCCGATTCACCATGGAGGAGGCCCGGGACCTGGCCATAGTGCT
>CAZEIA010000325.1:0-2228 GCA_964512335.1 uncultured Desulfobacterales bacterium
TTTCCTGTTTCGGATTCAAGAAGATAAGGAGCGGCTTCTTCACTTTTTTTCCGTGTCATATTAATGTTTGCAGTCCCTTTCGAGAGAAGCTCATTAATATGGGGACCAGTTTGGAGAACTCTGTTGCCCGTCCTGAAAGGTGATCCTTCTCTGGTTTAGTCCTCCGGCCGTCATCATATAGATATGGTACCCGCCTTCCCGGTTCGAACTGAACACAATATACCTGCCGTCCGGGGACCAGCAGGGGTCCTCGTTGTTGCCGCTGCCCTGGGTCAGGTTCTGCAGGCCCGTTCCGTCTTCATTGATAGTGAAAATGTCGAACCGGCCTCCGTCCATTCCGGCGAACGCAATCCTGTTAAGACTGGACCAGGATGGAGAGGTGTTGTACCTGCCATCGAACGTGAGGCGCCTCACCTCTTCGCTTTCCAGGTCTTTGATATAGATCTGAGGAGAACCGGAGCGGTTGGACACAAAAGCGATTTTTCGGCCGTCCGGAGAAAAAACCGGGGAGACGTCGATGCCCCAGTGCCTCGTTTGACGATCGAGGATGTTGCCCTTGAGGTCCATGGTGTAAATATCCGGGTTGTCGCCGTGACTGAGGGTGAGAACCATGGTTTTCCCTTCGGGTGCCCAGTCCGCGCCGATATTCAGGCCTGTACGGCCCGAGATCCGCTGGTCCACGCCCGTGCCGAGATCCTTGCGATAGAGCATGGGACCTCCGTCTTTGTATGAGACGTAGAGGAGACTCTTGCCCTCAGGGCACCATCGGGGCAGCATGGCGATGCTCTTGTCGAACGTGAGTTGTTTGGAGTTGTGGCCGTCCACGTCGCTGACAAAGATTTCCTTGTGGGTCTCCTTGCCTTTCCGGAGGCGGTTGACATAGGCCAGCCTGGACAGGAACATGCCTTGCTGTCCGGTAAGAAAATAAATGATTTCATTGCTCAATCGGTGTGCGAGGGCCCGGTGCTCGGCCTGTCTCCCCAGGAGCCGCTTGGTGAATACCCTCCTCGCCCGGAACACGTCGTAGAGACGGACTTCCAGTTCCAGGCTCTGGCCGATGGAGGTGTAGGTGCAGGTGAGCAGAAGTTCAGCCCCGATCAGGGACCAGTCCCTGAACCGGATGGTGTCCTGAGCTATATCCTCTACGGCGCCCGGGAGGAAGGCCTCCTTGTCGATGGTCAGGAAGTATCCGCTGAGCTCCAGGTCGTTGGCCGTCACCTCGGCGAGTCTTTTTCCGGAACCCGGGTCAGTTTCTGCCTCCCGGGGAATGAATTCGGGAATGGCGATTCGAAGCTGCTGGACGGAAGGCGCATTTATATCGATAAAGATCCGGGCCGCGGCGACAGCCGGAAACAGGGCCGTTGACGTCCAGGTAAGCGCAAAGAGTAACACCAGTCTAACCATGTTCCAGTTCCTTGAGGGTAAATCGAATTTGGATTTCTTCATAACTCTTTTTGTAAGACTCAGGGAAAGGTGGTAAGGGATCCGACCGATCCACGGCACGAAGAACCGAATCGTCGAAAACCGAGTTTGTCGACCGTTTCACAAAGCGGCTGGAGGTGATTTTGCCGTCCCGCTGAACCCTGATCAGGATCGAGGCCTCGGGATTTCCCCGGGGCTGAAGGGCCGCCGGATATGACCAGTTTGCAGCGATGTGCTCGTGGACCCGGGCCTGGTAGATCTGCATCGCCGTTCCAATAATGCCTCCCTGCCCTCCTCCTCCAGGGACCCCTTGTCCGACGCGGGGCTGTTGACCGGACCTGGATTCCAGGTCCGCCAGAGCGTTTTCCAGGTGGCCGCCTTTGGCTTTTGAGCTTTTTGACGGAGCTTCCTCGGATTTAACCTTTCGGTCTATCCGTGAGATGGCCTGGTCGATAAGCTCAGAGGGAGACACCTTCGGCTTTTTCACTGGAGCGGTTTCGCTCTTGACCGTTTTTTTGGCCACCACAACCGGTTTCTTTTCACGCACGGGCTCTGCGATTCGTTTCGTGGGTTCCGGTTTCGGTGCCAGGGCGGGCTTGTCAGGCTCTTTTTCCGATGCCGGAGGTGAGGGCGGAGACGCCTCTTTGGCGGCGGCCGTCTTGTCCCCGTTTCCTCCTGCCTGCGGTCCCGGCATCTCAACAAGCTCGACTTCATAGACCACGCCGGGCAGGCCGGGACTGCGGACGGAAAAGGAATCCGGCACAAAAAACATCAAAGAGAGCAGGGCCGCATGGAACAGGACGGAG
>CAZEIA010000326.1:0-2222 GCA_964512335.1 uncultured Desulfobacterales bacterium
CGGGCGAATCTCGGTGATGTCATGGGCAAGGACCTTTCCAACGGCCTCGTCCACAGTGATCATAGTAGCAGACGACTTATGCTTGGTTGCCATGCCGGTTTGGGTATTCTCCTTTCGGGAAATAATTCGGCCGGCAGTAGTTTTACGGTCCCGGCCGAGACGGCCGGGTCACCCGCCGGCCGGGGTGAGGTGACCTTACCGTTTCCCGCTTTTCCGGGAAGGGCATCCCAGTATAAGAAGATCGCTTCGATTTGCAAGGGCAATGAGCACCCGGCAGCGTTCCGTATCTCCTGATTTGACCGCGGTTCCGCGTCTGGCGTCACAATTCTCCAAGGCGGGCCCTTGCCCGCAACCCAAAATCAAGGAGCACTGACGCTGAGAATGAGCGTGCAGTTTGGTTTCTTTGGGATCGAAATCGATTTCTTCCAATCCATGGACTCCGGAGTCTTCCTTCACACAGCGGCAGAGAGCAAGCTTTTCGTGTCCAAGTATGGTTTTATTCTCTTTCGATCCCGATTTCGATCCCGATTAGGAATATCGTAATATCAACATTTCTTGTTTTTTATATAGTAGTTTCAATGTGTTGATCCCTAACTCCCGCCCTTTCGTCCTTTCGGGTTTCCGGTTCGGGGAGCTTGGGGCTGTCCGGAGGGCTTTGGTGTTCAATTTTTCTTGACACTCCGCGCCTTTTAGATATAAAGGGGCTTGTTCCAAAATGCACAATACGGAAAATGTAATTATATATTGGTTTTGGCACTATTGCGCCGTAATTGCGACTGTAACCAAAAAGGAGGATCGTACATGTCAAAGCTTGTTCCCCCACACGGAAAAGAAGAAAAACTGATGCCTCTGCTGCTCGAGGGCAGCGCGCTAAAAGCGGAAGAGGAAAAGGCTAAGTCTCTCAAGCAGTTGAGCGCCACGACCCGTGAAACTTCGGATCTCATCATGCTGGGTATTGGTGCATTTACGCCCCTTACCGGCTTCATGGGAAAGGCCGACTGGCAGGGTGTATGTGACAAGTTCCTCATGGCGGACGGCACGTTTTGGCCGATTCCCATCACCTTCTCCACGGACGATGAGGACGTGAAGGAAGGCGATGAGGTCGCCCTGAAGGATGAAGAGACCGGGACGATCATTGCCACCATGCAGGTCTCAGAGAAGTACACTATCGACAAGGAACACGAGTGCAAGAAGGTGTTCGGCACCACTGACACCGAGCACCCGGGAGTAGCCAATGTCATGGCCCAGGCCAAGTACAACCTGGCCGGTCCGGTCAAGGTAATCAGCGAGAGCTACTACCCCGAAAGGTTTAAAGGAATCTACCACCGTCCCGCCGAGTCCCGCAAGATTTTCGACGAAAAGGGCTGGAAGCGTGTCGCGGCCCTTCAGCTCCGCAATCCCATGCACAGGTCACACGAGTTTCTGGCAAAGATCGCCGTAGAAGTCATGGACGGCGTTTATATCCATCAGCTTGTGGGCAAGCTCAAGGCCGGTGACATCCCGGCCGATGTGCGCGTCCGTGCCATCCAGGCCCTGGTGGACAACTACTTTGTGAAGGACACGGTGGTCCAGGGCGGGTATCCCATGGAGATGCGGTACGCAGGACCCCGGGAAGCATTGCTTCATGCCACGTTCAGGCAGAACTACGGTTGCAGCCACATGATTATCGGGCGTGACCATGCCGGCGTGGGCGATTATTACGGCCCCTTTGATGCGCAGAAGATTTTCGATGAGATCCCCGAGGGTTCGCTGAAGTGCGAAAATCTCAACATCGATTGGACCTTCCACTGTTACAAGTGCGGGGGCATGGCCTCCATGAAGACCTGTCCCCACGGCAAGGACGACCGGCTTCTCCTGTCAGGCACCGTTGTTCGGAAGACGCTCTCCGAAGGCGGAGATATGCCTGCGGAGTTCTCCCGTCCCGAGGTCGTGGCGATCCTACAGGAGTATTACCAGGGCCTTGACGAAAAGGTCGAGGTCAAACTGCACGGCGCCGCCACCGGTGACGTGAAGAAGAGCTAGTTCGTTTCAAGCCACTTTGAAAAGCGGAGGCCTCTCCATCGAAGAGAGGCCTCTGATCCGTTGATCCGGAACAATTGCAAGAAAGGAGGTGTCGATCAACACATACCACCATTCACTCTGACACTTGTGTAGCTTACCAAACTGCAATTTCAGGAGGTGTACAAATGCCAAGTTATGTGATTACCGAGAAATGCGACGGT
>CAZEIA010000327.1:0-2197 GCA_964512335.1 uncultured Desulfobacterales bacterium
CCGAGTCCAGCATTGATTCGAACAGGTTGGGCTCGTGTCCGTGAATGATTATGTTAACCTGGTCCTCCTTGAGGCACCCCATGTTGACCTCGGCCCTGACCGGCGTGGGCGTCCCGTAGAGGATGTCCGAGATCTCAGTCGCTACCATAGAGCCGCCCCAGCCGTCTGAAAGGGCGGTGCGGGAGCACTGCCGGGTGATGTTTTCGTAATCCTGGTCCACGCCCATGTGGGTGCGGTGCATGATTTCCATGATCTCCCGCATGGAACCACGAGGCACAACACCGTGCTTTCTCCAGGTTTCCAGTGTCTTCTCCGGAACACGCTTGGCAAAGGGGATCTCCCCTTCTACGGCCACGTACGTGCGCTCGAGTTCGTGGTAAAGGTCTAAGGCGATGTCCTTGACGTCCCGCCCGTGGGTCTCTATGCCCATCTCTGTTGCGACCTCTTCCAGTTTGATGGGGTCCTTGATCTTATAGTCTTTTATGTTGCCGTTGACGACCTCTCTAAAGAGATCCAGCATGGACATGCCATGGTCCGTGTGGGCCGCTGCACCGCTCGCAACCATGCGCGCAAAATTTCTCGCCTGGATCGTGTCGATAGTGGCACCGCAGACGCCTACCTTGCCGTATGGGTCATTGGCGTTGAGCCGGCATGGTCCCATGGAACAGTGCTTGCAGCAGGCGGAGTTCGCTCCTATAGGGCAAGCCTTCATGGTAGCGGCACGATGAAAGGCCGTCTCCACCCCGTCCCTCTCAGCCTTGGCCAGCATCTGAGAGGTCGCATCGCATATAGTCACTTCTCTAAGATTCAAGCCGGTCATTTCCTTTTTTTTCTTTTCTTTCTTGACGGATTCTTCCATTTTTCACCCTCTCTTTGGGAACACTTCGTGAGTCCCATTCTAATGGTATAAAAACTAAATTTTATTAATAACTATTACTATTAAATTTAATCTAACGCTAAAACATTCAATAGCCATAAAAGCTCTTTGAAATTTACCATGCAGCTATTAGGAAATATTCAGAAACCAGTCCCGAAATCCAACCAGCGACCGATTCATGCTGAATCATGTTTCGTCGTTACACCGCCTCAGTCTGATCAGCTCCCCGCTTCCAGGGTGCATTTTGTAAAATCGATCTCCTGCTTGCACTGGCTGCAGACATGCTTCTTGTTGAACTCGTCTGAGAAAATTTCCATTTCCTTACCGCAGGCCGGGCACTTACAAGTGAATGACTTCAGGTTTTTAAAATCGTCGAATCCCGGGCAATGCTGAGGTGTTGTCATGTCGTCCCTCCTTTTCTCTTTCGTGTCAAAACCCCCTTAGGGTCCTCCCCTGCGCCGACTCCCACACCAGACAAAGAATAGGCACCTATCAAATCAGTTTTGCTATATCCTTGCCATAGTCCTGGGCCATGATTCTGCCACCGCCCAGGTTAGATGACTTCAGACGAAGAGGGACGCCTACCATGGACATTTTAAAAACCTTATCCATTGTGTCGTAAATACGCGCCAGAGCTTCGCCGCTCCAGCCGAAAGCTCCGAAAGCCCCTCCGACCTTTCCCTCCAAATCGGCCTTCTCAGCCAAGAAAAGCATGGTTTTCATGCCCAGAATCATGTCCCCATGATATGTTGCCGAACCGAATACATGCGCGTCATAGCCCTCGAGATCCTTCTCATTCTTGATCTCGGCTACATCCACCACTTTTGCCTCACTCCCACCGAGGCGGATCCCTTCAGCAATCAGTTCAGCGATGCTTCTGGTTTCTCCGCTCCTACTGGCATAGACCACCAGCGCTTTACCCATCACGAACTCCCCTTTGAATAACCCGAATCGCTCAAAGATAAATCGAGTTTAGACGGCATACAGGACCGCGCCTACTTGAGCCGGGTATCGCGGCCGGTGTTCCCGCAATCGGGAATGTAGCAGGAGATGTCCACAAACTCACATTTTTCACGGCACTGGGGACATATCTCAGGAGGTACATCCGCACTGAGATTATATCCGCACTTCTGACATTTCCACTCTCCCATGTCATAACTCCTTTTTCACATCAAAGCCTGCCGGAACCTCACATTAAACTGCGGTTCCGGGAGGCCTTGCGGGCTACTTCTTCCAAAGCCCGTGAATGTTGCAATACTCCCTTGCCGTGACCTGATCGGCATCTATCTTGAACACGGCTTCCGGGACGCTTCCCGGCTC
>CAZEIA010000328.1:0-2102 GCA_964512335.1 uncultured Desulfobacterales bacterium
TACCCCCGATCACACCTGAGAGGAGCGAGGCCCGGTCCTCGTCGGAGAGCCCGCGCGACCATTCAGCAACCCCTGAATCCAGGTCTTCCAGTTTTCCCAGGGCGATAAAGTGGAGGGAACTCACCAGATCCGCCCCATCGTCCATGGTCAGATGCGGCCGATGCTTGAGAGCCGACAGGATGTGATCGTAATAAGTGGTGTTGTCTTCACCCTTTACTGCAAAAACGGGGATCTCGTCATCGGCCACCAGGGCGGCTGCCACATCGTCCTGGGTGGAAAGGGGGTTGGATGCACAAGCCGCCACGCTTGCGCCTCCCGCCTTGAGGGTTCGAAGCAGCAGGGCGGTCTCGGTGGTGATGTGAAGGCAGGCGGAAATGCGAAGCCCTTCCAGGGGGCGCTCCTTGGTGAAGCGTTCTCGAATCATGGTGAGAACCGGTGCGCTCATGCCGGCCCACTCGATACGAAGGCGTCCCTGATCGGCAAGGTTGATGTCGCGAATATCGTAATCCATGAGATGCTCCAGAGGTCTTAAGGTGAATAAAGTGGTCCGGAGAAAACGATTTTCCGGCTCGTGACCGCATGGCCGGGCAGTGGTCATTTCACGGCACGCTTGAGATCCTCCGCCAGGTCTGTCTTTTCCCAGGAAAGTTCAGGGAGTTCCCGTCCGAAATGACCGTAGTTGCATGTCTTTCGGTAAATGGGGCGCAGAAGGTCAAGGCGTTCTATGATGGCGGCGGGCCGCAGGTCGAACATCTTTTTTACGATCTCGGTCAGTTCACGGCTGGGGAGGACTCCGGTGCTGAATGCGCCGACCGTGACGCTCACAGGCTGAGCCCGGCCGATGGTGTAAGCTACCTGGAGCTCGCACTTTTCTGCCAGGCCGGCGGCCACCAGGTTTTTGACGATGTAGCGGCACATGTAGGAGGCGCTCCGGTCCACCTTGGAGGGATCCTTACCCGAAAACGCGCCGCCCCCGTGGTGGCCGAAGCCGCCGTAGGTGTCCATTATGATCTTGCGGCCGGTCAGCCCGCAGTCTCCCATGGGGCCGCCCACCACGAACCGGCCTGTAGTGTTTATAAAAATGCTGGTTGATTCCCGAAGCATGTTTTCGGGAATCACCTTCTTGATGACCTCCTCGATGATCGCCTCCCTGAGAGTGTCGTAATCAACTTCGGGACTGTGCTGGGCCGCGATCACCACTGTGTGGACGTTGTCGGGCCTGCCTTCCTTGTACTCCACGGTTACCTGCCCCTTGCCGTCCGGCCGAAGCCAGGGCAGCTTGCCGGATTTTCGTACGTGGGCCAGGCGCTGGGTCAGGCCGTGGGCCAGATAAATGGGCATGGGCATGAAGGTCGGGGTGTCCTTGCAGGCGTACCCGAACATGAGTCCCTGATCTCCTGCGCCCTGTTCCTTAAAGAGCCCTTCGCCGTTTACGCCCTGGGCGATGTCGGGGGACTGCTTGTCAATCGATGAGATAACTGCGCAGGTCTCCCAGTCGAACCCCATGGAAGAGTTCTTGTAGCCGATGTCGCGGATGGTATGACGGACCACTTCGGGCATGTCCACATAACCTGACGTGGTTATCTCGCCGGCTATTATGGCCATGCCGGTGGTGACCAGGGTCTCGCAGGCTACGCGGGAGTGTGGGTCCTGTTCCAGCATAGCATCGAGGATGTGGTCGGAAATCTGATCCGCCACCTTGTCCGGATGCCCTTCGGTGACGGATTCGGAGGTGAAGAGAAAGCTGTCTGTTTTCATGGTTTGCTCCTTTTCGGGATGTTTCCCTTTTCGGCGTTTTGTCATCTTGGTATCCCGCCGTTCAATTTGGTGTCTGAGGCCTTGGAAATTACGGCCGGGGACAGATTAAATGGAATAACTCTGATAGATCAGGGCGCTTCAAATCTGAGCAGCCGGTTGTCTATGAGCCGCGCCTTTCCGACAAACACGGCGAGGGCAAGGAGGGTCTCCTCCTCAATGGTTTCAAGGTCTTCCAGGGTTGCCGGATGGCAAAGGCTGATGTACTCGATTTTTGTGAAGGGGGTCCGATGTATGTGCTCCTCCACGGCGGCTCTGACAACGGCTGCATCTCTCTCCCCGGCATC
>CAZEIA010000329.1:0-2051 GCA_964512335.1 uncultured Desulfobacterales bacterium
CATCATGATTTATTTGCTGAAATAAAGCAGAGTGCCCGCTGGCACGACTATTGCCTCTCGTCAACATCAAGTTTCAATGAGGATTGCTCTTTTTCCGAGCTCAGCAGATGTCCTTTCAGTTGGCTGAACCTTGTACCGGCCCTCAGGCCTGGTCAGGGACCTTTCGTCATTAACCATTGAAATCTGTAAAACACTTAATCTCTTAAACCGGCAGCTCTGGGGATAATCAATTTGGCACTGAGTAATACGATTGAATCCAATGGGTTACCGGAAAAACCAAAGGATCAGTGAGACACGGAGATTGTTTCATTCGGCCCATTCATCTTCAGGAGGTAATCACATGTCACAAAGGAAGTGGGTTGTCGGCACGGACATAGGTGGAACTTTTACCGACGTAATCGGGACAAACCTCGAAACGGGAGAACAGAAAATTGCGAAGGTACCCTCTACACCGCCCACATTTTTCGAAGGAGTCATCAACGGCCTCGAAAAAGCGGGCTTGAAGGGGGAGGAAACCCTTTCCTTCCGGCACGGAGCAACGGTTTCTACGAACGCTATCCTGGAACGTAAAGGCGTGAAGACTGCACTCATCACTACGGACGGCTTCAGGGATGTCCTGGGCGGCGGGCGGGCGGAGAGGATATCCGCCTTTGAACTGGACTGGGACCCTCCGGAACTGATCATTCCTCGACGCAATGTGTTGCCGGTGCGCGAGCGCACAGGTCCGTGGGGAGAGGTGCTGATACCTTTAAACGAGGACGACGTAAGGCTTGCGGCACGGAAATGCCGAAAGCGGGGCATTGAGTCCATTGCAGTGGTCTATATCGACTCTTTTATGAACACCAATCACGAAAAAAGGACAAGGGATATCCTGGAAGAAGAGCTCCCGGGGGTTGATATAACCGTTTCCCATGAAGTCCTCCCGCAGATGCTTGAATTCGAACGTACCTGCACCACGGTTCTTAATGCCTATATCTCGCCCATTCTGAAAAACTACCTGAGAGGCCTCTATGACCGCCTGAAAAAGCAATGGAATTACGAGGGCCCCATTCTGGTGACTACGAGCGGCGGCGGGGTAATCGGCATGGAGGAGGCGGTCAACTTTCCCGCCAGGACGTTCCACTCCTCCCCGGTCTCCGGGGCCGTCGGCATGGCCGGGTACATCGGCTCGCTTGCGGGTTTCGATAACGTTATCGCTTTTGAAACAGGCGGTACCACCAACAACGTCTCCATGATCTACAAAGGCAACCCTGCTATCACCCATGAGTGGAAGATCCTGTGGAATGTGCCATGCTGCCTTCCTTCAGTGGATACGGTGTATATCGGCGCGGGTGGAGGCAGTATCGGCTGGGTGGACAAGGGACAGATCCTGAACGTGGGTCCGCAGAGCATGGGGGCCGTGCCTGGGCCCGCCTGCTACGACGCGGGCGGTATGGAGGCCACGAACACGGACTGCCAGATCGTACTCGGCCGGATCGACCCGAACTACTTTCTCGGCGGCGAGATGAAGGTGAACGGGGACCTCTCCTTCAAGGCGTTGAAGGAGAATATCGGCGACCACTACGGTTGGACCGCCGAGGAGGCCGCAGCCAACATGTACATGGTGGCCATGACCAACCTGATGATGGCCATGCGCATCCAGACGGTCTCGAGAGGATGGGACCCCAGGGACTTCGCTATCATCCCTTACGGCGGCGGCGGTGCCATGTACGCTTGCGATCTCGCCAGGGAGTCGGGTGCGTCCACCGTGGTCGTTCCGCCCCTGCCAGGCTACGCATCCGCTTACGGGGCCATCCGGGTGGACGTAAAGCACGAGTTTACCCACCCGATCCACCAGACCGAGGACGAACTGGACTACGACGTACTCAACCAAGACATCGACAACCTGGTCGCCAAGGCGGCCGGCGTCCTGAAGAAGGAAGGCCTGGAAGAGAAGGACATGGTCATCCGGCGGATGCTTGACGTGAAGTTCTTCAGCCAGAGCCGCTTCTTCACCATTGACGCCCCTCCAGGTCGAATCCTGGATGTCAAGGAGATCACCCGGTCCTTTG
>CAZEIA010000330.1:0-2028 GCA_964512335.1 uncultured Desulfobacterales bacterium
TCAAAGAGTTGCACCGATCTTTTTCGAAGCTGTAGAAAAGCGTGAAAGGATTATACTCATCTTCTACAGTTGGAAAAAAATAACCTAATTATTTCGGCATAATATATGACGCAAAAATTTTGTTGGCACCACCATCATCTTTCTTGGATGATTGCGACCCAGCTATACTTCCCGGATCGTCTGGGGTGGAGCTACACCCACGGCTTGGAACAACTTTCCGCAAACTCCAACGCAGGCGCTACGCACAGCCAGGGTCTTTCCACCCTCATTAAGATAGACCTCTTGCAATGCCTTCAGGTCCTGTTTGATCTCGGACCATTCGCATTCCAGTCCGGCCCGTTCCAGGCGGCGGTCCAACTCCTTGCGCAAGACAAGGGCGAGAAAGCTGCAAAATACATGGCCCCTGATGGTTTCATCAAGCTTGTGAAAGATCGGCCGTGTATCCAGAACCGACTTGACATCCCGGAACACCTGCTCGACCTGCCAGAGCTCCTTGTACTTGAGGGCTATCTGTTCGGCCGGCAACGACATGTTGCTCCGCAACACCCACTTGCCGTCAAACCGGGCCTCAGCCTTGATCTTATCCTGATCCAGTGTGGTGCTCCCCTTTTCCACTTTGATGTAGCGTCTATACCCTCGGTTTCCCACCAATCCTTTGGGGCCGCTTTGCAGTTTCTGCTCAAGGCTGTCGATCATCGCCTGTCGAGCGGCCGCATCTCTCCTGGCCTGGGTCTCATTGAAACAGACGATGTAGCGCCGGTTGTCCACCCAAACTTCCTTCACCTTGAGAGGAGCCGCTTTCTTCTTGCCGCTTTGGTTCGGTATGACCTCCCGGTAGCGCCCGGCCCGGCTCAAGACCTCTTCTTTGACCTCCTTCACCCTACGCATCCTGGCCCCCAGGATATAGGGAATGTCGCAGTCAGGTTCTTCCAGGCGGGCAATGGTCTCTTTGCTGATCATCCCCCGGTCAGCCACTATACAGAAACGCCCAATCCCGAACCGCCTTCGCAAACGATCCACAACCGGCAGCAGGCTCTTGACATCCGCGGTATTACCCGGCCACAGCTCGCAGCAGATGGGCCTTCCTTCATCATCCAGAATGGCCCCCACCACCATTTGCTTCCGGTCCGGTCGGTGATCCTTGCTGTGCCCCAAGGCACCCAGACTTTGGCCTCCTTGGCCCTCGAAGTAGATGGAAGTGGTATCGAAAAACACCAAATCCAGACCGGTAAACAGGTTGCGATGCTTATTGAACAGACCCTCCTCAATCAAGTCCTTGACACAACGCGGACCAAAGGGAGTGGCATGGCTCTGGTCAGCCAGGGGCTCGCCCAAAAAGGCCATGGCCCGGTAAACCTGATGCAGTGCGATATCCTCTACCCCGTCCATCGCGTAATCCCGCCTCCATCGAATACAGTTCCGATCGGAACCGGAAACAAACAACCGGTGCAACACGGTCAGAAAAACGGCTCGCTCAACGTCAAATCTGAACTTCCTCTCCTTGACGAGATCACGAACCACACGGTCTATACCCAAATCTCGCCAAAGCCGCTCGAAAATCAGCGCAGGCCCGATCTTGATAGCTTTGGCCTCAACTTCACTTCGCCCCGACAACACCAGGAGGGCTTTTTCAGAGAATCGGGCCAGAGAGCGGATCAGGGTTTCTACCTCACCCTTGGCCTGCATTTGATCGAGCCGACCGACCGTGGCGATCACCCGTTGCCGGGTTTTACCACTCTCTTTTCGGTTCTCAACGATCTGAAGATATTGGTAACGCCCGGATTTCTTGACTCGTGCGAACATATGGGGCCTCCGTGCTTGAGGACACCCCTATTCTATGGCGCAAAGCCAAACAGAGTCAACATCTAACAGCTAATTTGTTGGCACCACCTTTTGGAGATCGCTGAAACCCGGGCCCAGGAAAAACAGACACTTACGACATAAAATATCAGAAATCAGCTGCCCAACTGTAGAAGAAAAGTAACAGAAAACCGAAGCACAGTGAAGTCTAAAACGTGTCCGTGATCA
>CAZEIA010000331.1:0-2021 GCA_964512335.1 uncultured Desulfobacterales bacterium
ACGGGTTCTACAAGGGCCGGGTCGCGGATCGATATGTAACGGTCAAGGGCGTATCCGAGCGGGACGTCACTGCGGATGTCGCCCTTTGGCCCCTCAGGTTCGTGTCCACGGACGATGACCTGACCGCGGCTCAGGAGCGGATAAGGCGGAGCCATGAGGAGATTCGGGCCTTTTTGAGGCGTCACGGGATTGATCGGGACGAGGCCGAGGTCCACAAGCTGGAGGTGACTGATCGGCTGGCTGATCCGTATCGCAGCGGTCCTGTCGAGACACGTTACATTATCGCACAGACAGTTATGGTCCGCTCCAACGATCCCGAGTCCATTGGTCAGGCCAGCCAGGCGGTGGGGGAGCTGGTGGATGCTGGGGTTGTGCTTTCTGCGGACCACGGGCCGTATAGCGGTCCTACCTTCCTGTTCACGCGGCTCAGCGAGGTCAAGCCGGAGATGATCGCCGAGGCCACGGCCGAGGCGCGGCGAGCGGCCGAGCAGTTCGCCGAGGACTCGGGAAGCAGGACCGGGAGCATTCGGAAGGCCAGCCAGGGCGTATTCCAGATACTGCCCAGGGACAGTGCGCCGGGTGTCATGGAGGGGAGTCAGCTTCACAAGACGGTCCGGGTGGTGTCCACAGTGGAGTACTACCTGGTGGACTGACAGCGGTCTTTTCAGGGCCTGCATGTGCCGGGGTCTGAGACGGGGCCTTGTTTTCCATTGGCCTTTGAAAGAGGGATGCGATAGATTATTCGAATTATTCGTGGGGGGCTGACAGGCCATGCCTGAGACAAGAGTACACGAAGAAGTTTTCGAGAGGTTTCCCGGATTTCGCCGGGGAATCGTGGTGGCTGAGGGCCTTGACAACCAGGGCCCCTCCCCGGAATTGGAGTGCATGCTTCAGGAGGCCCTGGACCGGGCCGCAGAGTATCCTGTTGACCTCAAGGCCGACCCGCGGACCATGGCATGGAACGATGCTTACCGGGCGCTCGGGTGCAATCCCAACAAGTTCCCTCCGGCGCACCTGGCCCTATTGAAGCGCGTTCAGAAGCCCGGGGTCGGCATTCCGTTCATCAACAAGGCGGTGGCCGTGATGAACGTCAACTCCATTCGGGGTGTGCTGCCTGTGGGTGGCGACGACGTTCACAGGGCTGGTGGGAGTCTCGAGCTTCGCCCGGCCCGGGGCAACGAGCATTTTATTCCGCTCAGCGATCCGGACAAGACCGAGCAGCCCGAACCGGGCGAGATTGTTTACGTGGTCCCTGAGACAGATGAGGTAATGTGCCGGAGATGGAACTGGAGAAACGGATTCAATACCCGCATCACAGAGGAGACCAAGGCCCTTGTCATGAACATCGACGGCCTGGGCGAGGACGTGGAGGCCCATACAATCGCGGTGCGGGACCGTGTCGCACAGATGCTGGAGCAGTTCTGCCGGGCCGAGGCGGTCAAGGCTCTGCTTTCCCCGTCCGCCCCCGTCTTTAAATTCGAACTGTAACGATTCGTTTTGAGGAGGAAAGTATAAATGGGATCCAAACAGTGGGCTGAACCGCCTGCATTGCAGATCGACACAGCAGTCACTTACCTTGCGTCCATGGATACGACACGGGGAACCATAGAACTGGAACTCCTTCCGGAGCACGCACCCAAGACTGTGAACAACTTCGTGTTCCTGGCCGGGGAAGGTTTCTACGACGGCGTTGCTTTTCACCGTGTCATCCCAGACTTTGTGATCCAGGGGGGTGATCCTACTGGCACGGGCACGGGCGGACCGGGATATCAATTCGAGGACGAGACCCAAGGGAACCCGTTGAAGCACGAAACGGGCGCCATCTCCATGGCCAATGCAGGGCCTGACACCAACGGGAGCCAGTTCTTCATCACCCACTCGCCTCAGCCACACCTGGACGGCCGGCACACCGTGTTCGGAAAGGTGGTGGAGGGGCAGGATGTGGTAGACGAAATCCGACAGGGCGACCGGATCAAGCGGGTCACTGTCCGCCAGGCCTGATTCCTCAAATCTCTTTTTCG
>CAZEIA010000332.1:0-2001 GCA_964512335.1 uncultured Desulfobacterales bacterium
ACGAGGTGAAGAAGAGCATCGATGTCTCTTCCATACGCCAGTTGCTGATCTCTTCGGCGCCCGCCCGCAAGGACCTCAAGCTGGCGATTATGGAGTACTTTGAGAACGCCGAGCTCTGGGAGGCTTACGGGAGCACCGAGGGCGGCCTGGTTACCCTTCTGAGGCCCGAAGATCAGTTCAAGAAGCTTGGCTCCATCGGGCGTGAGATCTTCGGCACGGACCGCATCCGCATCCTGGACGAGGACCGGAACGAGGTCCCGGACGGAGAGGTGGGCGAACTCTTCTACCGTACGCCCATGCTTTTCAAGGAGTACCTGAAAGAGCCGGAAAAGACAAAGGAGGCCTTTGACAACGGCTGGTCTTCGGCAGGTGACATGGTCATGAGGGACCCTGACGGCTACTATGTGCTTGTGGACCGCAAGGCCAACATGATTATTACGGGGGGCGAGAACGTCTACCCCTCCGAGGTTGAGGGTGCAGTGGGCGCACACGAGGCCATAAGGGACATAGCTGTTATCGGTATACCGGATGACAAGTGGGGAGAGGCCATAAAGGCCGTTATCGTACTTCACGAGGGGTATGAACCCGGCGAAGAACTCGCGAATAATATAATTGACTTTTCTCGCGACAAAATTGCAGGTTATAAGCGCCCCAAGACCATTGATTTCATCAAGGATGAAGAGATGCCCAGGACCCCCACCGGCAAGATCCTTCATCGGATCCTGCGGGAAAAGTACGGCAAGTGGAGTGAAGGCTGATTCGAGCAGGCTCCCGCAGGAACACCCTGCGTCCGTGACGGGCCGCGGGTAAGCCCTTGAGAGGGCTGGGTGTAATGGGTACCAGTGTGCACACAAATGATTGGAGGTATAGTGACAATGTTAAAAAAGGCATTCATTCCGTACAAAGGCTACTACTCGAGTCCGTTTTCCCGCTGGCAGGGGACCATGCAGTATGAGAATTCAATCTACCTGGGTGCGACCACCGCAAAACGTTGGATGGAGACCAAGGGCTGGGATCCTGCAATGTGCGATTACCTGGTGTTCGGCAACACGATCGGACAGCACCACCAGTTCTACTCCAGCTCCTGGGCCGCGGCCCTTATGGGCGCTCCCCGGATTTCGGCCGTGGCCCTCAGCCAGGCCTGCACAACCTCCACCACCTGTGTCTGGACGGCCGCCATGGGCGTTGAAAACGGTCTCTATGGACTGGTGGCCGCGCTCATGACGGACCGATGCTCCAACGGCCCTCACACAATCTGGCCCAACCCTCTGGGCCCGGGCGCCGAGGTGATCTCGGAGAACTGGATGATGGACAACTTCAACAGCGATCCCAATGTGGGCCTCCGCATGATCGAGACCGCGGAAAACGTTGCCAAGGAAGGGGGTTTCACCAAGGAGCAGGCTGACGAGCTGTCCCTGCACCGTTACAACCAGTACCTCATGGCCTTGGAGAACGACCGGGAGTTTCAGAAAAGGTACATGTTTCCTGTGGAGATCAGGATTTCCAAGAAGAAGACCGTAACTGTTGAAGAGGACGAGGGAATCACCCCCAGCACGGCCGAGGGCCTTGCCAAGCTGAAACCGGTTATCCCGGGCGGCATCCTCAGTTTCGGCGCACAGACCCACCCGGCGGACGGGAACTGCATGCTTCTGGTCTGCACCGAGGAGAAGGCCAGGGAGCTGAGTTCCGACCCCTCCATTCCCGTACAGATCATTTCCTACGGGTTTTCCCGGGCAAAGGCCGGGTACATGGCGGCGGCCCCGGTCCCGGCGGCCAATATGGCCCTCAATAATGCCGGAATGAAGATTACTGACATGAAGGCCGTTAAGACCCACAACCCGTTCATAGCGAACGACCTTCACATGGCAAAGGAGTTTGGAATCGATCCCAAGGGAACCAAGGATCTGACGTTCAACGACTACGGATCCAGCATGGTCTACGGGCATCCACAGGGCCCGACTGCAGGCCGGAACATCATCGAGGGCATCGAGGAAGTCGCCA
>CAZEIA010000333.1:0-1965 GCA_964512335.1 uncultured Desulfobacterales bacterium
ACTTGACTTTTCCCTGAACATGTGGATAGTAGCCAGCCATGCGCATTGCGATTCTTTCCGATATTCACGGTAACCTCGAGGCCCTTCAAGAGGTTCTGCTCGATCTGGAACTGCAGGGTGTGGACGGCGCAGTCTCGTTGGGGGACAACGTGGGGTATGGTCCCGAGCCTGACCGGGTCGTGAAGCTCCTTAGAGAGCGTGGGATCCCGTCGGTGATGGGAAACCATGAGTGGGGGTTGACCGACCCCCTCAACCGGGAATGGTTCAACCCCATGGCCCGGCTGGCCCTGGAGCGGACCGAGGAACTTCTGTCAGAGGAGAGTCTGATCTACTGCCGCACTCTTCCGTTCTACTGGCTTGAAGGAGGCTGCCGGTTTGTGCACGGGTGTCCTCCTGACGATGTGGTGACCTACCTGTTTCACCTTTCCGTGGAAGAGCAGGAAGACCTCCTTCGCGGCATGAAGGAGAGGATCTGCTTTGTGGGGCACACCCATGATCTGCTCCTGCTGGACCTTGCACCTGAAGGGCTTTTTGTGCGGAAACTCGGCCCCGGCCTGCATGAAATGAATGAAGAAGGGCCTTGGCTGATCAATGCAGGAAGCGTTGGACAACCCCGTGACGGAGACAACAGGGCCAAGTACTTGATCTGGGAGCCGGAGAACCGAATTCTCGAGGCCCGTTTCATCGCTTACGATATCCGGAAGACCGCCGAAGGTATTGTGGCGGCCGGAATCCCGCGGGTGTACGCGGATCGGTTGTGGTGAGCCCCGTTCGATCATGGCGGGTCTTCCTCCGCCATGTCCATTCAGAACAGTTTCTATAGATCTCACAGGGCGATGCGGGCGCACCGCCGGGCCTTGTACAACGGTGCCCGACACTATGTCAATTTATTGACAGCGGTTTATTCAGAGGGTTGAACACCCTGGCATCCCTCCCTTTGGAAGCTTTGAGGCTTTCCTGAAAGGGGAAAATCTGCTAGGACTCAAAGGCATGATACGCGAAATTCATGAAAAAGGTGTAGAATTATTGGCCGTTGTGATTATAATAACTGTTTAGGTCTTTTGAGGCCGTTCTCACCCTGATGAGAGTGGGGCTGATTAGTTCTTTATTGTCAATAAGCTAGAAAGGATTAACACCATTGAACCCGTTTTACAAGAACCTCGCCCTCTGGCTGGTCATCAGCCTTATGATGGTGATGCTGTTTCAGATCTTCAACCAGCCTGAACGGGGCCGAATCGATATCAGCTATAGCGAGTTCCTGGGCATGGTGGAAAACGAGAATGTCATCAAGGTTACCATCCAGGGTGACCATATCGCCGGGGAGTCCACCCAGGGACCTTTTAAGACGTTTGCGCCCAAGGATCCCGAGTTGATTAATCTCCTGAGGAACAAGGGCGTCCAGATAGTTGCCAAGCCCCAGGAGGATGGCTCCTGGTTTCAGGTCTTCCTCTCCTGGGTCCCTATGCTCCTCCTGATCGGGGTATGGATTTTTTTCATGCGTCAGATGCAGGTGGGCGGAGGAAAGGCCCTGTCATTCGGTAAGAGCAAGGCCAGGCTCATGTCCGAATACCAGGAAAAGGTCACGTTCGAGGACGTGGCGGGGATTGAAGAGGCCAAGGAAGAACTCCATGAAATCATCGAGTTTCTCCGCGATCCAAAGCGTTTCACACGGCTGGGAGGAAGAATCCCCAAGGGCGTTCTGCTCATGGGTTCTCCGGGTAGCGGTAAGACCCTTCTGGCTCGAGCCATCGCCGGAGAAGCCGGGGTGCCCTTTTTCAGCATCAGCGGCTCGGACTTCGTAGAGATGTTCGTGGGTGTGGGGGCGTCCCGTGTAAGGGATCTATTTGTGCAGGGTAAGAAGAATGCGCCCTGCATCATCTTCATAGATGAGATCGACGCCGTAGGCAGGCACAGGGGCGCCGGACTGGGAGGGGGGCACGACGAACGCGAGCAGACCCTCAACCA
>CAZEIA010000334.1:0-1911 GCA_964512335.1 uncultured Desulfobacterales bacterium
CGGGGATGAGGTCATCCACTTCACATACAAGGCCGACAATCGAAAACACACCTACGACCGGCCCTTTGAGGGCCTGATCCCCAACCTCGAACGCCGGTACCTGGAGACAGACTCCGCCTTCATCCGCGAGGAACTGGAGAAGTTCATGAGCATCGGACCCTGCCCGGCGTGCGAAGGCACTCGGCTGGGCCCCGCCGCCCGGGCGGTTCGCGTGGGAGAAAAAGGGATTCACGAGGTGGCGGCCCTGTCCGTGGACGCGGCGTTCAAGTTTTTCTCCGGCCTCTCACTCCCCCCGGCGGACATGAAGATCGCCGAACGTATTCTCAAGGAGATCCGGGAGCGTCTCGGGTTTCTGCACAGCGTGGGGCTAGATTACCTCACCCTGGACAGGACCTCGTCCACCCTGTCCGGGGGAGAGGACCAGCGTATAAGGCTTGCCACCCAGATCGGATCGGGTCTCGCCGGTGTGCTCTACGTCCTTGACGAGCCCAGCATCGGCCTGCATCAGAGGGACAACCTCAGGCTGCTGGAGAACCTCCGGCGTCTGAGGGAGCTGGGAAACACGGTGGTGGTGGTGGAGCACGACGAGGAGACCATACTGTCCTCGGATCACGTCATAGACATGGGCCCGGGAGCGGGCCTTCTCGGCGGAGAGATTGTATTTCAGGGCACGCCTGCTGACCTCATTAAAGACGAGACCTCCCTCACCGGGGAATACCTAAGCGGTAAGCAGGTCATCCCTATCCCGGCAAAAAGGCGGACCGGTACCGGCGGCAGCCTCGTCATCGAGGGGGCACAGCAGAACAACCTGAAAGGCATTACCGTGAAGATCCCCATGGGCGCCTTCACCTGCGTCACAGGGGTTTCCGGCTCAGGGAAAAGCAGTCTGGTGAACGAGATCCTCCACCCGGCACTGGCCCAGCGCCTCCATCGCTCCAGGATGCCTGCAGGCAAGGTTAAAGCGATCAGAAACATCCACCTCGTGGACAAGGTCATCAATATCGACCAGAGTCCCATCGGCCGGACCCCCAGGTCCAATCCAGCCACTTACACTGGCGTGTTCACGCCGATCCGTGAACTCTTTTCCATGCTACCCGAGGCGCGAATTCGAGGATACCGGCCGGGCCGGTTCAGCTTCAACGTTCGGGGAGGAAGGTGCGAGGCCTGCAGGGGAGACGGTGTCATCAAGATCGAAATGCACTTCCTTCCCGACGTTTATGTGACCTGCGAGGCCTGCAGGGGTCTCCGGTTCAACCGTGACACCCTGGAGGTCCGTTACCGCGGCAAACACATAGCCGATGTGCTGGCCATGACCGTGAACCAGGCCTTCGCGTTCTTCGAAGCCGTGCCGTCCCTGCGCGCCAAGCTCAAGACCCTTTTGGAGGTCGGGCTCGGTTACATCCGTCTCGGCCAGCCGGCAACCACGCTTTCGGGCGGGGAAGCCCAGCGTGTGAAGCTTTCCAGAGAGCTCGGCAAGCGGAGTACGGGAAACACCCTTTACCTCCTGGATGAGCCCACTACCGGACTCCATTTCGCAGATGTCCGGAAGCTGCTGGAAGTGCTCAGTTACCTGGTGGCTCAAGGAAACACCGTAGTTGTCATTGAACATAACCTGGACGTGATAAAGACCGCGGACTTTGTCGTGGATCTGGGTCCGGAGGGGGGAAACCGCGGCGGCTATCTGGTGGGGGCGGGAACTCCCGAAGAGATAGTTCGGATCAAGAAATCACACACCGGACGGTTTTTGGAACAATACCTGAAGGCCGGACCATGAGCAGGCAGGATACATCTGTAAAAGATATTCATGAGTCCTGGCCCCGGACCGCCGGCACAAATGACGGACACGAATCACGTCTTTTGATACAATTGCTCTCAGGGCTGTTTTCTGAACGATTGCCCGAGAAAATAGGC
>CAZEIA010000335.1:0-1900 GCA_964512335.1 uncultured Desulfobacterales bacterium
ACCTCCATGTCGATCTGGTCTCCACAGGTGAAGATATCAATTGCCGCGTAACCGTATTCGGGCCAGGTGTGTATCGAGAAGTGGGATTCGGAGATGATCACTACACCGCTCACGCCCTGAGGTGCAAACTGGTGAAAGAAGGGCTGGATCAGGGTGGCCCCGGAGGCCTCGACGGCTTCGGTCATGACGCGGCGCACGGTGTCTCTGTCATCCAGCACTGCCGAAGGGCATCCCTCCAGTTCTAGAATCAGGTGATATCCCAGTGATTTCATGTCCTTACTCCTCGGTGCGGCCGGCCTGGGGGCCTTTGGTCCCCAGGAAAAAAAACAAGCTACCATCATGCTTCGCCACGCGGACGGGAGTTGGTAGCTTGCGTATAAGCCGCAACACAACCGCACACCCTTTCCTTCTCCTCTGAAGGAGACAAGGTGTTTTGGGCGGTCCGGCCGGCACCGCAATCTGTGTTTCTCCCTGGCCTGGTTCCCGCCTACCCTTTATTTTGAGCGGGAAGCCACGTCATGGCAGACCCCCTTATGGGAAGCAAAAATGTCTAAATCCTTAAAAATACGTTGTTATCGCTCTTGCGCCAAGCTAACAGATCGTACACTATAGTGCATGATCAGACTTATGTCAACAGGGCCGTAATCCTGTTTGCGTGCAGGCTTGTACTCGTGTTCTTCTTGTGAATTCGATTATATCAAGACGGAGCACGCGAAGAGCGCGAAGCATTATGGGGAAGAGGAGAAATAGGAACCACAAATCAAGAGAATTCTTTTTCCAACCAGGCCCGGATGTCGTCCCTCAGCTTGCGATACGCGGTAATACGGGCCTCCGGCTCAACCGGAAGGGCCTCGGGGTCTGGAAAGCCCTTGTGAAACGACATTCGACAATTCGCGAACAGCGGACAAATCGTCTTGGCTCGATCACACAGGGTGACGAGGTAGTCGGCGGATACATCCGAGACGTCACCTGCCCTCAAGGAAGGGCGGTCGGAGATATCCACGCCGATCTCCTGCAAGACCCTCGCGGTAATCGGATCCGGATCGACAGGCTTGGTTCCGGCGCTTGCCGCGCGATACCGGTCCGGAAAGAGGGCGTTTACAAGATCCCGGGCCATGGAAGAACGTACGGCGTTTCCGGTGGAGACAAAGATAATGGTTCTGATCGGCTTGGAATTGTTCATAGGGGAGACTCCGGTTAAAGCGGTCCCATGTGCCGGCCGAACTAGCCGCACTTGGTGAATCCGCAGAAATGACAGGTCATGCAGCCCTCCTCGAAGCTTATTGTCTGGCCGCAATCAGGGCACGTTTCTCCTATAAGACTGTATTCGGCTTTCTTACCTTTCCTGTCCTTCAGGTAGTGCTTTTCCAAGACGCGGCTGATGGCGTCCGGGATCGAGAGCACAAGGCCGTCTTTCCGGAACACCGGGTGTTCGCCGCCGATCCCTTTCAGCTGGTCCACAACAGTCTCCACATCCACCCCGGAACGGAACGCAAGGGAGACCAGGCGGCCAATGGCCTCTGTCTTAGCCGTTGTCGACCGCCCGGACTTGCCGATGGTGGCAAAGACCTCAAAGGGCCTTCCGTCCATTTCGGTCACAGTCACGTAAAGGTTTCCCAGGCCTGTTACCATTTTTGTGGTGAAACCATCAAGGGTTTCCGGGCGCTCCAGCACGCTCGGCAAGGTCTCTTCTCCGTGTTCCTCTCGCCGGTAGCTGAGGACCTGGTTTTCCTTGCTGCCGTCCCGGTAGATTGTAACGCCTTTGCAGCCCAGATCGTATGCCAGTTCGCATACTTCCCTCACGTCATTCACCGTGGCGTCCCGCGGCAGGTTCACAGTCTTGGACACGGCGTTGTCCGTGTACTTCTGAAAGGCCGCCTGGATCTCCAGGTGCTGTCGC
>CAZEIA010000336.1:0-1818 GCA_964512335.1 uncultured Desulfobacterales bacterium
CCAGGGTGCGAAAGACCCGGCCGGTCAGGTTCCGCATGGACTGGTACAGCGATCGCTTGTGCAGGCCGGTGAAGATCTCAGGGACAAACTCCTCACGGTCCTTGACGCCTGCCAGGGTTATGTGCATCCGGGCCGTGCATCGGCCCAGGAGCCGGGCGGATTCCAGAAACGGGCCGATGATGACCGCCTCATCTTCCTCAGGCCACCGGGTGGCGGTTTCCAGCAGGCCTTCCTTGGGTGCGGCTTCGAAGGGAATGTTCTCCGGGTTAGCCAGGGCACGCTCAAAATAGCCGGCCAGGGCCTCCTGGGTATACTCCCAGGCGTCGCCCTGGTTGGACACGAAGCCCTGGACCAGCCCCAGGCTCATGGGCTCACGGTGATGAGGATGATACTCGAAGGCCGCAAGCAACGGGGGCGTGTGCTCGAATCCCCGGCGTGTGAGCACGTGCCCGATTTCCTGGTCCGGATTGATCCCCGACTCCAGACGCCGGAATAGCTTGAGCACGAACTGCTCGCCGAAAATGACCGAGGAGTTGCTCTGCTCGCCCTTGATCGGCTCAGGCTCCGGGCCGCCGCCCTCTGCCTCCCGGATTTGACGAAATCCGGGCTCGGGTTGAAAGAGCACTCTGCCGCCTGTGGTCTCGAACGCCTGCCGCCTGGTGCAGGCCTTCAGGAGCCAGACGGGAAAGTCCGGTGTGAGCATGGCATCCGCGAGATAGCCCAAGGTTCGATCCGCGCCCGTACGCAGCCGGGCCAGTACCTGATACGGGTTCTGCTCAAGAGTCTCTGCCGCGTGCACCCCCTGGAGCAGGGCAAAGGCGCAGACGTAGATTCGGGGATCTCCTTCGGCGAACGAGGCCTCCACCGGAAGGATGCAGCCGGCCGGCCTCTTGGCAGGGAGTGGAATGCTCTCCATGATCCGGATGTTTTTGATTCGGCGTGCCTTGTCACCGAACCAGCGCTGGAGTGGAAGCCATCGGGCCAGTAATGGGGCCAGGCGGGGGAAGGCTTCCGGGCGTAATGCATCCCTCCAGGTCCGTTCGACGTCTAGCACCGGCAGTCCAGCCACGTCGGCCGCCGTTGCCGTTCTCTGTGACTGGAGGCCCGTCTCGTCGCTCCGTAGCTCGAACCAGTAGAATGAATGAGGACTGATGGTGAAGAAGTAGGGGTGCTCGCCGATCACCGGGAACTCGGTCCTTCCGAACATTTCTACGGGCGTCATGCCCTGGAACAACGACAGGTCCAGCTCCGTAAACTGCGTGAACCGGGAGAGGTTGATCACCGCCAGGACGCGCTCCTCATCATGCTCGCGGAAAAAGGCCAGAATCTTGTTGTTCGAACAGTCGAGAAACGTGAGCTTCCCGAGGCCGAGCGCACGGTGCCGCCGCCTGAGGGCGATGAGCCTCCTGGTCCACCACATGAGGGAACTGGCGTTCCTCTGCTGGGCTTCCACGTTGACGGCGTGGTAGTGGTATTCCGGGTCGATGATAACGGGCAAGTACAGGCTTTGGGGGTTGGCCGAGGAGAAACCCGCATTCCGGTCCACGTTCCACTGCATGGGCGTTCGTACACCGTCGCGGTCACCCAGGTAGACGTTGTCTCCCATGCCGATCTCGTCTCCATAGTACAGGACCGGCGTCCCGGGAAGCGAGAACAAAAGACCCAGCATCAGCTGGATGCGTTTGCGCCGGTTTTCCATGAGCGGGGCCAGCCGCCGCCGGATACCCAGGTTGATGCGCATCTGCGGGTCGTGGGCATAGGCGCGGTACATGAAGTCCCGCTCCTCGTCGGTCACCATCTCCAGGGTCAGCTCGTCGT
>CAZEIA010000337.1:0-1801 GCA_964512335.1 uncultured Desulfobacterales bacterium
CTGACCACTCCAAGCGATCCCTCCGACGCCGTGGCCCAAGGCATTGAGGAATTGGAGCAAAAGGTCCCTGATCTTACGGGCAGGCTGGACGAGGTGATTCACGGGACCACCCTGGTGATCAATGCCATCATAGAGCGCAAGGGCGCCTCCACCGGGCTCATTACCACGAAGGGGTTTCGTGACGTACTCGAGCTGGGCCGTGAGATCCGTTATGCCCCGTATGATATCTTCGCTGAGTTTCCCGAGCCCCTGATTCCCCGAAGCCGCCGGCTGGAAGTGGATGAGCGTGTGCGAAGCGACGGCACCGTGCTCAAGCCCCTTGACCCTGAAGAGGCCAGGAAGGTTGTTCGCAGGCTTCTGGATACGGGGGTGGAGTCCATTGCGGTATGCCTCCTCAACTCCTTTGAAAACCCTGCACACGAGATGATGATAAAGGATATCATCGAGGAGGAGGCCCCTGACCTGTCCGTCTCGGTTTCATATAAGGTCCTTCCCCAGATACGGGAGTACGAGCGAACCAGCACCACTGCAACGAACGCATATGTAAAGCCTTTGACCGGGCGGTATCTCTCAAAGCTTGAGGGCCGCCTCCGGTCCATCGGGATCAACGCACAGCTGTTCATTATGCTCTCGAGCGGCGGCATCACGTCCGTGGATACCGCAGCTGAGTTTCCGGTCCGCATCATCGAGTCCGGACCAACGGCCGCTGTGATCAGCGGGCAGTACTACGGGAAGATGTTCGGTCTTCCGGAGATGTTCTGCTTCGATATGGGCGGCACCACGGCTAAGAGCTGCCTCATCCAGGGAGGCGTGGCCGGAGTGGTACCCACCTTTGAGGTGGGCCGTGTGCAGCGGTTCATGAAAGGCAGCGGACTCACCATTCAGGTGCCGGTGGTGGATCTCATGGAGATCGGGGCCGGTGGGGGAAGCATCGCCAAGGTCAGCCGCCTGGGCACCCTGCAGGTGGGGCCTGAGAGTGCAGGCGCCGACCCGGGCCCGGTCTGCTACGGCCGCGGGGGGGAGCGCCCCTGCGTGACCGATGCGGACCTTCTTCTGGGTTACCTGGATGCGGAGTACTTCCTGGGAGGCGAGATGGCCCTTGACAAGGAGGCTGCCGCGCGCGCTGTGGAGGAGCAGATCGCCGGACCCCTGGGGGTATCTTTTATCCAGGCGGTCTGGGGCATACACGACCTCATCAATGAGACAATGGCCGCTGCGGCCAAGACTCACATAGCCGAGAAGGGCGGAAATCCCAATGTGGTCACGGTGTCGGCATTCGGCGGGGCCGGTCCGGTGCACGCCTACGGGCTGGCCAAAAAGCTGGGCGCCCCCAGGCTGATCGTTCCGCCCAACGCCGGTGTGGGCTCGGCGTTGGGTTTTTTTACCGCCCCCAGGGCGTTCGATCTGGTGCGAAGCCACAAGGTCTCTCTGGCTGAAGTCGACTTCAAGGAAATCGAGGCCATATTCCAGGAACTGGAGGTCGAGGGCGCCAGGACCCTTCAGAAGTCCGGCGCCGTCGCCGACGTCCTTTATGAGCGCTCGGTGGACATGCGCTTCGTGGGCCAGGGATCGGAAACCAATGTCGCCGTTACGGAGACCGACGTGAGTGCGGTTGCTCCTGAAACGGTCCGGTCCCGGTTCGATGAAATCTACAAGAGGCTGTATGGCCGCACTTATCCGGAAAGCCCGGTGGAGTTCATTAATTTCAGGGTGCGGGCCAAACTTCCTGAGCGGCTCTTAAAGCTCCCCAAGATCGTGCGGAAATCAGGCGGGAGGCTCGAGGACGCCGTCAAGGGCCGGC
>CAZEIA010000338.1:0-1773 GCA_964512335.1 uncultured Desulfobacterales bacterium
GAGAAAAGCCGGTCGTCCCAGCGATAGGCCGAGAGATCGAACGTTCCTTCTTCAGTGACCAGGAACTTGCATTCCCTAGCCTTTGTCATTTTGAACTCCTGTGATACCGTTTACGAAAGGGAATTGCGGATATCTCCTATGTTGAAGACCTTTAATGATAAAGTCCAATATATAGTATTGTCAACAGGGATTCCCGGCGTATCCTGATGCCACGCCGGCAAATTTGGGTTTCACATTTCACGGGCAGATGATATACAAAAAATACTCCGGCCCGGAACCTTCGCGAGCGGTTTTTTAGCGGGCGTAATTTGAAGTAACTCTTCTCCTTGAGAAAGTAAGGTTATGAAAAATGGCCGGTGAACAGAAATGGAGTGAAAATATGGATAAGTACCGCGTCACGTTTCTTCCCTTTGAGCGATCCGTGGAGGTCGACGACGGCCTCACTCTGGCAGAGGCCGCTCAGAAGGCGGGTGTCTACATAAACAACCTTTGCGGCGGAGAGGGCGTCTGCGGTGAGTGCCGGGTTCGCATAGTTAAAGGTAAGGCGATACAGGACGAGAATGCTTCGGCCTTCTTCTCTTCCGAGGAACTGGAACAAGGCTATGTCCTGGCTTGTCAGACCGAGGTACACGAAGACCTAAGCGTTGAGATTCCCTCGGAATCCTTGCTGGATGACGAGCAGATCATGACCGGGGAGACACGTGACGAAGTGGTTCAGGGCGAAGATGTCGTAGTCAGGGAAGATCGGAGCCCGACGCAATATCCTCTCAAGCCCCTCGCCAGAAAGGCATTTTTGGAACTGCCTATTCCTACGCTGGAGGACAACATATCGGACATCGAACGGGTTTCCAGGGCGCTCCGGCGGCGTATAGGGTGGCATTCTTACGACATTTCCCTCCAGTGTCTCCGAAACCTCTCCGATCTTCTAAGGGACAATGAATGGAAAGTGACGGTCACGGTGTTACATCAGGGCAAGGGATACAAGATTCAAAAGGTTGAGGCCCTGGACACCACGAATCGGCATTACGGGCTTGCGGTTGATGTAGGCACCACCACGGTCGTGGCCCAGCTGGTGGACCTTCGCACCGGCCGGGTCCTGGGCGTGGAAGGGACCCACAACATGCAGGCCCAGTACGGGGAGGACGTCATTTCTCGAATGATATTCGCGTGCAGAAAGGATGGGTCCGGCCTGCACCCTTTGCAGGAAGCCGTAGTAAAGAACATCAACGATCTGATCGACGCCCTTGTCAAGAGGGAGGGTATCGAGAGGGAAGATATCTTCGCCTTGATGGCCGCAGGCAACACCACCATGAGTCATCTGCTTCTCGGGTTGACCCCGTGCGCCATCCGGATGGAGCCCTATGTCCCTACCGCGGACGTCTATCCGCAGATTCTTGCGTCGGAGCTTGGAATCCGCATTCACCCTCAGGGTATACTGGAAACACTTCCCAGCGTTGCCTCCTACGTAGGAGGCGATATTGTCGCCGGGGTGATTTCTTCAGGAATTGCGGAACAGGAGGCGGTACAGGGGCTCATCGACATCGGGACGAATGGTGAGATCGCCGTAGGTAACAGCGACTGGCTGGTCTGCTGCTCTGCATCGGCCGGGCCTTCGTTTGAAGGCGGGGGGACCACCTGCGGCATGCGCGCCACACGAGGTGCCATCGAGAAGGTGAAGATCGAAGACGGGAACGTATCATATCAGACCATCGGTAACGCTTCACCCAGGGGGATCTGCGGGTCCGGGCTGATCGACTGCATCTACGAACTGGT
>CAZEIA010000339.1:0-1771 GCA_964512335.1 uncultured Desulfobacterales bacterium
CGAATCCTTCCCCGAAGCCCTGGGCCAAGAAAGCCGCGAGGTCGATCCCTGCTGAGTGCCGAGAACGACCGACAAACCCATGCGGCTCCTTGGTAGCAGCCTAACCTTGCTGCGCCCTCCCTTTTCGGTCAAAGCCCACGCTAACGCCTGCTGCTTCTGACCCTCTCTTCCCAGTTCTCCAGGACGTTCTGCCTTCGCTCAAGACAGTTGCTACGGAGGTTTTCCATTTGGTGTGCCCGGCAACCCTTGAGGGAATACTCCTCGTATTTTTTTCGGTTTCCTTTTTTGAGGAAGTAGGCCTTCATGCATCCCCAGGCACATGGAATACCGGGGTGAATCTTGGTGGCAGGCAGAAAATGGAACTCGACCGCCTTTTCCCAGACTCCAATGTCTTTACTAAACCCAGACACTTCTGACGATATCATCTCCCAACCTTCCCAGCACTTCTTCATCGCCCTGAGCCTTCGGGTATTCGGTTTGTATATCCATACTATTCGATCCTCGACCCTGGCGAGAATAGGTTTCTTGCACCTGGAGCTTTTGCCAAAAATATCGCATGATTCGTTTTCAGGAACAACACTGATGATGTACTTTCCTGCAGGAAGCTGTTGCCCGATGATCTCTCTTACCGTGAATTCATCGGACATCCGCCATTGGCTGGTTTTCTTCAAGGCATCGGATAGGTCTTTTTCTTCCCTCACCTTGTTCCAGGCCTGGTTCCAGCGCGACTGCTCGTCCAATCCCAGACTGTCAAGTGAGCCGCTTGCAATTGGCGTCTCTTCTTTTATTAGTTTTCCGCCTTCGTTTTCTACAAGCCGGTACACCCTCATCACAAGGCACTTGGGTACCTTGTCCAGGTCCTCCCTGCTCAGCAATTCTGGGTAGGTCGCAGGGGAGATATGAATTCGTCCACGAACCGGATCGCCGACGAAATAGCGTTCTGACCTCATTTCGTACCAGGTATTGTTCTCTTCAATCTTCACCCCAAGGTGGCCCCAATTCCATGGGGTCCCGGAATATTTGTGCATTATCTCGGCCTGCTTGCAGCGCTCTTTGCTGTCCTTGGCGGAACCATGTTCAGGCGCTGCCAAAGAGACGGCACCCGCGAGGATCAGAATACCCAGATGAGACGTTCTGTATTTCTTCAACACCGGCGAAGTCGAGAGAACCATTTTCGATCCTTTCCGCCGCTCACTGCGATACCAGGTCTAGATGCGGCAAGTCCAAGGCTTCATCGTAGGTGTTCGGTGTAGTCGAAAACAGACAGCCCGGAGGCGGACCGATGGATGTCGTCGTACACATCATGGAATAGTTCAGCCCACCACAGACACAAGCACGACACGGAATCGATGCACCATGAGCGACCTCGTGGCCAATTGCGTACATCACCAACTTGCTTTCCAGTTCAACATCGTGCTCCGGCATGTCGGCGACTATTTGATCTCTAAATATATCAATTCCAGCTGAATCACAGGGGGTGCCTGGAACATTGCCCAGGTTTCTAGCCCAGACCCATGGCTCTGGATCTAGACTGGTGCTTTCATTGACGACAATGGCGCATTGGGCCTTATGGCCTTGAATGCCCTCCGCATTCCAGTTTATCAGGCTGTCTTGATTGAATTCATCTGTCTTTATTCTATACGTAACCGTGGGCAAGGCAGAGGCCGCATACTCTATTCCTTCATCGAGGTTGCTAGAGACGAATACGTCTTTGTGGAACGGGTTTGTCCTCTTGTGGTCACCGTATACGACGAAACCGCGGTACTCTTCG
>CAZEIA010000340.1:0-1770 GCA_964512335.1 uncultured Desulfobacterales bacterium
CCCCTGTTCGCGTTGTTCGGCCTTTTCATGCTGGTGTTTCTCTTTCGGGAGCTTGTTGGAGCGCGGGCCAGGCTCCTGCTCATTTTTGCCCTCGGCCTCTGGGCCGCGGCCGTTATCCTGGACGCCTGGGAAGGGGCCGGGCTGCCTTACGAGGGCGTAGAGGAGGCCATGGGATGGGGAAAGGTCAAGTTCCGGCATGCGGTAATGCTTGTGGAGGAGATGCTGGAGCTCCTGGGCTCCACCCTGTTCCTGTATCTTTTCCTTCGCCGCCTTGGAGATCTCCTCAAAGAGCGGTTCCCGGTAGTGCGGTTTGTGCGGTGAGGCTTTGATAGGTGTCTGTGAGGGGTGTCGGTGACTGTGAAAAGGCGGAAAATGCAAGGTTAGTGGTGAGATCCTTCCGGGATTTTAAACGCGTTGACATTTGATATTGTTGTGGTAAATAAAGCTGGGAGTGCCCCCGTAGCTCAGGTGGATAGAGCACCAGATTCCTAATCTGGGTGTCGTGCGTTCGAGTCGCGCCGGGGGCACCAATAAAAACAATAAGTTGAGGCCCTTCTTCAACTTCAAGCACCAATCATGCAAGCCCTGCTCATCGTCCAGTTCTTCCAGAGCAGCAGCACGCATCCTCCATTCGGACTGCCAGTGATCCCCGGTGACCACTTTCCGGCCCGGCTTGACTTCGTCTATCCACGCCAAAGGATCGGCCGGGCAACCGACGGGGAACCCGGATTCTTACGAGGCAATCAGCGTTTGAAATATTGCACGGTTTTTTGGGGACCATCGCTGTTCTGGTCGTCAGGTGGAACTGATCGTTTGGCGATCCTCAGGGGGTAAGCTTACAACTTCATGGAGGGAAAACTCCTCGAGACGAGCGTTCGCACGTGCATGCTCAATAGTCATGCTCACGAGGTTTCCTTTTCCATCGAGATCTATATAGATATTTTCGCCGATCTCTTTTGTCTCAAAGACTTTATTATCTGTAAACTCAACCAACGCGGTGTCCGTATCAGAAAAATATTTGACTCTCATTTCCGGCTCTCCTTGAAAGACCTGTCGTAGAAGGCATTGTGAACAGTTTCACCGTCTTCCAATAAAATGACACGAAGGAACTTGCCTTCTTCCGGGATCCATCCCCATTTACGTATCCTCCCATCTGATTGCGTCTCAGTCTTCTGCGGGGAACGGACTACACGGGATATCAATTCATTTTTTATTATAGCACGATCCGGCCTTTTTCGCATGTGCTTGAAGTATTCAGTTGTCTTCACATCTGATTCCTAACGCAAAAATCACATATTATTACGTCAAAAGGCCGACCAATCAAATTTACGACATGATTAAGCTGAAAAGAGCTGCTCGACCGGATCAGAGATGTGGTATGGGTGAAAATCCTCATTCAATAATTTCAATTATACCCCGGCAAGTCTACTACCTCAAGGATAAATGCCTAAGTATGCATCGTCAACCCTTCCGGTCGTCTCCTGTCTGCCTGGCGCCCGTGAGAATAACCACGCGCCTTTTCCGAAGGTTCAGGCAAATGGCGGGTAAGTAACCTGTAGCATTGTAAATTAAGCGACATAATGGTAAAATATTCAGAAAAATATTACTTGACAAGCGATAATTTCCTGAAGAAAGATCAATAAGTCGGAATTTTTAAAGGTTTTGCGGCGGGGTTTTTTGCTGTTGACAACGGGCCTCTTGAATTTTAGTATGAATGGTTACGACTTCAACAAGGAGAGAGAATCCATGTATGCGATATTTCAGAGCGGC
>CAZEIA010000341.1:0-1765 GCA_964512335.1 uncultured Desulfobacterales bacterium
CGTCGCCCAGTATGCTGCGGGCCCCCAAAGCCCTGGGACCGAACTCCATGCGGCCGGCCATGTATCCGATTATCTTGCCCTGGGCGATCTGCTCCGCGATTATCCGGTTGCGCTCTTCCCTGTTCAGGCGGATGTAGGGGTAATTCTCTCCGTCCAGAAAGTCCTCGACCTTGTCCGGTGAAAACGAAGGCCCCAGATATGAGCCCGCCTGGCTGTCGCACCCGGGCGATACGCAGCGCTCGTTCCCCAGGTACCGGTGCCACACAGACAGGGCCGCGCCCAGGGCCCCGCCCGCGTCTCCGGCCGCAGGCTGAATCCAGATGTCCTCAAAGGGACCTTCCCGGAGGATGCGGCCGTTGGCCACGCAGTTCAAAGCGACCCCGCCTGCAAGGCAGAGATGCTTCATGCCCGTCTCGCTGTGCACATGCCGCATCATTCGAAGGATCGCCTCCTCGGTGACGGACTGGATGCTTGCGGCAATATCCATGTCGCGCTGTGTAATCTCGGTCTCGGGTTTTCGAGGCGGGCCGTCAAAGAGCTTGTCGAACCGCTTGTTGGTCATGCGCAGGCCGCCTAGAAAGTCGAAGTAATCCAGATTCAGCCTGAGGGAACCATCCTCTTTCAAGTCGATGAGCTCGTTAAGGATCCTGTCCCTGTAAACGGGACGGCCGTAAGGGGCGAGCCCCATCAGCTTGTACTCGCCGCTGTTGACCCTGAACCCGGTGAAGTATGTAAACGCCGAGTAAAGCAGGCCCAGAGAGTCAGGGAAGTGGAGCTCCTTGAGCAAGGCGATCTCGTTTCCCTTGCCCGTACCGTAGCTGGCGGTGGCCCACTCACCCACGCCGTCAATGGTGAGAATTGCGGCCTCCTCATAGGGTGAAGGATAGAACGCCGACGCCGCATGGGCCTCGTGGTGCTCGGTGAACAGGACTTCACCTTTGTATCCCGTCTCCCGCTCCACCACCTTGGGCACATGGAGTTTCTTGCCGAGCCATAAAGGCATGGCCTCGAGCCATGAACGAAGCCCCCTGGGCGCGACCGTCAAATAGCTCAAGAGAAGCCGCTCGAACGTGAGAAGAGGCTTGTCGTAAAAGACAACAAAGTCAAGCCCCTCCGCGGTGACATCGCCCTCCTCGAGGCAGTATTCAATGGCATTTGCAGGAAAACGCGGGTCATGCTTCTTGCGCGTGAACCTCTCCTCCTGGGCCGCGGCAATGATCCGGCCGTCCCTGACCAGGGCTGCGGCGCTGTCATGATAAAAGCATGAGATCCCCAGAACATCCATATCAAGCGTACCCTTTTCCTCTTCCTGAACTTGACCTGACAACGCCTCCTTCGCCGGACAGCGCGGAAAATCCTCTGAGGGCCTTCTTTCTCCTTTCTTGACGCAGGCGGACCAGTTCTTCATCCAGGACGTCCCTGGCACGGTTCTTTTGGACCGCGTGATCCAGGTGATACTGAAGGGCCATGAACCATAGGTTCCTGCAGGAAACACCACTGTGAAACAGGCGGTAGCAGATGTCCGAGTCCTCGCGGCCCCAGGCCGCGTCAAAGGTCTCGTCATAGCCGTCCACCAGGAGGAAATCCTCCCGGGTCATGGACAGGTTGCAGCCCCGAAGTGAGGTCTGAAACCGCCTTCGGCCGGAGAGCATCCGCCCCAGCACAGGACTTCTAAAGGCGTTCTTGCGGTTCCCCAGACCCGGCGTCAAAGGCCCCGCTCCGTTAAGTGTCTCACCCTGCAGGATTCTTTCCGTCAAGACCTCGG
>CAZEIA010000342.1:0-1762 GCA_964512335.1 uncultured Desulfobacterales bacterium
CAGGACTCGTCCGGAATACGCAAGGACCCTGCGATTATTCGCGATCCTGGAGCTGTTCATTCGGTGGCTGGGCCGTATAAGGGTCATGTCGCCTGTGCACAAGCTGAGGGCCCTTCGCGACCCCGATCCCGTGCGGCTTTTCAGCCGGTTATCGGTATGGGGGGCGCGTTCCGGGTGGCCGCGCATACCCACCGATACCCCCATGGAGTATGGAGTGCGGCTGGGTGCCCGATTCAAGGACCTTTCGGGGGATATTATGCTGCTGGTGGATCTGGTGAACCGGGAATTGTACGCGGATCTGAGGCCCGGCCCTGATCACCGCAGGGAAGGCCTCGAGGCCTGGAGGCGTCTTCGCAGCCCTCGAAACTGGTATCCCCGGCTCCGGGCACTTCTACGGCCCTTTGATTAGTTTTCCGCATTCTATTTTTTCGCCGGGACGCAAAGACAGCGAGAAATATCACCATAGACCAGGAGATAAATTGGTCATGCAACAGAACGAAAATCTCAAAGGCGGCTCCGGTAAAGCGCCTCTGACCTTCGAGCGAACCGGGGGCCCGGTGGACCGGGCTATTGACGAACTCATGGAGCTTGCCGGGCATGTGCAGGACCGGGAGATCGTACGGGAAATGATCATTACGTCGCTCAAGGCCGGACGGGAAGGTGTGAGCCGTGCCGACCTGAAGCTTATGAACATGTCCCTCAAGGAGATGCGTTACACATCCAAGATCTTCGCGCCGTATCGTGCTGTTCGAAAGGTTACGGTATTCGGATCGGCCCGCACGCGTCCTGATGAGCCGATTTACCATATGGCCCGCAAGCTGGGAGAGCTCCTGGCAAAGGAAGGGGACATGGTGATCACGGGAGGAGGGCCGGGCCTGATGCAGGCCGTGAACGAGGGGGCAGGGCCGGAACACTCCTTCGGGGTCAACATCCGGCTGCCTTCAGAGCAGAAGGCCAATCCCGTGCTCGACGGCCTTCCGAGAAGCATCAATTATAAGTACTTCTTCAATCGGAAGGTGGCCTTTGTCAAGGAGGCGGATGCCGTGATTCTGGTCCCGGGCGGGTTCGGCACCCTTGATGAGGCCATGGAGATCCTGACGCTTGTTCAGACGGGAAAGCGGGCGCCTCTTCCGATCCTTTTGCTGGATCTTCCGGGCGGTACGTACTGGATGCGCTGGGAGGAGTTCCTGAGGGAGGAACTCCTGGGCCGCGGTGCCATAGGCCCCTCGGACTTTTTACTGTTCAAGCGTCTGGATTGCCCCGAGGAGGCGGTTTTTCGAGTCGGGCGGTTCTATCGCCGCTATCACAGTCTCCGTTATGTGGGACCCAGGCTGGTCATTCGATTGAAGGAGCTTCCGGATCCCTTCCCTCTTGACGAGCTTCGAGCAGATTTCGCCGATATCCTGTCTCCCGGGGGAGATCTGGAACTCTCAGACCCTCTTCCGGTGGAGAGGGACGAACCGGACCTGCTGTCACTTCCCCGCCTCCTGGTCGACTTCAACCGGACCGATTTCGGCAGGTTGGTGCAGTTTATAGAACGGCTCAATGAGATGTGAGGGCCTGTGGGAGAAGGTCTTTGCAGTCAACCGCTGGAGCTGCCTGTTTGATAGGGGGTTCAAAAGATAGACCACGAAGAGCGCGAAGATCACGAAGAAGGCAATAGACCAAAGAGTCGGCTTGGAGGGGCATCCAATGGAGGGTTATGTAAAGGCGGCCACGCTTGAAAACGAGATCGAGGCCCTGCTTCTGGAGTCTGTGCTGA
>CAZEIA010000343.1:0-1761 GCA_964512335.1 uncultured Desulfobacterales bacterium
GGGCCGTCACGAAAACCCTTTTTACGTCCTCGGGGATCCCGTCTATATCCTTCAGCCCGCCCGCCCGAGCGATGGTGTCCATGACCGTGCTGTTATAAAACCCTTCCTTCCGGGCCACGGATTCGAAGCAGGGGTTTACCTCGAGCAACTCATCGTTGTCCATGACCCTTCTAACAAAGCTCAGGGCGAACAAGGGTTCGATTCCGCTCGAACACCCGGCGATGATGCTGAGGGTCCCGGTGGGTGCAATGGTTACAGTTGTGGCGTTTCTGATGCCGGGCTCTTTGACCTGCCCATAGGTGCTCTTGTCGAAGTTGGGAAACACACCTCTTTCCTCAGCCAGGACCCTGGAGGCCTCGCGGGACTCGGTCTGGATAAAGGACATGATCTCCTCGGCCAGCAACAGGGCCTCTTCGGAGTCGTATGGCACGGCAAGCCGGAAGAGCATGTCAGCGAATCCCATGACGCCCAGCCCGATCTTGCGGTTCCCCAAGACCGTGTCGCGGATTTCGGGCAGAGGATATCTGGAGACGTCTATAACATTGTCCAGGAAACGCACCGCCACCCAGACGACATCGCGGAGGGCTTTGTAATCCACCCGGGCTTCACCCTGATGCTCAATGACGAACCGGGACAGGTTTATTGCTCCCAGGTTGCAAGCCTCCATGGGGAGAAGAGGCTGTTCTCCGCAAGGGTTTGTGCTCTCGATTTCGCCCAGGTTGGGTGTTGGGTTATCCCTGTTTATTGCGTCCAGAAAAATGACCCCGGGATCTCCGTTCTCCCAGGCCTGCTCCACCAGGGCCCGGTAGACATCGGCGGCACGGAGCGATCCGGCAGGGTTTCCCGTGCGGGGATCGATCAGGTCGTAGTCCCGGTCTTCCCTGACCGCGGCCATAAACGCGTCGGTGACACCTACGGAGATGTTGAAGTTGTTGAGGTCTCTGTTTTTTTTCTTGCAGAGAATGAACTCCATGATGTCTGGATGATCCACCTTCAGGACCGCCATGTTTGCACCACGACGGGTCCCCCCCTGCTTTACCTGCTCCGTGGCCGTGTTGAAAATCTTCATAAAAGAGACGGGCCCGGAGGCAACGCCGCCTGTAGTGCCTACGCGGCTGTTCTTGGGGCGCAGCCTCGAAAAGCTGAACCCGGTTCCTCCCCCTGACTTGTGAATCAGGGCGGCGTTCTTGAGGCTGTCGAAGATTCCCTCCATGCTGTCCTCGACAGGGAGGACGAAACAGGCCGCAAGCTGTCCAAGGCGGCGGCCGGCGTTCATAAGGGTGGGGGAATTGGGCAGGAATGTGAGCTCGGTCATGATCCTGTAAAAAGCCTTTTCCATCTCACGTTCCATCTCACCGTTCCCATAGTTTCGCTCGGCGGCCGCCATGTGTTTTGCGACGCGGCGGAACATCTGGGCGGGTGTCTCCAGGAGTTTTCCCTCGGAGTCCTTCTTCAGGTAGCGTCGCTCCAGGACGGTCCAGGCGTTTTCCGAGAGCGGGAGGTCTTCCCTGATGAGCATGGAGCTGTCCAGCTTGACCGGTGAGGCCTTTTGAAGCCCGAAATCAAGCAGCTTCGCCTCGATGATCTTTTCGAGGAGGGGTATAGTGAGCGTGCTGAGCTCCATTTTCCCGATCTCTTTTCTAAGGGCCTTGCTGATGCTCATTGCCTGATCGCTGTTGATGGGGTTGGTTCGAACCAGGAGCTGCGAGAAAAGCCGGTCGTCCCAGCGATAGGCCGAGAGATCGAACGTTCCTTCTTCAG
>CAZEIA010000344.1:0-1753 GCA_964512335.1 uncultured Desulfobacterales bacterium
TCAAGCCGGTGTTGGTATTGGCGTTAAAGGTGTCTGCGTTTTTCCAGTCGAACCGTCCTATTTCCGGTGTGAGGGTGAAGCCTTCAGCCACGGTAATGGTGGCATTCATGAACATATGGGTGCTTTCGCGGTCATATGAAAGTGCTCCATAATCGCCGTCGAGTTCCATCTTGCCGCCACCTGCTGCAAAGCTCAGCATGTCGTTCAGCTTGAAAGTGAAATTGATGTACGCTCCCCAGGCGTCCGTATCATAAACGGTGTCCAAAAGGCCGTCACCGCTGACGTCAGCGATCAAAGCTCGGGGAGTATTCCACCCGGTTAAGTTATCTGCCGGAAAATTAGGGGTACCAAGATATCCATACTCAAAAGGATTTTCGCCCATCCATCCGGCGAGTGCAACGGAGAAGGGCCCGCCCGTGAACTTGGTATTGGCGGCCAGGATGTAGGAGTTGATCTTGAAATCGGTTTGATCCGGAATAAGGTCTCCATCCATATTGCGGTAGGACTGCTTGAACTGCTTCCATCCACCAAAGAGGCCGAATGACATGGGACCAAAGCTCAGATCGATTTTTCCTTCGAGTTGGGGAAGGGACAACTTGGTATCATCAAGCGCCGGAACACTAACTGCCGTACGAGGAGTTGAGGGATCGATCATGGCAAAGGTGAACTGGCCCACGCTAAAGGGGAAGCGAAGCCGGATCATCGGGGCACGGGCTGAACAGTTTCCAGTGTCTCCTCCCAAGGGTGAACTACCGCAGCCGCTGGGCCCTATATTTCCGGAAGGTCCTACGCTCGAGGAGACCGGCATGAAGCTGGGTAACCAGGTCTGCCCGATCAGGAGGTAGCCGGGGCCGAAGTTCCACTCGGCATTCCACTGCCTCAGGCTCACATTGGCAAGAGGCCGGATCTCCACGAAGCCCGTGAAGTTTTCCCGTTTGAAGGTTGCGTTGAACCTGCTGGTGACCGATTCCATGGTCCAGATCAGGTCTTTGTCGGAATAATGCCCGTCATCCCAGAACAGGTCGTTGTCCATGTCAAGGGCGGGCTCATCCGTGTCCACATACCATGTGTCAAAGGCCACGAAGCCGCCGAAGCTGACTTCGCTCTGGGCTGCCGCGGGCATGGAGAATGCCGCGACAAAGGCCAGAGCCATCAGTCCTATCAATGCCTTTTTCATTCTCTTTCCTCCTAAAAAAGTTAAATGATGAAATCAGAAGGTTTAAACGAACTCACAAACCAAAGAACCAGTCTTCTCACCTCCTTCCCTCCCAAAGATACGGCGGCCGCATACCTGCTGCGGACACACCCCCGCCTGAAAGGCGGAAATTTGACGGCATTGAACACCATCCACAGGGGCTTGTCAAGGATTTTATTCGGTTTTTATTCGGTTTTATCGCATTTTTCAGGAGGCCGGGACCGCATTCCAATCGGCGCCTGCCCTGATCAAGGAAGGAAACTCGTCACACTGTTGGAGGCCTTACTTGGTCCCTTATCCAGTCCATATAGTCGGCTCCGCCCGTTTGCACAGGCATGGCCAGGATCTCCGGGACATCATAAGTGTGGTTGGCGCGAATGGTCTCTTCAAGTGCCTGATAGGAGTCAGAGCGCGTTTTCATCACCAACAGGTATTCTTCGGACTCCTCCATCCGGCCTTCCCACCAATAAAGGCTCGTAATCGGGCCCAGGACCTGAGCGCAGGCCGCGGTCCGGGAGCCGACCACCGCCTGTGCGATGGCGCGGGCCTGGTTTCTGG
>CAZEIA010000345.1:0-1701 GCA_964512335.1 uncultured Desulfobacterales bacterium
GAAGAGCTGTAATGTTTCGTTATTATCCAGAATTGAAAACATATGCAAATGATCTAAATCCTGTTTCTTCTTTAACCCTTAAAGCGACGATTGGATTTCCATCAATTTATGGAAAAAGTCTTTCATCAAGAATAACTAGGTATACAAAAGATATCATTTTATCGGTAAAAAGTAGGCTTATACCCTATTTCTATATCGAGCCAAGAGATACTTGGTGGAGGGAAGAAGAGACGAGAGCTGCAGGTGAATTTAAAGCAAAAACAATAATTCATCGCGAACCAGACAATAGTGATTCTACAAAAAATTGTAATCTTTGGTGTCGTATTGTCCCCTGCTCCAATTGTCATTTGAATATTCCCATATCCACAAATTTCCATATAGTCACCAAAAAAGGCAAGCCAGAAGCCTCCATTGCAGCCTTCCCCGTGGTGCCACTTCGGGGCCATGGAAACGACTGCACCTTCAGGATCGTAAAAAGATCAGAGTGGAAGGAATGCCGGTGGCCGAGGCCTGATTTTGCGAAGTGGCATCCCAGAGAAACGCCAACGTTTAAGGATGGCAAAGCCATCTGCCCTCGATGCGGTCATGTCATGACCGGGGAGGAGGTCAAAGAACTTGCCAGAGAGCGGACCGGCGGGTTGCCCGCCCAGATGTATGCGGTGTGCTCGCAAGTTCCAGTACGACTCACCTATAAGAATGGAGAGCAGAAGGTCCGCTACATGTGGCGCTTTCGTGCGCCCACGGGGGAGGACCTCGAGGCCGTTGAGAAGGCCGAGGAAGAGCTGACCCGGCTCCTGCCTGCATGGGAGGCACAGGGGCTTGTGCCGGACGAGGAGGTGCCGGAGGACATGGAGGATAAACGCCCACGAGAGTACGGAATGACTCGTTGGCGCGACTTTTTCCTGTCCCGCCAGCTTCTTACCAATATGGTGATCCTGGAGGAGATCAGGGAAGCCATTCAGCAGGCACATCGAGAACTGCCCCAGGACGAAGCTGAAGCGGTGAGCGTCTACCTGGCCTTTATTCTGAGCAAGGTGGTCAACTATAACAGCGTCAATACGTTCTGGCATTATGGCCGACAAACTGTGGCCCAGACGTTTTCCCGTCATGATTTCGCTTTTCGGCCGGCTTTCTGTGAGTTTGAAGGAGCAAGAGAGACGGTCATGTGGGGGGCGAACCAGGTCGTGGATGCCTATGAAGCGTTGGTTTCCCTTATACACGGCGGAGAGCTGTCCGTAGATGATGAACATGACGATGATGATGACCATGATGAGTATCCTGATGAAAACGATTCGATTCAATCATTGGGCTCAGGAGATGATAACGCCGGTATTCATCCTTTAGATCAAACGCTTGAAAGCGAGTCTTTTCAGTTCCGTTCAGACATTATCCCCCCAACCGTGACATGTGAAGATGCCGCCGCTCTTTCCACCCCAGAGCCGGGAAGCGTCCACCTGATCTGCGTGGATCCGCCTTACTATAACAATGTGCAGTATTCCGAGCTTTCCAACTTCTTCTACGTGTGGCTGAAAAGGGCCTTGAGGGATGTCCCAGGCTTACAGCCCTTTTTCACAGAGCCCCTTGCTGAATCCAACCGGGAGGCGGTGGCTAACAAGGCCCGCTGGCAGCGTGATGCAGACCGGGAAATCTCCACATGGCAGGAGTGCTATGACAAGGAGTTCAAAGCGCTGAGGGCGAAAA
>CAZEIA010000346.1:0-1693 GCA_964512335.1 uncultured Desulfobacterales bacterium
GTGGCGCGGGCCGGAGTGAGCAAGCCCGTGCTTTATTACTATTTCGAGAGCAAGGCGGGGATCTTCAAGGCCATACTGGACCGGGCGACCCAAATGCAGGAAGACCTTCTGATGGAGATCATGGAGACGCCCGGGACCGCTCTTGAGCGTTTTATTCTCATCTACAGGAGCATTTACGAGGGTGCGGCCGAGTACCCGGATCTGTTTCGGCTGATTCACAACCTGCTCTTCGGCCCGCCTGACGCTGTGCCGTCTTATGACTTGATGGGGTTTCACCGCCGCATGCTTAATGCGATTCAAATTATATACGCCGAGGGCGTATCCAGGCATGAGGTGATCGAAACGGAATCGGATGAGGTGGCCATGCTGGTCATGGGGCTTTTGGACTTGTGTTTTCATCATGACCAGCTCCTGGGCGGTGTCCCGGACCCGGGGAGGCCGGAGAGGCTCCTGAGACTGGCATTCCGCGGGTTGTCCGCTCGTGCTGAGTAAGTCCGGAAGAGGACGCAGGGGCAACCGGTTTTATCCGATACAGATTGAAGCTTTACCACGAAGGGCACGAAGGACACGAAGAGAGTCAAAATAATAAAAACGCCGAGCACGTGGATATATCTTCCTTGGGCATTGAAGAAGCCTAAGTTTTATACGATCAGATAGAAGGACAAAGAGAGCACACCATGAAAAAGGGTCGCATAACATACCGAAGGCTTGGTCTCTTCCTTGCACTGATTTCGCTAGCCCTTGCAGCCGGCGGATGCGATCGCCGGGAGAGCAAGGCCGAGGCTGAAAGTGAGAAAGGGACTAGAACCCGGACCGTCCGGGTATCTATTGAGGAGGTGCGTCCCAGGCCTATTCGCGACATCCTGATCCTGCCGGGAAAGACCGAGGCGTGGGAGGATGTGCGTGTCCCTTCCGATATGGTGGGTAAAGTGGAATGGATCGGTCCGCGAGAAGGTGACGAGGTAAAAAAGGGCGAACTCATTGCCAAGGTGGACGCCTCTTCCCTGAAGGCGGCCCTGGATCAGGCCCAGGCGGCCTTTGACATGGCGGACGATGTTTATCGCCGAAGGGTGGAGCTCTTTGAAAAGAAGCTTATCGCCAAGGAGGAACTGGACCGCAGCCGCACGGAGAAGAGTGTGGCCGAGGGCGACCTGAAGCGGGCCAGGGTGGAGTACCGGCGGGGTTTCATCCACTCCCCCATAAAGGGCGTGGTCAATCACCTTTTTGTTGATCAAGGCGAATTTATAGGCCGGGGAGACCCGCTCGCGGACATAGTCAACGTAGAGAGGATCAAGGTCAACGTGGACGTCCCCGAAATGGACGTGCGGTTCCTGGAGAAGGGCCAGGATGCCATGGTGCGCATTGACGCCTTTCCCGAAGAAAGGATCCCCGGCAAGGTGGACTTTGTGGCCTACAAGGCGGATCCGGCCACCAAGACGTTCCACGTCAAGGTGATTATCCCAAACCCCGAACATAGTATACGTCCGGGTATGATCGCGCGGGCCGCGTTTATGCGCCAGGTGATATCCGACGCCCTCACGGCTCCTCTCTTCGCCCTGGTGGACAGGAGCGGTGAGCGTCTTCTTTACGTGGAAAAAGATGGTGTCGTACAGGCCCGGACCGTGTCCATAGGTGTGATCGAAGGTGACCGCGTCCAGATCACGGAAGGACTCGAGCCCGGCGACCACCTCAT
>CAZEIA010000347.1:0-1673 GCA_964512335.1 uncultured Desulfobacterales bacterium
TCTCCATTATGAGGTCCTCGTCCTGGGAGAAATAGGCGCCGTAGTATTCTCTGAAGTGCTCAAGGGTCTTGAACTGGCCCTGGCCGGGAGTGCGATCCATAATGGAAACCAGGTCCACATGACCCTCCTTTATCAGGTCCTGGATCACGGGCAGGGCATTCGAGTCGGTGATTTCATAGCGGACATGGATTCTTGTATCTACGCACAGGTTTGTAGACATGGTGCTGACCTCTCGTATGATCCTGTCGGCCATGTGCATTGTTCTTAGTATGGCGTATTCTTTTTCGGCAAAGGAGATGGCGTGAAATATAGTGGTGACGCCCGCCGCCGCCAGCTTTTTGTCCAGCTCTGCGACCGCCATGTCTACCGGCATGAAGCTTCCCGGCCGTGACTCGATTTCCCTTTCGATGGCATCGCTGTGAAGATCTATGAACCCGGGCAGGACAAAGGCGTTTTGGACGTCAATAGCCTCGGGCGACAAAGTCAGGTCCGGCCCAATGCCTGTAATTATTCCGCCTTCAATGTTTATGATGCAGTTTTCAATCACTCTATCAGGGGTTGCCGCGCACGCATTGACAATCTGAAATGTATTTCTCTTCTTCATTTATCAAACCTCTTCTGTCGGCATGGTAAATATCTCATCACTGAATTTCTTCAGGAACTCAGGCTGGTGAAGTACCCCGACCATAGTTGTTTCTTGCTGTCTCAGCTCCTTGAGTTTATCGAGGAGCAAATTGGTCATTCCCTGGACCAGAGATTACGTTGTGCCGGGCCGACGTACGTTCGACAAGGTTGAAAAGCTGGTAAATCATGCCGACTTTCTTCTGAGCTTCCTGAGTTTGTGGGGAGAGGGTGTTGTATTCGACTTCACCTCTCTTCCTTAAGGGATCTGATAGATGGGACGAATTCAAAATCGCGATCGTGGTAAAATGAGGTGAGAGTGCCGCCGGCTGATTAGATTCTGATGAGGAAGGGATTAGTATTGTGCTATTTCGTTTTGGTTTTATTGAGGGCTCCACAACCAGTGCCCTTGCTGATGAAACGGAGCGAGAGAGATAAAATCAACAACCCAAACTCAGGTCCCCCCACTCGTATTGAACCACGGCCGCAACCGCAAGGGCCGCGGTCTCGGCCCGGAGAATCCGCCTTCCCAGGGAGACAGTGGAGAAGCCTGCATCCCGGGCCGCACGCACCTCGTCCGGGTGAAAGCCACCCTCAGGACCCACTACGACCGCAAGGGTATCGGCCGGGGAACCCTGCCTCAGGAAGCCCTTCAGGTCGGACGCCTCTTCCGCTTCCCACAGAATGATCTTGGGTGCTCGGCTATCCCGCCAGCAGGCCATTAGCTCATCAAAGGATAGTGGACTTTCCAACCGAGTGGGAACAGCCCGGTCAGCCTGCTTTGCGGCGTTTACGGCGATTTCCTTCCAGTGCCGAATGCGGCTATCCGCCCTCTTGCCTTCAAGGTGAACCACGGACCGGATCGATGTGTGGGGTTGAATACCGGCTACACCCAGCTCCGAGGCCTTTTGGATCAGGAAGTCCATGGCCCTTGACTTGAGAAGCGAGGGGCATAGAGTGATTTCCACGGGGGAAGTCTCGGGAACAGGGAGACTTCGCTCGAGCATAAGCATAACTTCGCCCTGTGAAACAGAGCTTATCACGGCCTGGTA
>CAZEIA010000348.1:0-1602 GCA_964512335.1 uncultured Desulfobacterales bacterium
ACTCTTCGGTGAAAAGCGTCCCGTCCTTGCGTCTGTTGACCATGCGCCCTTGAAAGGTGCTGCCTCCGGATATGGTTTCCCATAAGGATTCGTAATACGCACGGTCCTGCTTTCCGCTCTTGAGTATGCGCGGGTTTTGTCCTACCGCTTCCTCGCGAGTATAACCCGTCACCCGTTCAAAAGCCGGGTTGACGTACTGGATGGTCCCTTCGGAATCTGTGATCACGATCATCTCGCCGGTCTGTTCTATCGCCGAGAGCAATCGTTCACGCTCGGATTCAGCCTGCTTGCGCTCGGTGATGTCTTGAAAGGTTCCCTGAAGCCTGACGGTCTTGCCATCCACGACCTCGGGCCAGCAGATCGTCCGTGTCCAAAGTTTGTTGCCCTTGGCCGTAATGAATTGCAGTTCCATATCATAGGGCTCGCCCCGGTCCAAAGCCCGCCCTATAGCCTGAGACAGCGCCTCATGATCGTCAGGGTGGAAAAACTCTATGGCCTTGTCCAGCGGTGGTTTGTAGTCCAGGGGCACTTCATGGATGCGGTATGTCTCCTTCGTCCAGGTGACGGACATTGTTTCGGCGTCCAGCTGCCAGCCGCCCACTCGGGCCATGCGACCGGTGGCTTCGAGGAGTGCTTCGCTTTCAACAACCTTCATCTCCGCCCGCTTGCGCTCGGTGATATCCCGGACGCTCGTTCTGTATCCATCGGGTGTCCCGCGATCATCCAAGACCGGATTCCAGGAGACTGCGGCCCAGGTCGCCGACGCTGAATGATCCTCGCGCACGATGCGAAAGGGAACATCGTTGCCTGATTTCCCGGCCAGGGCCTGGACTTTCAGTGTTTCGAACACGTGGCGATCCTCTGGGTGGATCAGGGGCAAGGGATATTCCCGCATTGCGAGGCACTCTTCCGTGGTACGACCGGTTATACGCTCCACGGCCGGATTGACCCACAGCAAAATGCCCTTGTTGTCATGCCAGCCTTCCCAGTCATAGGTGTAATCGGCGATGATACGAAACTTATGTTCGCTGGCTTTGCGCGCCTCCTCCGCCCGCTTGCGCTCGGTGATGTGTCCGATCCGCTCGGCAATGGCGTGGATGAGCATCCTTTCCTCTTTCAAGAACGGCCCTTCATCCTGTTTCGGTTTCTCCTCGATGTACCCAACATCAATACTCCCCACGTCGGAACCGTTGACCCGGATGATCTCGGTTTGTTGCCAACGGGATTCGGCGAAGTTGCTGGAGCGGAACTCGCGGTCGCTGATCACGATCCTGGCACAGGTCACTTCGGGGTACTGCCAGCTTTGCGGCAAGACGTTCGCCATCTCTTGGTACAACTCATCGAGCACCATGGTGGGCTTCTCGACGAGAGAAGAAAGGTGGTAAAAAGCATTCATCTCTTTGATGCGTTCCCGCAATGCCTCCTCGGCCTCTTTACGCTCGGTGATGTCGGCGATGAGACCGGTAACCCGCACAGGAAGGCCATCCTTGTCCCGCTCAGCGATCTTGCCGCGATCCAGAACCCACAGCCACCTGCCGGACTTGGTCCGAATCCGGTGCTCGGACTCATATACCGGCAGTCGCCCCTCGATATGTCCTGTCA
>CAZEIA010000349.1:0-1522 GCA_964512335.1 uncultured Desulfobacterales bacterium
TGATCACGGACACGTTTTAGACTTCACTGTGCTTCGGTTTTCTGTTACTTTTCTTGCCTGGGCCGGGGAAGAGACATGGACCCGCTTCTCCGGGCTGGTCCACAACATCATTGATGATCCCTGCAATAGGCCGGTTTGTACCTTATCAGGATCATCGCTTTCCCCCCTGCATTTCGGTTCAGGGGTTTTTGAGTGCATGGGAGGTCACGTCGTGCTGAGGGCTGCATTCATTGGATGGAGAGGCATGGTCGGTTCGGTGCTCATGGCACGCATGCTTGAAAAAGGAGATTTTCAGGGGTTTGAGCCGGTTTTTTTCACCACTTCCAACGTGGGGGGTCGAGGGCCTGAAGTGAACATGGAGATACCCCCGCTCCAGGATGCCTACGAACTTGATTTGCTCGAGGGTCAGGACATCATTGTCACATGTCAGGGTGGAGACTATACCAAGGCCGTTTATTCCAAGCTAAGGAGCAGGGGCTGGCAAGGGACCTGGATCGACTCGGCGTCCACCCTGCGCATGGAAAGGGACAGCATCATCGTCCTGGACCCGGTCAACGGCCGGTTGATCCATGAAGGACTCGTATCCGGCATAAAGACCTTTGTCGGAGGTAACTGCACTGTGAGCCTTATGCTCATGGCCCTTTGCGGTCTCTTCAGGGAGGGACTTGTGGAATGGATATCCAGCATGACCTACCAGGCCGCTTCTGGCGCAGGCGCCAATTTCATGAAGGAACTCGTTGTGCAGATGGGAGTCCTTGGAGATGCATCGCGTGAGCTCCTTAAGGATCCAGCCTCATCAGCCGTAGAGATAGACGCCCGCCTCACTCAAATAATGCAAAGCGACGGCTTCCCGGTGAACTATTTCGGAGTTCCACTCGCCGCCAGCCTGATCCCCTGGATCGACCGCGCCATGGAATCCGGGCAGACCCGAGAGGAATGGAAAGGCCTCGTCGAAACAAACAAAATTCTGGGAATCCAGCCCCCGATTCCCATAGACGGCGTCTGTGTGCGGGTTGGGGCCATGCGTTGCCACAGCCAGGCCTTTACCGTAAAGCTCAACCGGGACGTGGGCCTGGAAGATATTGAAGGGATTCTGGCAGAGGGAAACGATTGGGTGAGAATCGTGCCCAATGAGAAAGAGGCCACAATCAGGCAGCTGACTCCGGCGGCCGTAAGCGGAGGCCTGACAGTCCCGGTGGGCCGAATCCGAAAGATGGTTATGGGACCTGAATACCTGACCGCCTTTTCCTGCGGGGATCAGTTGCTCTGGGGTGCAGCCGAACCCATCCGACGCGTTCTTCGCATAGTCGTTGAACACACGGCCTCCTGAAAGCCACCATGCTCCCTCTGACAAACGGATATCCGTCGCGTGTTACAGAGCATGGGATTGACAGACAGGACTGCTCAGCCTAGAATGAAACGTGGAAGTGGATAGCTCACTGGTGGGGCTCCCGGACTTCAAATCCGGTGTGAGGCGCTAAAACCGTCTCAGGTGGGTTCGATTCCCATGCACTTCCGCCAA
>CAZEIA010000350.1:0-1500 GCA_964512335.1 uncultured Desulfobacterales bacterium
CGCCGGGCAGGACCACCGGACCATCTTCACCTTCGTGGGGGGCATTCTCTTTGTCATGCTGCTCGGCATGGTCTGAGCGACGAGGCGAACCGGGTTCCCGGACGGCCCGGATGGATGGAGGTTTCTTTGGACCGGACGGTCGATCGGAAAACCAGAAGTGATTTACTCACCTGGCAGCGGAACGAGATCACGGAGCATCATGTCTACCTGGGGCTGGCCGAACGGACCGGTTCGGAGGAGAACGCCGACCTCCTGCGGAGGATGGCGGAAGACGAGAAGAAACACTACGAGACCCTGCGCAAACACACGGGGGAGGACAGGGCCCCGCACCGGTGGAGGCTCCGGACCTACCGGATCCTGAGCCGCGTGTTCGGTCTCACCTTCACCCTGAAGCTCATGGAGAGACGCGAGGCGGCCGCACAGGAAAGCTACGCCCGGGTCCGAGGCAAAATCGCGGAGATCGACGAGATCCTGGAGGATGAGAACCGGCACGAGGAGCATCTGGTCGGCTTCATCGAGGAAGAGCACTTCCGGTACGCGGACGCAATGGTACTCGGCCTGAACGATGCGCTGGTGGAGATGACGGGTGCGCTGGCGGGTCTCACCCTGGCGCTTAGGGAAACCTCCCTCATCGCCCTGTCCGCCCTCACCACGGGCCTTGCGGCCGCCATGTCCATGGCGGCCTCGGAGTATCTCTCCATCAAGGCGGGGGAAACCAAGGACAAACCGATCAAGGCGGCCGCCTACACCGGAATCTCCTATGTCTGCGTCGTGGCGCTCCTCGTGGTCCCCTACTTCGTTCTGTCCAACTACTATGCCTGCCTCGCCAGCAGCGTCATCATAGCGGTCTCAATCATCGCGGTCTTCAACTACTATATGGCCCTTGCCAAAGGACTGTCGTTCAAGAAGCGGTTCGGTGAGATGGCGGTACTCAGTCTGAGCGTAGCCGGCCTCAGCTTTCTCGTCGGCTACACGCTCCGTGCCGCCTTCGGCATCGACGTCTAGGGCCGGCATGGTGAGGATGGTATTCTGATTTTATAAGAGCATGAAAGCCAGAGACACGGATCCAATTGAACGCTAAGCAAAATTACTCTAGAGAGGGACAAATCATGGCAAATGAACGGCTGCTGGTAATCGGCGGAAATGCAGCAGGAATGAGCGCCGCATCTCATGCAAGACGGAGAAATCAGGATCTGGAAATTAAAGTCTTCGAAAAGAGTCCTCACACTTCTTATGCGCCTTGAGGGCTTCCCTACTACGTCGGCAGGGTCGTCGACGACATGAACAAGCTTATCGAAAGAACACCCGAGATATTTCGTAAAAAGCAGGATATCGATGCCAGCGTTCTTAATGAGGTTTCCGAATTGGATATCAGGGGGCGACGGGTCCGCGTTGAGGACAAGCAAAGCATGAAGACCCGCTGGGAGGCCTTTGACAGGCTGCTCATCGCCACAGGATCTTCCCCCCTCCTGCCACCTGTTCCAGGCGCGGAAGCCAAAG